>CAMAWP010000328.1 GCA_945861765.1 Akkermansia muciniphila | reverse complement strand
AAGCAATGAACTGCCTTACCAGCCGAGCATAAAGACTGGAAGTGGTCGCCTCGGTTTCGATTTCCTTTTCCTTAAGCCATGAGGTCAAATAGTCCTCTATGCTGAAACGCTGCATTGCGAGTCCGGACGCTTCGAGAATCTCGCTGACAACGTTTTCGATCACTTTCCGGGCTCGATCTTCGGTGAGTGTTCCGACTTTGGTCAGATCGACAGCACGTTGAAACGCATCACAGACCCGTTTCGCTTCTTTTTTATCGCTGGACTTGGTGGACTTGAAATGTCTCTCGCCCTTCTGGTCAGTGTAAGCGCAATACCAGTAGGGGCGACCATTCTGACGATGTAAACTTGCCATAATGCATAACACTATGCATAACGTTTGCCCGCGTCAATCGTGTCACAGGTATCGAATTTGTTCGTCAATACACAGATTTAGCCCGTTAGATGTAATACATCTTCTCCTTGTCTTGACTCGCCTCGAATAATTGCTGGAACGTAATGGCATCGGCAGCGTCATCCAAAGTCTTCTGCAACCTCCGCCACGCTGCCAGAAGTTCGGCTGGACACTCCGGATCAGCGAGCGCTGGCGTATCAAAAACCTGGCCATGAACGGAGCGGAGAATATCGCCCAAGGTAATTTCTGCGGGAGGACGTGCCAGCATGTATCCGCCTTCTTTCCCTCGCTGGCTTTTAACAATTTGGTTGGACTTCAATTCGATCAGAATCTGGACCAAATAATTTGCCGGAACCCCTTGTTCGAGCGCCAAATCTTCCACGCGCATGGAGACGCCGGGTTGGTAATGACGCGTCAAGCCAAGGACAGCTCGCGCCGCATAGTCACTTTTGACGGAAAGTCTCACCCGCGAAAACTAGGCGGCTAGCTTTCATTTCGCAATGAAAACTCAATGATTTCTTTGTTTCTTAGGCACCCGTTCCACTTCCGTCAAACACTCGTCCAATACATCCATGGCCCTCTTCATTTCTTGGCGCGTGATGGTCAGAGGCGGAGTCAGAGTGATGATGTTCCCCATCGTCAGCTTGAAACTCAGCCCGCGCCTTAAAGCGCCGTACATGACCTTTTCCGCCTGATCGCTGGCACGCTCCATCGTCCGGCGATTCTTGACTAACTCCATCCCCATAAGCAGCCCTAGACCTCTGACGTCGCCGATGATCTCATGCGTCGCCATCATCGCCCGCATTCTCTTGAGAGCGTAATTGCCCTCAGCCACGACATTTCCCAAGAGCTTTTCGGCTTCGATATACTCGATCGTCGCCAAGGCGGCTGCGGCGGCAACGGGATTCTTTTCATGGGTGTAATGCCCAAGCGCTTTGCCGCCCATGACATTCAAATCCTCTCTGGCAATGAGAGCCGCCAAAGGAAAAATGCCGCCGCCCAGCCCTTTACCGATCACGAGAATATCCGGAACGACATCGTAATGTTCGCACACAAACATCTTGCCGGTGCGGCCGAGACAGGTCGGAATTTCGTCGAGAATTAATAGCGCCCCATGCCTGTCGCAGGCAGCACGAACTTTCTTCCAGTAATCCATCGGAGGGATGAACGGCGTGCAACGAACGGTCTCAGCAATGACTGCGGCCACATCCCCTTCCTTCTCCAATACGTACTCGATGTAATCCGCACATTTCAAACTGCATGTGCCCTTGCAATCCCATAGACAATGCGATGCGTCGGGCGGAGGCACATGCTCGCAGCCCGGAAGGAGCGGGCCGATTCCGCTGCGGAAAATAGCCTCGCCACCCACCGAAATAGCGTCAAGTGAAGCGCCGTGAAAGGAATCCCACATCGAAACAGTTTTGAACCTCCCGGTCGCCGCTCGGGCGAGCTTGAGAGCCATGCCGATGGCGCTGGTGCCGCCGGGCGCGAACAGCACTCGAATTAGATTCCCCGGGGCCAACTCGGACAACTTTTTTGCCAGTTGGATCGCGGGAATGTTCGTGTAGCGTCGAGGACAGAAAGAGAGCTTTTTCAACTGCGAGACAATGGCATCCATCACACGAGGATTTCCGAAGCCGACTTGGTGAACGTTGTTCCCGTGGAAATCCAGCAGCCGACGGCCTTCCAAGTCCTCAATGTAAGAGCCTTCGCAACCTTGAAGCACATTGAGGCAGGGAGTGGAGAGGGCTTGATGCATAAAATATTTAGCATCCTGTTCCAGCCAATCTCGAGTCACAGGATCGATCTGTTCCGCAGACCAAGCTGCGCGGTGCGGCGATGCGTTCAGGTCGCCTTCGGATTTGAACTGGTTGTGCTTCGGATTGCCTGATTTCATGATCCGCATTTCATCGTAAGATCATTTCCCTGTCACTGTAATCTTGCAGCCAAAGCCGCCAGCCTGGCACCTGATTTTTCCGTGTGCTCACGCAGAGAAAGCAAGCACTGACACGGTTCGTCGGACTTGCGGAAAAGCCTCTCGACCAAACGTGCGCTGTCGATTAGTTTCCTGCACCAAAACAAAACATGACTGATCCACGTTACAAAAAACTGGCTGACTTGCTGGTGAGGTATTCCACCCAACTGAAGAAGGGAGACCGCATCCTTCTGGATATGATCGATGTGCCGGATGAGTTTTCGATCCAACTGATCAGGAGCGTGCGGGCGGCGGGCGCGCTACCGTTGATAGAAGTCCGTCACACACGTGTGACACGCGAAATCCTCCGCGAGACCGACGACCAACATGCCGCGTTGGTGCGGGATGTGGAAATGTTTCGGATGAAAAAAGTGCAGGCATACATCGCGATTCGAGGCAGTGCCAATGCCAATGAAACGTCCGATGTGGCTAGCGGACGAATGGCGCTCTTTTCCAAAGCGCTCCGGCCGGTGCTGAATCATCGGGTCAACAAAACCCGGTGGTGCGTTCTGCGCTGGCCCACGCCGAGCATGGCCCAAGCAGCCAGCATGAGCACGGAAGCATTCGAAGATTTTTACTTCGATGTCTGTACGATGGATTACCGTAAAATGGGTAAAGCCATGGTTCCTTTGGAGCAGCGGATGAAAACAGCCGACCGGGTTCAGATCAAAGGACCCGGGACTGATCTGGCATTTAGCATCAAGGGAATTGGCGCAAAGATGTGCAAAGGCGATAGAAACATTCCGGATGGAGAAGTCTTCAGTTGTCCGGTTAAAACCTCGATCAACGGCGTGATCCAGTTCAACACTCCGACCATTTATTCCGGAGCCAAGTTTGAAAATGTCCGACTCGAGTTCAAAGACGGCAAGATCGTCCAGGCCACAGCCAACAATCCCAAACGCCTCAACGAGATCCTTGACGCTGATCCAGGCGCACGTTACACGGGAGAATTCTCCCTCGGTTTCAATCCGTATATCCAGAACCCGATGTGCGATATTCTGTTCGATGAAAAGATCGCAGGTTCGCTTCACCTGACCCCTGGCCAAGCGTACGAGGAATGCGACAACGGCAATCGCTCAGCCGTTCACTGGGATATGGTGCTGATCCAAAGGCCCGAATGGGGCGGTGGTGAGATCTGGTTTGACGGAGAATTGATCAGGAAGGATGGAGTCTTCATGCCGAGAGATCTCAAGCCACTGAATCCGTCGAACCTGAAATAGAGGTGTCGGGATGCCACCTTCCTCAAAACGAAAAATGCTGGCTGGGCAGGCTTCTCGGCCGATCTGGTTATTCCCAAGCCGACTGGTTCTGGAAATCGGCCGAGGCATTTCCCCACGCATCCACGCACGGAACTTTACGCGACAACTTCGCCGACTGGAGTCTGTTGCTCGTCGTCCAGTTCAGCTAAGTCAAACAACTTGCGTATGAATTTGCCAAGTGTTTCGTTCGTCGGCCCGTAACCTAGGTGGTAGATGTAGTATTCCAAATCGTGCAGAAATTCATTTGCGGTCGGGTACCGCTTGTCCGGATCACGCGCCAATGAGCGATGCAAGAGTTTGTTCAGAGGCTCGTCAATACCTTGCCGCAGCGTGCTGAAGTCCGGCAGTTCCAGAGACAATATGCGCTCTCGCGCGGTGACAGCGGCATGGCCTCTGAAAATGTTGTAGCCGAGCAGCAATTCGGCGAGGACCACGCCTGCCGAGAAAATGTCGGCACGTTTGTCCGTCACCTTGAAATCCGTTTGTTCCGGACTCATGTATTCTGGCTTTCCGGTAACCTCCTCCCCCTCATTCGCCACTAAAAATCCTGCAGCCTTGGCGATGCCGAAATCGATGAGCTTCACGTCCCCTTCATAGGCAATCATGATGTTCTTGGGGCTGATGTCGCGATGCACAATTCCCATCGGCTCGCCATCTCTGTTTCTCTTGGTGTGCGCGTAGGCCAGGCCTCGAACGACGCGGCTGACCGTGAAGATGGCCAGTTCAATGGGCATTTGCGCCTTCTTGATAGTGAGCTTGCGACAAAACTGTTCGACGTTGACGCCGTCAATCAACTCCATCGCCATGAAATATACCTGGGAGCCGGGCGTGAGATAGCGGTTCAACATCGTCGCATTGCTGCCAAGCTTGGCGTAGAGCAGACGCGAGGACTCGCCGAGGTGATAGGTCTGAACGATGTTCGTATGGATCAGATCCGCCACTAGTTTCGCTTCACCAATAAAATTGTCGATGAACTGTGGCTGGCCCGCGAAGCTTGGCCGGATAATCTTGATCGCTATGTTCTTAACAAAACCCTGAACGCCATGCTGTTCAGCTTCATACACGGCACCCATGGTGCCCTCGTGAACCAATCGAAGAATCTCGTAGCGAAACTCGCTTTGAATCGAAAATAAACTCATTGTCGTCAGTCTCCAAGATTCAACTTCGTCGTCAAGTCTTTAACCTGGCCGATCCGATGAAAACTTGAAAGGCAAGCGACACGTGAGTTCCGGGCGTGAGTTTTGAGATCAGGAGCGGTCTATCTGGAAGATGTCGCATGTCCGAAATGTTACCGCCACCAATAACTGAGACTGAGAGTCCGAAGACTTCATCGAGTTCACCGAGCTGGGCCCTTCCCGGATGGGAGTGCCTTTGAGAACTTTCGAACAAAGAGTATTTACAACCGATGGACTCCCGAACAAAAATCACGTGCATTGTAACCTTTTGGGGAGTTCGCACGAATTGACTTGGACGTGGTGTCGGTGCGAGAGCCAAGCACAACAGCGTACAATCAATTGAAACATAAATGACTGGTTCGGTGTCTTAACAAGAATACTCATGGCCAATCCAAAAACTAAACGGCGCAAGAAGATCATCCTGTTTTCGACGATCGGGCTCGTATTGAGCGCGCTCATCGCAACCGCAGTGCTTCGGAAACGAGATGCAGTGATCACGGTGCAGACAGAAAAAATCACGCGCCGAAACATCACAGAACTCGTCGTCGCAAACGGGAGAGTTCAACCCGTTTTGCAGGTGAAGATCAGCCCGGAAGTCAGCGGCGAGATCATTGAGCTGCCAGTCAAAGAGGGGCAACGTGTTAAGAAGGGCGATCTTCTGCTGAGAATCAAGCCCGATAACTACATCGCCAATCTCAATTCATCCAAAGCCAACTATAACTTTTCCCTCTCGAGCAAAGGCACCTCGAAGGCGACGTTGGACAAGACGGAGGCCGAGTTCAAACGGATCTCCGAACTGTTCCAGAATAAACTCGTCTCGGATTCGAGCTACTTGGAAGGTCGGACCGCTCACGAGATTGCCAAATCTCAACTGCAGGGAGCGGTGCATCAGGTTGAAATGGCCAATGCTGCACTCAAAAAGGCTGAGGAAGATCTCGCCAAGACCACTATTACCTCGCCCCTGGATGGAACGGTGAGTCGCCTCAACTCCCAAGTCGGAGAGCGCGTTGTTGGCACCGCCATGATGGCGGGAACGGAGATTATGACAGTCGCCGATCTGAATGAAATGGAGGCTCGGGTTGACGTCGGCGAAATCGACGTTGTTCTGATCGCCGTGGGCCAAAAGTCTCGCTTGGAAGTCGATGCTTTTAAGGACCGCAAGTTTAACGGCACCGTCACTGATATTGCTAATTCTTCGAAGGGCTCCGGGCAGGCTGGAATGGGTGGCGGCGGGGGAGGACAATCACAGGAAGCGACCAAATTCGAAGTCCGAATCCGATTCAACGAGAAGGAAATCTTTCGGCCAGGGATGTCTGTAAACGCAGAAATTGAAACCCGATCTCGAACCAACGTTTTGGCAGTTCCGATCGCCAGCGTCACAACTCGGGTTCCGAAAGATTCGACGACGGATAAAGTCGGAGACCCCAAAGGATCGAGTCTTCAGGCCGCCGAAAAGTCCGGCGTGACTAACACCCTCAGCAGAACGAATGCAGCCATCGCAAGTGAAGGCCGAAAACCTGGAGAAGTTCTGAAGCCCATCGAGGTGGCCTTTCTGGTTGAGACCAACACGGCCAAAATGGTTCCCGTCAAACTGGGGATCAGCAACGACTCTTACTGGGAAATCACCGATGGCGTCTCGGAAGGACAGGAGGTGATCTCGGGAGGTTTCAAGGCAATCAGCCGAGAACTCGAAGATGGGAAAATAGTGAAAGTTGGCGGCCCAAAATCGGATGAAAAAAAAGACAAGAAGTGACAATGAGCCTCATACGATTATTGAAAATCTCGCGGCGTTATCAAATGGGGACCGAGACAATTCATGCCTTGCACGAGGTGACACTCGAAATTGAGCGCGGAGAATATGTCGCCATCATGGGCCCCTCCGGCTCAGGCAAATCGACCTTGATGAATCTACTGGGCTGCTTGGATACACCTAGCTCCGGAGAATTCATGTTGAATGGATCGCAAGTCAGCGAAATGGACGACAATCAACTGGCTGAGATCAGGAATAAAGAGATCGGCTTCGTCTTCCAAAGCTTCAACCTTCTGCCCCGCTCGAGCGCGCTGCGCAATGTTGAACTGCCTTTGATTTACGCAGGGATTGATCCCGAGGAGCGAAGGCGAATGAGCCTCCAGACTCTCGACAACGTCGGGCTCGCCGATCGCGTCCATCACAAACCGAACGAAATGTCCGGTGGCCAGCGCCAGCGCGTCGCCATCGCCCGCGCACTCGTCAATAATCCATCCATTATTCTTGCCGACGAACCGACTGGCAATCTGGATTCAAAAACAGGCGTCGAGATCATGGCATTGTTTGAAGAACTCTCCCGGAAAGGTCACACGATCATCGTCGTCACGCATGAGGAACACGTGGCTCGGCACGCCCGGCGCGTCATCCGTATCCTTGACGGATCAATCGCCAGCGATGAGCGCATCCGACCCGGAGCAGCACTGACAGATTTGGCTCATGTCTAGCCCGGCTGTTTCACTTCCCATAGCGCAGATTCACGATCTGCTGTGTCGCCATTTTGAAATCGGCGGATGCTCTGGCATTGCCCATCGCATCAATCCGCCCGAATCCCCGCAGGCCAGGAGCCTGCGATCCTGCATAGCGCAAACCTACCCGGCACACCCAAGCCGAACTCGGGGGTCGGAACCGTCATGAATTCGCTGACTGACATCACCGAGGGGTGTCGCATCTCGTGGAGCGCTATTTGGGCGAACAAGATGAGGGCGATTCTGACGACGCTCGGGATTATCATTGGCATAGTGACAGTCACTCTAATGGGAACAGCCATCGATGGCTTGAACAATGCGTTCATGAAAAGCCTCTCGTTTATCGGCGCGGATGTCCTGTTCGTTCAGCGCTTCGGCTGGTTTCTCGATTCGCATGAGGAATGGTTAAAAGCAGAGCGCAGACGTCCCCTAACGCTCGTCCAGTTTAAGGAGCTGGA
>CAMAWP010000327.1 GCA_945861765.1 Akkermansia muciniphila | reverse complement strand
TCAAACGCACAGTTCTCACCGCAAATCGTTTGTGCGATTGTTCTGCCAAATTAACTATCCGACGGCCCTGGACAGATCTGTCGGGTGGGATAAATCATTGACGTTAAAATAATCGCCATTAAACTCCGACCCATCGTCCTAACTCTAATAACCCCGGTGACCTATCTATGAAAAAGTTAATTCGCACCATGAGCAGTTACCTGCGAACGCCCCCGTATTTCTCTCGGGCTTTCACACTCATCGAACTGTTGGTCGTCATTGCCATCATCGCTATTTTGGCTGGCATGCTTCTACCCGCTTTAGCCAAAGCGAAAACCAAAGCTCAAGGCATTGCGTGCTTGAACAATGGAAAACAATTGGGCTTGGCTTGGATCATGTATGCCGAGGACAACAGCGATAAGATCACCGGAAACTTGGATGGCGGTAACGCAGGAAGCCCATCGAACACAAATTTGACCTGGTGCGTTGGTTGGCTCGATTTTTCCGGCGGCACATCCGGTGCGAACACCAACACGTCTTTCCTCCTGAATTCACAGCTCGGCAAGTACAGCCTGTCGGCTGGCATTTATCGATGTCCTGCGGACCAAAGCCTCAGCAAGGGAAAGACAGGCTCGCCGCGGGTTCGTTCCATTTCGATGAATGGGTACTTGGGCGACCGAGGCGGCCCATTTACCGGAGGTTACAATCAGTTTAAAAAATACAGTCAGATTACGTCACCCACCCCATCGAAATGCTGGGTCTTTTTGGACGAGCGAGAAGACAGCATTAACGATGGATGGTTTGCCGTGGACATGGGCTCCTACGATCCCCAAAGGACTACGGCCCACACGATCGTCGATTTTCCGGCGAGCTACCACAACCGGGCCGGTGGATTCTCTTTCGCGGACGGACACTCGGAAATCCATAAATTCGTCGATCAGCGTACCACGCCGGTGCTGAAGAAAGGCCAAGCACTGTCGCTTGGTGTCTCATCGCCCAATAATAAAGATGTGGATTGGTTGCAAGAACGAAGCTCTTCTAAAGTAACTGGCGCGACTCGGTTTTAGAGAGAAGTTCAGATTGCCAACATAAGTTTGTTAGGAACAGTGGCTCGCGTTCGCGCGAGCCATTTTACTTTAAACATTGCCCTGCCTCGTTTTGTGAAATTGAAATTCAGAGGCGCAAATATCGGCAGAGACCTCGAAGGGGTTTCCCCCTCGAATGAGCTTTCTCGGCCCCGCCGCTCGCGTCGGCTTTTGCTCGCTTGGGTTGTGGCGATGGCTTTGCTTCTAGCGTTTGCGGGACTCGGTAACTATCTCCGCACCCGAAAACCGTTGCTGGACGCGCCAATACCGGGCGACATTGGGAGCCTAGAACCTCAGTTGCGCGCCTACATAGAGGAGAATGTTCAGCGGGTCCGTGAATCGCCTCGTGAGATGCAACGACACGCCACTCTTGGGATTGTCTATGCTGCCAATGGCCTGTGGAATGAAGCTCAGAAAGCGTTTCAAAATGCGGCTCAACTCAATCCTAAGGAACCGCTGGCCCAGATGTACGTCGCTATCGCGACGCAAGAGTCTGGCGATCTGGATCAAGCTCTTCAATTGTTCCGCCAACTGGCGGTCCAGTTCCGGAACTTTGCCCCGGCTTACTATCGCCTCGGACATGCGCTGCTTCGCGCCGGGGCTTTGGACGAGGCGGAATCGGCGTTCCAGCGCCTGATCGCCTGTGCTCCGACCGAATGGCGAGGATTGGCTGGGCTGGGTGACGTAAAACTTCGACGAGGTGATTATGCTGCGGCTGTCCATTGGCTCGAACAGGCCGTTCGGCAAGATCCGAGCGCGAAGAATGCCCACCATCTGCTCGGGATGGCTTACAGAGGGATGGGGCGGATGGAAGATGCCGCGTTGGAGCTTCGCCTTGGCCTTAATGCCGTTGTTTTTCCCATGCCCGATGCATGGTCAGAAACAGCGTCACAGCACATGAGATTGCTTCAGGATCAAATCGATATCGCCAACGCGTATTCTCAAGCTGGCTCTCCGAACAAAGCGGTGGAGCTGCTCGATCGGGCCATCTCATTCCATCCACGGAATCTCGCACTCCTGAATAACCTGGCCATTGCCTACAATCGATCCGGCCAACCCCAGAAGGCGCGCCCGCTCCTTCAGAGAATGCTTCAAATCGATGAACGGTATCTCTCGGCGTACATCACGCTTTCATTCAACGCCCAGATGCTGGGCTTCAATGATGAAGCTTTGGCTCATGCTGAAAAAGCGATCGCGTTAGCGCCGGACACTCCGCAAGGATACTTGGCGAAAGCCAATGTTCTGTTGGCGATAGAACGCGACGTTGAGGCGCTCGCAGCTTTGGGAAGCGCGTTCAGTTGTGACCCGCAGAATGCCGAGGTTCAGATCGAGATGGGCGACGTTTGCTTGCGCAATTTGAATCGTCCCGCCGAGGCGATGGAGCATTACAAGAACGCGAGCAAGCTGGATCCGGTATTTGCCCCCGTTCATGTAAGAGTCGCAGACCTTCAGATCAAACTCGGCGAAACGAATGAAGCACGCGTAAGCCTGCAAACGTTGCGGCGGATATCACCCAACGCGCCGGAGTTGGCTGTGCTCGAAGGCCGCCTCCGCAAGCTCCTGAATCGCTGACGTGAAAATATTTCTGGAACGAACGTCTTCTCGCCGGCTCACCTGGTCCGCGAGTGGATTCTGCGCCATGGAAGCATCTCGAACCTCGCTTCGTGGCGCGATCCTCCCACTGAGTTGCGTTGGCCTGATTGCTTTCGTGTGGGGCACGGGGCTGAGTGGTTGTTCCAAACCTCCGTCGTCCCCCGCGCCGGTCTCTACGGCCGCTCAGCATGCAACCCAACCTGCTGATCCTTGGTTCGAAGAAACAGCCGTCAACGCGAGATTGGACTTTAGACACGCGTCCGGTGCCTCAGGCCACTTTTGGATGCCAGAAATGATGACCGGCGGTGTGGGGTTGCTCGACTACGATGGCGATGGTTACCTGGATGTCTTCTGCGTTAACGGTGGCTCCCTTGATTCCACTACAACAAATCGGCCAGGAAACAAGCTCTACCGCAATCTCGGAAATTGGCAGTTCGAGGATGTCACTGAGCGCGCTCGCGTCGGCGGTAGCGGCCAATACGGTATGGGATGCGCCTGTGCCGACTACGATGGCGATGGCCGCACCGATATTTACGTGACGAACGTCGGAACCAACATTCTTCATCACAACAACGGTGATGGCACATTCACCGACGTCACGCGCGATGCTGGTGTGGGCGGGGAGTCATGGGGGACGAGTTGCGCCTTTTTTGACTACGATGGTGACGGGCATCTAGATCTCTTCGTTGCCAACTACCTCAAGTGGTCGCCGGCTCGTGAGCTGGAATGCTTTTCGCACGGTGGGCTGCGCGATTACTGCTCGCCCCTGAACTACAAAGCTCCGGCAGTGGACAGTCTTTACCACAACAAGGGAGACGGCACGTTCGAGAACGTCACCGTTTCAGCCGGCCTGGACAAGGCTTACGGCAATGGGCTCGGCGTTGCCTGCGCCGACTTTAATGGCGACGGCCGACTCGATATCTTTGTCGCCAATGACGCCATGCCAAACCAGCTCTGGATCAATCAAGGCAATGGAAAGTTTGTTGATGAGGCGATGATTCGGGGATGCGCGGTCAATACCTACGGCGTCCCAAGAGCCGGCATGGGAGTGGCGGCGGTGGACCTCGATCAGAAGGGTTGGCTCGATCTCTTTGTCACGCATCTCGTGGGGGAAGACAATGGTCTCTTCATGAACGTCAAAGGCTATTTCACAGACACTCTCCACCCAAAGGGGCCAGGGTCGGGGAGCTTGCCATTCACTGGATTTGGCGTTGGGTTTGCCGACTTCGATCACGACGGACATCTCGACCTCTACGTCGCCAACGGTCGGGTAAAGTCTGGTGCTCGGAATCTAGATCCGACAGATCCTTATGCTGAACCGAACAGCTTGCTCCGCGGCTTGGGCGGGGGTCAGTTCGAACAAGTCAGTCCGCAAGGAGGTGTCGTTCAGTCTCGGGCCGCCACCAGCCGAGGTGCCGCGTTTGGCGACTTGGACAATGACGGTGACATGGATGTCGTCATCATCAACCGAGATGGTCCGGTTCACCTGCTTCGCAATATAGCAAGAAAGCAGGGCGGTTGGATCATCTTTCGAGCTTTGAGCCGCAAACACACCGATGCGATTAACGCCTCCGTCCGGGTCGAGGCTGCTGGTAAAGTTTATTGGCGTTACGTCCAACCCAATCAAGGCTACTGCTCGAGCAGTGATCCGCGAGTCCATTTTGGGCTGGATTCGGCGCAAAAGGTCGAGCGCGTTACTGTCCGATGGCCCTACGGCGCCGAGGAGTCTTTTGGTCCCTTCGAAGTGGGGCGCATCTTCGAGCTGAACGAAGGAAAAGGGCAGAAGTAATATCCAGTGGGTGGTTGAGAAAGGCTTTTGCAGGCGGTCATCCCACGAGCAGAACACCATTTGCAAAACCGGGTTTTAACTTGAACGACCTATTGGAGAGGCGTAAATTCTGGGCAATGAAAAAGCCTCTCAGTAACAGTTTGATCACCATTCTAGCCCTCCTCTTTGCGGGATTCCTGGCAGCGTGTGCGGCCAAGGAGCAAAGCGTCGATGTTTCGGCCACGACTCAGGCCCTCAAGAGCGCGGACAAGGATACGCGAGTGAATGCCTGTGTTGAATTGGCAAAGGCTGGGGCCAAAGCGGCTCCTGCAGTTCCCGACCTCATCCCATTGCTTAAGGACAAAGATTCAGAGGTGAAACGGCTTGCAGCTTATGCTCTGATGGAGATTGGCCCAGGCGCCAAGGCAGCAATTGCGCCTCTTCGCGAGCTATTGAACGATCCAGAGCGGGCTGTGGCTCTGCAGGCCATAAATTCATTGCGAGCTATTGATCCGAATGCTGCTGATATCAAGCCCCCTCCCAATGTCACTCAATGAGTCTTGCGTTTGCTGGCGTCGAGCGGTTTATCGATGTTGCGAACCGAATTCAATTTAGTATTTACAAAGTGCAGCCTCGCTGTTAATCGTCTCGGCCATAAACCAGACATTCAAACCCTTCAGTAATCTATGAAAACATCAAGTTCCACCAACCACCGACAGATACCACTGTTAAAGGCCGCGCGTGGCGGGTTCACCTTAATTGAACTCTTGGTCGTCATTGCCATCATTGCGATTTTGGCTGGCATGCTTCTTCCCGCTTTAGCCAAAGCCAAGAGCAAAGCCCAAGGCATCCTGTGCATGGGCAACACCAAGCAACTCATGCTTGCCTGGCACATGTACAATGGCGATAACGAGGATCGAATCGTTATGAGCTTTCACGGCGGCAATACACTCGCCGAGGCCCAGAACGCAAGAAATGCTCCTTGGGTGATCGGATGGCTGGACTGGGGAACTTCGCAGGATAACACAAACACCCTCTACTTGATTGATGAGAGGTATTCGAAACTCGCGAAGTATTTTGGGAACACCAAAAACATCTTCAAATGTCCGGCTGACAAATACCTCAGCCCGGCACAGAAAAACAAAGGATGGGCTCAGCGGGTTCGAAGCCTTTCCGGCAATATTGGCATTGGAGAGGGGAATGCGGAGACGGGTCCTTGGGAATCGATTTACAAACACATTAAAAAGACTTCCGAGTTCATTTATCCCGGCCCTTCTGAAACCTGGGTTTATCTCGACGAACATCCGGATAGCATCAACGACGCCGGTTTCTTCAACCCTCGCGCAAACAGTTGGATTGATCAGCCAGCGACCTACCACAATGGCGCGTCAGGATTTTCCTTCGCGGATGGTCACGCTGAAATTCACAAATGGGCTGGCTCGCTCAAGCAGCTCCGGGCTCAAAAGATCAAGTTGAGCAACTCTCTCGATGTTCCAGCCACCGCCGGAGACGCGGACATTCGCTGGCTCAGCTACCGCGGTGGGCGACTTGGCGAGAAAACCTTTTGATGGAAGCGAGCATCGAGGCTCGCTAAGGGTTATACAGTTGATCGGGACAGTACTTACTGTCCCGATTTCTTTTGTGCTTCAGAATCCATTAAAGCGCGACGCCTCAGAGTTACCGCCGACCCGGCATAACTCCACCCATTCGGGCCATCATCTTCTGCATCTTCCCCATCTTCTTCATCATTTGCTGCATTTGTCCGAAGCGATTGAGCAGGTTGTTTAATTCTGCGACGGTTACCCCGCTGCCCTTGGCAATACGGAGACGGCGTTTGGCATTTAAGATTTGTGGATGACGCCGTTCCTGGAAAGTCATCGCGCAAATCATTCCTTCCATCCGCTTGAAATCCTTTTCACTCTTGCTGAGATCGGTGCTTTTAATCATCTCCGAACCACCCGGCAACATCTGGACGATGCTCTCGATGGAGCCAAGCTTTTTCATTTGCCGTAGCTGCTGGAGGAAGTCCTCGAGTGTAAACTGCCCCTTGCGCATCTTTTCTTCCATGGCCTTAGCTTCGTCCAGGTCAACGGCCTCGACGGCGCGCTCCACAAGACTGACCACGTCGCCCATCCCCAGAATGCGCGAAGCCATTCGTTCGGGATGGAACGGTTCGAAATCCTCCGGCTTTTCACCAACGCCTACAAACTTGATCGGTTTGCCAGTGACGGTTTTTAGGCTCAAGGCTGCGCCGCCGCGGGCGTCGCCATCGAGCCTCGTCAGAACTGTCCCTGTGATCTTCAGCGCCTGATCGAAATGAGTGGCGACATTGACGGCCTCTTGGCCGGTTGCGGAGTCGATCACCAACAGGATTTCCTGAGGCTTGACTAAGTCGCGGAGCCGGACCAGTTCCTGAACCAACGGCTCATCAATTTGCAATCGGCCCGCCGTATCAAAAATGAGCGTGTTGCGATTGTTTAATCGAGCGAAGTCGATCGCCTCCCGGGCAATCTTTAAAACGTCCGTCTCTCCTTTGAGAACGAATGCCGGCAGGTCCAGTTGGCGGCCGAGCGTTTGGAGTTGATCCATGGCTGCGGGGCGATAAACATCGCAACCGACCAGCAGCGGCGCGCGTCCTTGCTTATGGAGGAGTCGAGCCAGTTTGCCCGCCGACGTGGTCTTGCCCGAGCCATGCAACCCCACGAGCATGAGGCAACTCGGATTGCCGCTCAACTCAAGTCCGGCATTGGCAGATCCGAGCAGATGAACCAACTCATCGTGAATGATCTTGATGATCTGTTGGCCGGGCTGAATGCTTTGGATGACGTGTTGGCCGATGGCTTGTTCTTTGACTCGCTCGATGAAATCGCGCGCCACTTTGAAGTTCACATCGGCTTCCAACAAAGCAAGTCGGACTTCCCGTAAAGACTCACTGACATTGGATTCGGAGATCTTTCCGAGCCCGCGCAGGTTCTTAAAAACGTTTTGGAGCTTACCGCTCAATGAATCGAACATATCTCGATACGTTAGAGCAAGCAGAGTGGGTTGACAAGGTGAGGCTGCCCGCGAACAGCAATTCTCCGACAATCTGAAGTCCGAACTTCCAGTGGTGCGGTACGGAGTCCCGGCTTCAGCCGGAGGGGCGTAGGCAAGTCCACAGGCGTTGGATTCTCCCACGCGATGCCGCCTGAAGGCGGGACTACATGCGTGCCAAAATGAGAACACCCCGAACTTTGTGCGCGCATTGCGCCCTTGAACGGTGGGGCGAGACTCTCTCCGAGCTGTAGTCTCCGAGCCGGAAGCCGTCGAGCCCTGACATGCTCGATCGCCAGAAAAGGTCAGGGTTCGAGG
>CAMAWP010000326.1 GCA_945861765.1 Akkermansia muciniphila | reverse complement strand
CGGAGACTACAGCTCGGAGAGAGTCTCGCCCCACCGTTCAAGGGCGCAATGCGCGCACAAAGTTCGGGGTGTTCTCATTTTGGCCCAGGGCACCTTCCGTTCGCCGTATGTAGTCCCGGCTTTAGCCGGTTTTCACGGGGCGACCGGCTCAAGCCGGGACGACATACCTCCCAAACTGAGAATTGCTGTGCTGATTCATTTGGTGTCGGGTTGTTTCAGGCCCTCGATTCTCTTTTCCAAAAGTGGGCGCAAGGAGGGCATTTGCTTCATCAACCGTTCATAGGTTTTCTTGGCCTCGTCCGCGCGAAGTAAGCGTTCAGCTAACCTCCCGGCTTCAAGGCCAGCCTTCTTGAGCCAAAATGGGTCTGGACGTTCTCCTCTTGCGGCAACGACATTTTTTTCAAAAAAAACATCCAAATAATGGTTTAACGCCGTTTCAAGCAACTGCTGCTGTTGCTGTCGGGTGATCGATTTTTGCTCGGCTTGCCTCTCCAAAACTTCACCCAATCCGACTGCGGCCTGGCTCCGCGTCGTGATGTCGGCTACATCAGCCAGCGGCGGGGTGATGATCTTGTAGTATTCATTCGTGGCTTGGTCATATCGTTTTGGATCTTGAACCGCCAATTGGAGATGGCAGTTGGCAATTTTTCCTCTGGCCAACGCCTCGAGACGATTGGTGGCCGAGAATTGAAATACTCTTCCAAAAATATTAATAGCCTCTCCAAACTTCGCCAAATTGTTAGTCGAGGACGCAGGGGGCTCCTCCAGGCAAACGTCCCCCCAGATGAAAAAGGCTTCCGACAATAGCGAGGGCGAGGAGTTGGTGTCGCTTCTCAAGCTATTAATCAAATTGGTCAAGTAACCTCGAGTCTCGGCGTAACGTTGCCGCAACAGAGCCGCCTTGCTTGCCATGAGCTGCGCTTGATAACCCAGGTCGCGCGACATCAAGTTAGTGTTTTGCAAAAGAATTTTGTGCTGATAGTTCAGCTCCGCGATGTCGTAGGCCTGTCGGCGGTAATGATAGTCTGCTACCCAGTACTGCGCCAAGGGAGCCAATGGACTGGAGCTAAACCCCGTCACATAATTAGTGAAAATGGAAAATGCATTCGTTTCTTTTCCAGATTGAAAATAGGCCCAAGCGCGATCGAACTCGGCCTGGGGTCGAGCCGTGTGGTTTGTGTAGCGCAGCACCCATTGGTCAATTTCGCTGATGGCAGAGGGCCAATTCGCCTCTTGCACATAGCTTCCGGCGATTGCCAACTCGATTTCGGGCAACAGCGGCGAGTTCGGAAAACGCGATTGAAAACGCGACAAGGCCGAGCGTGCTTTGAAAGCCTCGCCGCGGCCAAACAAAGCGTGGCTGTAGCTCAACACACCCTGCTGGCTCAAAGAGCTGTTCGGAAACCATTCGAAGTTCTTCTCCATCGCATCGTTCGCTCCATGAAGATCACCAACCTCGATACTCGCCCGAAGGATATGGTCGAGGGCCTGATCGAACAGGTTCGTTTTCACCTGGGCAACATCCGAATAGCTCTCGATCAGCAAACGATAATTCTTAATTGCGTTGGTAAAATCTCTTTGCTGGAACTGGCAATCGGCCCATTTGAAACGCGCGACCGCCTGGTCCTCTGAAACTGGCAAACGCCCAGCGGCGGCTTGGAATGCCCGCTGGCCTTCGACGATTTTGTCCGCGCCTTCGGTGAATTTAGCCTCTTCCCAACAGCACCACCCGCGATTTAAGTAAGCCTTGCCCAGAAGCGAACTGTTGGTGAGGACGTTAATCACGAAATCAAAGTTTGTCTTGGCTTCGTAGAGCGCGTTGGTGATCACGACAAAGTTCGTTTGAACGCCAGACCTCGGAACTTTGTCGGTCAATGCGTAATACCGTTTCAAGTGGAGATCTCCTAGCGTCAGACGAATCAAGTCCGAGGCCGGATCCTGAGAGTTCTGAGCAACAAACTCCTTCAATCGGTCTAGGGCATTCGTCAACCGGTTTTGGGCGACAGTCAACGCGACGATCTTTAGAATGGCCTGACGGCTTTGGCCTGCGGCCACGTCCTTTATCTGCGTGATTTGTTCATAAGTTTGAATGGCGGCTTCGGGCCGTTTGCTTTCTTGAATCGCCGCCTGAAACATCAGTGAGGTGGCGTGCAGCACAGGATTCGTCGCCGTCGTAGCGAAGCTCACCAAGTTGGAGACCCTTGTTAAAGCGGCTTCAGATCGGCCGTCGGCCAACTGGCTGTTTGCGAGCAAATATTCTCTTTGCCAGTCCACCTCGGGGCTGAGGTTGAGATTGCCCCAGTTGCTCAAGGCTTCTTCGACAGCGCCATAATTCTTCTGCGCAAACAGAGCGTCTCCGAGCAACAGGCGCCCTCGGACGACATCCGTCTCGTTCGTGCTACGTTGTGCCGCCTTCTGAAACGCCCCGGCAGGATCTTTGAGCAAGTCCACGGTGCGCTGCAAATTGCCGAGTTTGAATTGTGAAAAAGCTTCACCGTAACTCGCTCGAAGCCGAAGTGGCGAGATGGGATGCGTGCCTAATAAGCCAGCGTATGCCTCGGAGGCAGAAAAGAAGTTTTGGCGATGGAATTGGGCTTCAGCTATCCAATATCGGTATTGGTCAGCGAGTTCACCGGCAGTGTCCACGCGACTCGTCAGCAGATCGACGACTGCTTCGTAGTTCTTAAGTTGAAAGCGGGATTGGCCTCGCAGAAGGATCACTTCTGGCACTCGCGGGGATTGAGGATATTTGGCAACGAATTCTCCAAATTCAGTTTCCGCACGTTCAAAATATTTGTCTTCGAATGATTTCCCTGCGGTCGCAAAAGCACGATCCACCTCAAGGCTGTCGGCTCCCGTAGCCTGCGTTGCGAAAGCGATCGAGAGAATGAACAAAAAGGCCAGGCGATGCATAAGTAACTGACGACCGAGTTGCTTTCCAATATTCATGCTCCCTCAATTGTTGTGTTCAGAATGAGGCGCGAGGACTCGAGCTAAATAGCGTCCGGTATAACTCTCAGGGCACTGAGCGATCTGCTCCGGCGTGCCTTCGCAAACAATCCGCCCACCCCCTGCCCCACCTTCGGGCCCCAGGTCAACGATCCAATCAGCAGTCTTAATCACGTCAAGATTATGTTCAATGACCAGCAAAGTATTTCCCGGCGCGCGAAGCTTGAACAAAACCTCCAGCAGTTTGGCGACGTCATGGAAATGAAGCCCAGTCGTCGGTTCATCAAGAATGTAAAGGGTGCGTCCGGTGGACTTGCGGCTAAGCTCCGACGCCAGCTTAATCCGTTGGGCCTCGCCTCCACTCAGCGTCGTGGCAGACTGGCCTAAACCAATGTAACCCAAACCAACCTCAGCCAGCGTCAGACACGGATCATGAATTTGAGGAATCGCCCGGAAGAAACCGACCGCTTCATCGACGGTCATTGCCAGGGCATCGGCGATGTTCATTCCCTTGTAAGTGATTTCGAGCGTCTCACGATTGTAGCGGCGGCCATTGCACGCCTCGCACGTCACGTACACCGGAGGCAGAAAGTGCATCTCGATCTTGATCAAACCGTCGCCCTGACATTTCTCGCAACGCCCCCCCTTGACATTGAAGCTAAATCGCCCGGCGCTGTAACCTCTGATCTTGGCCGCCGGAAGCTTCGCAAAAAGATCGCGGATATGGCTGAACATGCCGGTGTAGGTCGCGGGATTGCTGCGAGGCGTTCGTCCAATCGGTGCCTGATCGATCACAATAACTTTGTCCAGATGCTCGACTCCATTGATTGCCCGGTGAGTCCCAGGGCGTTCCTTTGAACCATGCCATTGCCGAAATAGCGCTCGGCGTAGGATGTCATCGACGAGAGTGCTCTTGCCCGAACCGCTCACCCCGGTGACGCAACACAGCGTGCTCAAGGGAAATCGAACATTGATATTCTTCAAGTTGTTCTCGCGGGCACCCAAAATTTCCAGCCAGCCCTTTTCGAGCGATGGTTTGATCCGCTTTCTAGGAACTGGGATCGATAGCTCACCTGTCAAATAACGGCCAGTCAAGGAGCGTTTGTTGTCGAGGACTTCGCTCAAAGTTCCAGCGGCAACGACCTCACCGCCTTGCACACCTGCGCCTGGCCCGAGGTCGATGATATAGTCGGCGTGGCGAATCGTATCCTCGTCATGCTCGACGACGAGGACGGAATTCCCCAGATTCCGCAAGCTCTCCAAAGTTTTGAGAAGCTGTTCGTTATCCTTTTGGTGCAACCCGATGCTTGGCTCATCTAAAATGTAGAGAACCCCCACCAAACCAGCGCCAATCTGAGTCGCCAGCCGGATCCTCTGAGCTTCCCCGCCGCTGAGAGTGCCGCTCTCACGATTAAGCGTGAGGTAGCCCAAACCCACATTTTTTAAGAATCCGAGGCGGGCTCGAATTTCGCGGATGACCTCGCCAGCGACCTTTTGTTGGAAGCCGTTGAGTTTAAGCCGGGCAAAAAACTCTTCGGCACCTTCGACGGACAACGCGCAGACATCCATGATTGATAATCCGGGAATTGGACGATTCGCGATGCGCGATCCATGTTTCAAGCCAGTCTTCGACTCGGGAGTCTTGAACGTGGGGACCAACTCTGAGTCGCCCAAGGTAACCGCCAGAATTTCCGGCTTCAAACGCCGGCCTTCGCAGGCATCGCAATCTTGCGCGCCCATAAAGGCTTTCAACCGGTTCTTCGTGAACTCACTTTCGCTCTCCTGGTAAAGCCGATCGAGGTTGGGAACAACGCCTTCAAACGGCCGGCTGATCTTGCTCGTCTTTCCCGCGCGCCAGAAATGGAAATCAATTTCCGTCTCTCCAGACCCCGATAACAAGATCCGCTTAAACTCCTCGGGCAATTGTTTGTAAGGTTCTTCGAGGCTTTGCCCGTAATGTTGGGCGATGCCTCGAAGCAAGCTTTTGTAGTAGGAGATCATTCGCTTGCCTCCGCGCCGCCACGGCAGAATCGCGCCGCCTTCAATTGATTTCTCTGCGTCGGGCACCACCAGACTTTCATCGAAAACCAACTTTTGTCCCAGCCCATGGCATACGGGACAGGCCCCGAACGGTGAATTAAAGGAAAAATGCTTTGGGGTCAGCGTGTCGAAACTCAAGCCAGTCGCCGGACTGTACATTCGATTCGAATGCAGTGTTTCACTCCAGCCAGCCGAAGACTCGGCGTTGGGTGGTTGCTGCAAGAGGAGCACCGTGCCTTCACCCCATTTCAACGCCGTCTCGATCGAGTCGCTCAGGCGGACCCGAATCTTCTCATCGATCACCAAACGATCCACCACCACCTCAATCGTGTGCTTCTGTTTTGGATCGAGCTTGATTCGAGTGTTCGTCGCCAGCTCAACGAGTTCGCCGTCAGCGCGGGCCCGGACGAATCCCTCGCGCGCCAGCCGTTCCGTGACGTCGCGAAACTCACCTTTTTGCGCGCGCACAACAGGAGCCAGCAGCATGACACGGGTCTTGACGGGAAGGGCGAGGATCTTATCGACGATCTCGCTGGTCGTTTGATGCGCAATCGGGTCGCCGCTGACAGGGCAATGGGGTTGCCCAACGTTCGCGAAAAGCAATCGAAGATAATCATAAATCTCAGTGGTCGTCGCGATGATGGAACGTGGATTACTGCCGGAGCTGCGCTGTTCAATTGCGATCGCTGGGGACAGACCCTCGATGAAATCAACCTCCGGTTTCTGCATCTGATCCAAGAACTGCCGCGCATAGGCTGAGAGCGATTCAACATATTTGCGTTGGCCCTCCGCATAGATCGTGTCGAAGGCCAGCGACGATTTCCCGGAACCGCTGAGCCCCGTCATTACAACCAGCTTATCCCGCGGGATGCTGAGAGTTAGATTCTTCAGATTGTGCTGCCGGGCTCCGCCGATTTTGATGAATTCCTTCGCCATACAACTTCATTCACTCTTCATTCAATCGGCGAACGTACTCGACGCTAGTCCGGATGCAAAGGCCGTTTGTCCGCTCCTGATACTGAAAACCGATTTTCGCAACGTGGACGCGAGCAGAGTCCATTTTCCTAAGTTCATATCGCGACGAACCCGATTTGGCGGAAAGCATGAGTGCGGACGCGCTCCCTCCTGAGTAGGGGTTAGAGCCTGGTTGGAAATCCAATTCATTCGTAGCAGCCGAGGTAACGAGGCTCAAATTTCTTGAACCTCTGGCACCCTTCCGTCAGATCAGAGCCTCGTTACCTCGGCTGCTACGATTTTTAAAACAGGCTCTTAGATTTCTCTGATTGCGATGTTGCAGGCAAGTCGTGTGATCAGAGATAGCTTGGGCAATTCACCAGCCTCGCACCGTGTTGCCGAGGTTCCTGTCGCAACGCCCCAGCGAAGCCATTCTTGCGGAGGAGCGTTACGTTCGATCTGCCGCGCGACCGCTGCGAACATTGCATCCCCTGCCCCGACCGTGTTGACAGCTTGGCCAACGGGGATGTGCGCTGTAAAACCAACAGCTTCGCGCTCATTCACCAGTATAGCCCCGCGTTCACCACGTGAAACAAGAACCCATCCACCGGTTGCAGTGGACAAAGCTTTCGCGGCTCGAACGATAGCGCGTTCTAATACCAAGGTCCGTCCGAGCCATTGTTCCAGCTCGTGGTCGTTGGGTTTGACAAGGAACGGCTGAGCGCCAACGGCAGCGGCGAAAGAAGCGCCATCGCAATCGAGCAAAGGCTTGCGACCAGACAGGCGCGCAAGCCGAATCAGCCTGGCATAGGTCTGAACAGGGGCTGAACGAGGGAGACTTCCAGATAAAATCAAGCAACTCGCGGAGTGGAGTTCTCTCTTGGTTTCTTCAAAGATTGTCCGACATTCGAGGGTCGAAAGTTTCGGACCCAGAGGATTGAAACGAAGTTGGCGACCCTGCTCCGTGGTGACGATAACGTTGACTCGCGTCGGCTCGCGCAGAGCGATGATCTTGGCTTTAATTCTCTCGGCGCGTAATTGCCGGGCCAGTTCACTTCCGGTAGCGCCGCCAAGAGCAATCAACAAGTGCGGTCGGTCGCCCAGATGTTGAAGCCAGCGGGCGACATTGACTCCTTTCCCGCCCGCCCATCGGCGCTCGCCCTGGACAATATTCTTTTCTTGCCACCGGACTTCGTCCACTCGCCACTCGGCGTCGATGGACGGATTCAACGCCAGAACTAGCGCAGGCATGCGTGGTGAACTAACGGCGGATTAGCCGATAGAACCGCATCGAGTTGGTGGCAGGAGTTGGATCGGTCACCGTCACAGAATTACTCGTCGCCGTGATGTTGGTGACTGTGATCCAATTCGCTAGTGGCGCGAGAGCAAGGTTTGAAGCTTGTTGCAATTCGTAACTCTGGCCGACTGACGCATCCCACTGGAACTGAAGTCGGCCACCCGCAGAAGTGACGGAAGCTTTCAGAGTGAGTGCGTTGGTGCTTCCTCCGACCGCAGAAATCCGGAAGAATCGATACGGCGTCGGCAGATCAATGCAATGCTGCGTGTTCGTGCTCGTCGCCGTGATCTGCGTCGATAGGCGCGACCAGGTCGAATCCTGGATGTTCGTCTTCGCTTCCACGAAATAATTGGTTCCCACCAACGACGGCCACAGCAGACAAAGATTCGTGCGGCTGATATTAAGGCGCGGATCGATGAATTGGCTCGGTGTTGGCGGCGGAGGCGGAGGCGTTGTCCCGCCTACCACAGCAATCCGGAAGAATCGATACGGTGTCGGCAGATCAATGCAATACTGCGTGTTCGTGCTCGTCGCTGTGATCTGCGTCGATAG
>CAMAWP010000325.1 GCA_945861765.1 Akkermansia muciniphila | reverse complement strand
GCGATTCGTTCCCCGACTCGCGCGGATTCCGGTGCCGGCGACACTCCGGCGCGGACTCGCTGCTGATCCGATTTGCCCAGTCCCACGAAACAATGGAGGCGCAGATGAAATCGAGGAACCAGTTCCGCCAGCAGTTCGCAAAAATGCCGACGGTCGCGTGCGTCGCGATAAATCGGTCGTCGTTCATTGCCGCGCGCGGTGACATGATACCAACCGCCCGCCCGCTCGACGCGCAGGGGTCTGGACACGAACACGACCGTGATGTGCCCAATTTCAAAATCAAGTGTTAAATGTTAAGATGTGACCCCTTGGCACGCTTGCACAAACTCCGGTGCGCCAACGCGCCTTCAAGATGCGCCTGCTCGTGATTATCCGATTGCCAAACCCGTCCGGCGCTCATTTCCCAAGTGGAGCTGGGGACGTCAGCGTCAAGGCCCCAACGCCAGCGGCGACTGAGTGCGACGAAATCGCACCATCGGGCCAGCGGACGGTGATTCGCGCGGAATCTCCGCCGGATGGAACACCGAAGAAGAGCGTGGCGCTCGATTGCGACAGATAGCCGCCGCCCGCGCGAACTTCCGCTGAACGCTTGGAACCGCCCTCGAAAGTCACCTCGATACGCGCACCGACACCCGTCGGATTCCTGGCGGGGCCGCGCAACCGGAGCGCAAGCCATGTCGAGCCGGGCTGTTTTTCATTTTCAAAGGCCACAAGAACGCCATCGTTCTTCGCGGCGAGGAGATCGGGAGCGCCATCGTTGTTCAAGTCAAGGAGGGCGAGCGCGCGATATTCTCCAGGCAGCACCAACCCGCTCTGCGTTGGGAGTAGTGGCTTGAATTGCGCGCCCCCTTCGCCGCGTAGTAATAGGCCAAGTCCCCCATCCATCCGGCCAACCTCGGAGGGCGGGCCATGAAAGTTCTGCGCCAGGGCAATGTCAGAGAGACCATCTCCATCCAAGTCCGCGGCGATGACGCCGAAGCCCGGAGCAATTTGAGCAAGGCGCGGAAGGGCGCGAAAGGTGAAATGCCCGTGACCATCGTTAAGCCAGATAGCCGACTCAAGGGTCGTGATCTGAAATTGACTCGCTCGCGCCAACGCTGTTTCGGGAAATAATTGCGCGACAGTGGCTCGAGCGAATGACTCGAACGTGGGGAATCCAGCCTCAATTGAGGGCATGGCCGCGATCAGCGCCGCACGTCTTCGAGACGGACGCCAGACGCCTTGATCGCTGAAAGCTTCGAGAAGCTGGGCTGGACGATCGGTTTCAAATTCGCCACGCCAGATCGCGACCGGGTTTTCCGGCGATGCGCGGTAGCGAGTGTTGAGACCAAGGTTGGTGGCAACCAAATCGATGTCACCATCGCCATCGAGATCTTCCGCCGCTAACCCCTGCCACAAGCCGGTGTGTTTCGAGAACTCGCCGCCCGCGTCGCTAGGTTCGAGGTGCCCGGATCGGTTCAGGAAGAGTTTGACAGGACCCCATTGGCTGGCAGTCACGAGGTCGATCCACCCATCGTTATCCGCATCGAACCAAAGCGCGCTTGTCACCATCCCACTGTGACGGAGATCAGGCGCGATGGAGTCTGTAACATCGCCAAACCTGCCGCCTTCGTTCCTCAGGAGCCGGCTTTCAGGCATGACCAGGTATTGCCCGGGAACCACCCGGCCTCCCACGAACAAGTCCAAGTCTCCGTCGCGATCAAAGTCCGCCGCGCACACCACGCTTCCAGAGTTGCGATCCTCCGGCAAGGTGCCAGCCGGAGCACGCCCAAAAGTCCCCTTGCCATCGTTCAGGTAAAGCCGGTCCTGGAGCATCGGTGAGTCGGGTTCGCATTCCACGCCTCCTGACACGACAAAGAGATCCTGGTCGCCGTCCCCATCCGCATCAAAGAAAAGAGCGCCCATGTCTTCGCATTCACGATCCCTCTCAAACGCGGGCGGTATGACGGCACGGAAGTGACCGTCAGGCTCGTGAACTCCAAGAATGCCAGGATGCCCGGCGGCACCGCCGAGATAAACATCGTCATCTCCATCCCCATCGATGTCGCCGACGGCCAAGCCCGGGCCGAGTTGTGACAATTTCCACGGAAGCAGCGGTTCGCGGGCAAAGTCGTCAAAATTACGTTCGTGATGCCGAAGAACGGCGACGGCTTCTGTCTGGCGAAACAAGCTCGCGGAGTGCTCTTTGCTCGGTGTGATCTCTGAAGGGCCCGCGGCTTCGGTGATCGCGTAAAAACGGTCGCTGGGGATGTCTTGAAATGACTGTTGCACGCCGCTCGGCCAGCGCACCGTCAGACGCGCCACACGCTCCTCGCCGCCCAACCCAAAGTGGAGAAGCGGTTCGTTGGCGGACATGTGGCCGCTTGCCAGGTGGAGGCATCGCGTTTGAATGCCGCGCGACGTTTCGGCCTGGACGACCGCACCGACGCCCCACGCATTGCTGCGGGTTCCCTTCAATCGAATGACCATTCGATGCGAACCCGCCTCGCGGTTGCGATAGAGCGAGAGCGGCGCGTCAAAGTTCATCACCGCGAGATCCAGATCGCCATCCGCGTCGAAGTCCGCGACGCAGGCACCGAAACTTGCGGATAGGAGATCCAGTCCCCACTTCGATTCCGCGCGCTGGAAGCGCAGCCCGCCCAAATTGCGGAAGGCGAGATTTTTCTCGCGCAACACAGCCTGGGTTCGCCAGCCAGGAGTCGCAGGCTGGGCCATTCTCGCTTGAAGATCAGCATGCACGTAGTCGCGTGACATGCCATTGGCGATAAAGAGATCGATCCAGCCGTCGTTGTCAAAGTCACCGAACTTCGGCGACCATGTCCAATCCGTGGCGTCGATGCCCAAAAGATGAGCCGCTTCGAAAACCTGCCCGCCGCCGGTGCCGAGATAAAGCGCATTGCGCGGGAACTGCCGAGGATTCGCGCTGGCAAAGAACCACTCGTTCTTCTCAAAATTCTCGTGAATCACCATACGCCTGGCGTGCGTGCTGCCAGCCATTTCAGTGGCCAGCAGATCCAGGTAACCGTCATTATTCACATCGGCGACGTCGGTCCCCATTGAAGCCAGCGGCACGCACGGCAGGGCCGTTGCAGCGACGTCGGTGAAGGTTCCATCTCTGTTGTTGCGCCAGAGGCGATCGGGCGTCTTGTGATCGTTCGCGACGTAGATATCGGGCCAGCCGTCCGCGTTGTAATCCCACCAGCTCACGCCGAGGCCGATGTCGCGCCCTTGAATGTTTGCCCGAGCGGTGACGTTGCTGAACACGCCGCCCAGCTCGCGATGGAACAACTGGTCTGGCTGACCGGCGATGGCGAGTTCCATGCGCCCGCCTCCTTTGTCCACAAGGGAGAACAAATCCTGAAACGGAGCCGCGACCTCCGGGCGCCCGTTCCGCCTGAGCCGTATCACCCCTCGATCCGCAGCGTGGCGTGTATTGGAAGGCAGACTTTGCCCGGCGCTCGTGCCATCACGATGCGTGAGAAGGAACATGTCCAACCTTCCATCCTTGTCGTAATCAGCAAAATCCGCCATCACCGACGCGCCGGTCCAGTCGAGTCCGAAGTGGCGCGCGCGTTCCAGGAACCCGCCGTTGCCTTGGTTGATGAAAAGGAGATTGGGCGAGTTGAAACAACAGACGTAGAGATCGAGATCCCCATCGTTGTCCACATCCACAAAGGTCGCGCCCATGCACCAGCGCCCTGCGGCGCGCACGCCCGCGCTGTCGCTCACATCGCTGAACCGCCACTCGCCAAGGTTTCGGTAAAGTCGACAGCCGCGGTCGTAGTGGGTCACGAAGAGATCAGGAAGCCCGTCGCCATCGAAGTCGCCGGCGCAGACCCCGCAGCCCGATCCCTGTTCCTGCATCA
This sequence comes from Akkermansia muciniphila, assembly GCA_945861765.1. Taxonomy (GTDB): domain Bacteria; phylum Verrucomicrobiota; class Verrucomicrobiia; order Limisphaerales; family SIBE01; genus SIBE01. The sequence goes on along the minus strand of CAMAWP010000325.1, from coordinate 3,987 downwards.
AGGAGAGTGGCGCGCTCCGGGGAAATTCATACACGAGATCGACGCCTGAATTCAGGGGAGAGATCGATTCAAAGAGCGTTCCCGTCGAGGCCGATCGCAATGGCATGGGCCTGGATTCAATGGCGTCCTCGCCCGAGCCCACAACGGCGAGGCCGAGCCAGAAGACAACACAAATCTGAAACCTGAACATGTTCAAAAGGAATGGAACCGTCGTCTGCATCACCCAATGCAACGGTCTGAACTCAGTAAAACGACCCTGTTTATCCTGAGGCTCGAGCAACCCCAATTCGCGGCTCCTGATTGTAGTGCTAATCGTAATCGTAATCCACCCCTCTGTGTTAAGGGCAACACCCGAGGATTACGAGTAAGATTACGATTAGGAAAAATGGAGGAATTGGGGTGGCGCGCCCAGATCACGATTTCAACCGGTTTTACTGAGGTCTGAAATTCAAACGGATCAAAACCATCATTTAACCGCAAAGAACTCAAAGAGCGCAGAGAGAAAACCCGTCATCCTCTTTTTTCGGTTCTCTCTGTTCTTTGAGTTCTCTGTGGCCGAGTTCTCGGCCCAGACGAATGTGCGGATTTGAAACCGGTAGGAACCGAAATTGATGAGCAGACCGTGCTCCAAGCGGGCGGACTTGAGGTAGCCCAGGATTTGAACTTCGTATTCGTTGGCCAGCGCTATGACGACCTTCAACTCGGCAATCAGTTCGTCCTCCAGCAAAAAGTGGGGCAGGTAGTCGCCAATGAGCGTGCCATCCTCGTCAAAATGGTTTTAATCGCCCGGCGGAACTGCCACGGAAAGATTGCGACAAAGGGAACGTGCCAGATGTTTTTTGATTTCATTGTGCCGGGGAATGGCTTCCTTGCGGCCAGTCTGCGGGTTGCTCCAAATGGAATGGCTGCCGCCTTCACGTAACGGCATGCAGCCATGTTCCTGAAGATGACCGAGCAATGCCCGGCGCTTCATGCCAGCAGAAGTTCCGTTGTTTCTGCTTTTGGATCGAGACGGAAAACTTCCTCCCGTTCGGTTTCCAAAACGAGCGGAATGGCTTCCCGCAGGTTGCCGAGACATTCTTCCTTTGTCTCGCCCTGCCCATTCGCGCCGGGAACTTCTAGACAAGTCGCCCAGAAGCCGCCTTCGTTCGGTTCGCCACGGTGAACAATAGCTGTGAACTGTCTCATGTGAATACCTGAATCTCTTTGGCCGAAAAGTGATCAGGCATTTTTCCCGGCACGTCGTCGTCGGCTGCGCTCCCGAATTTCGGCATACACCTGCTCGCCTGGAATCTTTTCCCCCCGTCTCAATTGCTCCAGGCCCACATCAATCTTCGCGTCGAATCGCTGACGGAGGGCCTCTCGGCTTTCGCGCAGCGCCAGCCCTTCCAGCAGGGCATCCGCCTGGTTTTCGTCCAGGTGTTTGACTTTTTCGACTGCCAATTCAATGGGGCTCATGGGGGCAATCTATCGAAAAGCCAGCGGTTTTGCAATTCGCGAGTAATTTCTTTTGTCTTCGTCAGTTGGACAACCGAAAAGGCGCTCCAAAGGACAGACAAAGTCAATATTTCGCTCCAGGTCTCTGCTTCGGCGGTTCTTCGCGCAAGGCGGATGAAATCGGAGCAGGGTTTTCATACGAGATCAAAGTTGGCGATAGACTTCGGAGCGGTGTTGGATGCGGTAGAGGCGAATGAGTTTTTTCGGCGGATATATCCAGTAGTGAATGCGATAATCGCCCACGCGGAGTTTGCACAGGCCCGCCAAATCTTCGGGCATTCCCACGAGCCGCCGATGAACCATGCCGGCAGCGTTTTCGGCGAGCCAATGAATCTTGCGTTCGACGCTTGCGCCCATCGCAGTTTCCAGTCCGGCAAGTTGCGCGTCGGCTTTACCGCCTACTTCGATTCGGTAGGGCATGGCAGGTGGCGGGGTTTCCATGGTTTGAACTTGCCCGCCAGGTCCTGCTTGCGCGCTGCGCGCAACTCAGCGATGACCTTGGGATTTTGCGCGGTAAGCCAGTCCTGCAATTCGTCCAGTGTCTCGACGGACGATAGAACCGACGCGGGAATTTCGACGGTTTCCGTTTTCATGGTCGGATCATATTACCGTCTCCGCCTGAATGTAAGTGTTTTGCCCGGACCACATGACCGGCGTGTTGATGACGGGCAATGATTGGGGTCAGATTCATGGGCTTTTCCTTATTTCTGTTGCGGCGCTTAAAGGGGTCGGTTCTAACAATTGACAATAAATCAACGACGCGATTAAGTTTTGGATTCGAAAGTAAAGGTGCTATGCCCAGACCGTTGCCCATCGAGTTTGCCGGGGCCATTTATGACCTGATGAGCCATGGCGACCGGCGGGAGCCGGTTTTCAAGGATGACCAAGATCGGAAAGTATTTCTCCGTACCTTGGAGCAAGCCTGCGAGAAAACCGGCTGGCAGATCAATGCTTGGTGCCTGATGTGCAATCACTTTCACATCGTGGCCAAGGGCATGAGAGTGCGAGCCAGCGGGACGAGACGGACACCGCACGAGCGGAGCGTCTGGCACGGGAACAGTTGGCGGCCCTGGGCTGGACAGAGGGCGACTTGATGCGCGAGCCAAAAGCGCACCTCGGGAAGGTGGACTTGGCGCGCCGGTTGCGGAAGGAGACGCGGATGACTCGGGCTTGGATTGGGAAGCGGTTGGGGATAGGCAGCGCCAGCTACGTGTCGCACCTCCTGGGCAAAACAAGGGGAGACGGGCTACCTCACAAGTCGCTCCCGGTATGATAAGGATCCCCCCATTGTCGATTGTTAGAACCGACCCCAAGTTACTCGGCGAAATTTTCCGAGGCTTGTTTGCGATGGGCGGGTGTGGCACTCTGAACGCAGCATGAAATCTGAACTGCTTCAGCGCATCACCATCGAGCCAGGCAAGTGCGGCGGTCGCCCGTGTATTCGCGGCAAACGACTCCGTGTGACCGACGTGCTGGGACTGCTCAGTGCCGGTGCTCCCTTCGAGGAAATTCTGGGGGACTATCCCTTTCTGGAACGCGACGACATCCTGGCCGCGATTGAGTACGCGGCCCGCCAGACCGACCATGTGGTGCTCCAAGCCTCGTGAAATTCCTGGTGGATAACCAGCTTCCCGCCGCCCTCGCTCGTTTCCTCAGTTCACACGGACATGACGCGCAGCATGTTCTCGACCTGCAAATGGACGAGGCCGGCGACCCGGACATCTGGAACCACGCCGCCGCCCAAGGCCGCGCGCTCGTCAGCAAGGATGAAGACTTCCTCCATCTGGCCAACCGGCCCGGAGTCGTCGGCGCGTTCGTGTGGATACGCCTCGGCAACTGCCGCAAGCAAGTCCTCCTCGCCGCCTTCGAGCGTGCCCTGCCTGCCCTCGTCACTGCGCTGGAGGAAGGCCATCGGGTGGTTGAAGTACGCTAAACCGCGTTCCCTCCGGCCTTGCTTTCAGCGATTACTTCCACCATCTTCAGCATCTTCAGGGGTCACACCTTAACACACCTTAACATTCAACAATTCAACCACTTGTCTGAAGCACGCCTGTTGGACGGGGTCCCGGTCGCGAAGGGCTTCATATCGCTTTACAGCCATCGCCACCCCGGCGTATGCCGCCAAGCCTGATTCCCGCGCCAGTTCTTTCAACTTTAGCCCGCACATTCTGCGTCCCAGAAAGAGCAGCAAGTCCCGCCCACGATCCCCGTGGCGGTCTCGAAATGTCTCCTACGGTTCACACTTCACCTTCTGCACAGCCTGAATCACCGCCGCCAGACTGGGTCGCGCTAGCCTCAAGCGCCGCGCCCCTCGCTGTTCCAATGATGGCGTCTCAACGCTGCGATTCGTTCCCCGACTCGCGCGGATTCCGGTGCCGGCGACACTCCGGCGCGGACTCGCTGCTGATCCGATTTGCCCAGTCCCACGAAACAATGGAGGCGCAGATGAAATCGAGGAACCAGTTCCGCCAGCAGTTCGCAAAAATGCCG
>CAMAWP010000324.1 GCA_945861765.1 Akkermansia muciniphila | reverse complement strand
CATGCTCCGGTCACGCCGATGGGGCAGTTGGTTTTCTTCGCTCAGTTTCTCAAAACAGCGGATCTTTTTGATCCGTGGGTGGGGGCCTGCCCATTGGTTTACAGCAGCCCCAACGCGCCCCTGGTCAAGGATGTGCTGGGCACGACTTTGTTGTCCGTCCTCTGCGGGCACCATCGTTACGCCCATGTCACCGCGCTGCGCCACGACTCGGTCAATCCGCCTTTATTGGGCATGAGCAAAGTGGTCAGCGAGGACTCGCTACGCCGTGCCTTCGAGAAGGAGGAGCCCGAGCCCATCCAGCGCTGGGAGCGCGAGTATCTCCGGCTTTCCTACGAGCCGCTGCTGTATGAGCCGTGGATCCTGGATGTGGACACGACGGTCAAGACTCTCTATGGCCATCAGGAAGGGGCGGAGGTGGGCTACAACCCGCACAAGAAAGGCCGCCCCTCCCATGTTTATCACACTGACTTCATGGGGGCGGCCCGTTTGGCTTTGGATGTGGAGGTGCAGCCCGGCAACCAGAGCGCCTCTCTTTACACCCAGCCCGGATTAGGGAAGTTGGTCGACGGGTTGCCCTCAGAGGCCCGCCCATGGCTCCTGCGGGGCGATTGCGCCTTCGGTAACGAGGGGCTGATGGCCCAGGCCGAAGCCCGGCAGCAGGAGTATCTCTTTAAGCTGCGCCTGACCCGCAAGCCCAAAGACCTGATTCGCCAAATGGAGCAAAGCGGAGGGTGGGAGGCGGCGGGCCAAGGCTGGGAAGGCCGGGAAAGCACTCTAACTCTGCAGGGGTGGAGCCGAGCCCGGCGGGTGATCGTCTTGCGCCGCAAGCTGGAGCCCTCCACTGGCTCGGCCCAAGAGGCAATCGGCCAGTTGCAGCTGAACTGGAAAGGAATCTTTCCGGTCAAGGGGCCGACTTACGATTACGCTGTGCTGGTGACCTCGTTGCAAGAATCCATCCTGACGGTGGCCCAGTTGTATCGGGACCGGGCGGACATGGAGAACAACCTGGATGAGCTGAAAAACCAGTGGGGCTGGGCCGGCTACATGACCCGGGATCTGCTACGATGCCAGATCACGGCCCGAACGATTGCCCTGGTCTTCAACTGGTGGAGCCTCTTCGTGCGCTTGGCGGACCCGAGTCGGCGGCGGGAGGCCATCACCAGCCGTCCGCTGCTCCTGGGGGCGGTGGCCCGGCAAACCACTCACGCCGGGCAGACGACCGTCACGATCACGCCCCTGCATGGGCATGGCCAAACAATCCGCCAGATGCTCAGCGGCTTGAGCTCCTTTTTGGACGGTTTGGTGAAGGCTGCGGAGCAGTTGACCTCCTGGGATCGATGGCATCGAATTTTAAGCAAAATATTTCAGAAACAACTGGGTGGGCGCCCCTTGAAATTGCCCACCAGGGTGTTGGCGAGCCCCTGAGTGGGCCGGCCGGTTCGTCGCCCCGAAAAATCAGTCGCAAAACGGTCGCAAAAAGCGACTGTAGCGAGGCTAACTGCCGTTTTTAGGTTGAAATCAATCTTGGACAAATCCAGCCCGGGCGTGGGTTTCGCCGACATACCCACGCCGGTAATCGAAGCATCCAGCAATTTGCCGATGTCGCCCAAGACTTCCGTGATATCCGCCGGGTTCGGATTGAGCTTCGAGCGGATGGCGTCGGCGATAGCCGTCAGGGTGGCGACACGGCCGCTGAACTCCAGCGCCGCAGGGTCGGGCTTCACGGCGCCGTAGAGCGTGCCGACGATTCGCTCATGGCCGAGGAACTCGCGGCGCAACGGGTCGGGTGAGATGAGTGCATCCACGGCATCGGCGAGCTTTTGTAATCGTTGCAGGCTGCCGGCGACCAGTTGCTCGATGGCGGGTAGAATCACCTGGCGCGTGGCGCAGAACGCGGTCGCGGCGTCCACGGCTTTGCGCAAATCCGCGACCAGCTTCTGTTTGTCCTTCACCGGATTCTTGCCGTCCTTGCCTGCGCCGTAGATTGCCAACCCCTTTTCCAGCGACGCAAAAACGTTGGCGTAATCCACGATCATACCGCTGTGCTTGCCGGGAAACACCCAGTTCGCCCGGGCGATGGTCTGCATCAACGTGTGATTCCGCATCGGTTTGTCGAGATACACCGTGGAACAACTTGGCGCGTCGAAGCCGGTCAACCACATGGCGCACAGGAAGACGATTCGCAGCGGGATTTTCCCAGTCGATCACGCGGACTCGCTCGATCCGCTGTCCGCCAACGCTGCGCTGTGAAACCTCTTCGCCGCGACCCTCATCCCCTGACCCCTCTCCCAAAGGTAGAGGGGAACGTTTCGCGCCGGCACTCCCTCGCCCTTTGGGAGAAGGCTGGGGTGAGGGTGGCTTTGCCTTGGCGGGCTGCCCGACAAGCTGGTCCTCGGTGTAGGCGTGGGCGCTCATGGATGGCTGAGAGTTTCGTCCATTATCGGTTTTGCGCTAATACCCTCGTTACTACCCTCACTTACGAGTTAATACCCTTACTCCCCGAATACTGCCAGCGGGCCGCCGGGCCTTTGCCACGGCAGGACGCTTCTCCCGCCGCCTTCAGATCCGTGATCAAGGAGCGAATCCATTCGCGCCCCACGCCGGGACAGGCGCATTCGATGTCCGCCAGCCGGAAAACGCCGGGCTGTTCGCGGATGGCCGCGAGGACCAGTTCAGCTTTCGCGCCGCGCGGCGCTTTGACCTGACCCGCGCGCTTTTCAAACTCCACGTAGCTGGGGCGGATGATGGCGAGGAGAAAGTTGAACCACGGCGTCAGTTCCTGTTTGCCTTCATGCCAGCGTTGCGAGCTGCGGTGGAGACATTCGTAATAGTCTTCCTTCGATTCCTCCACCATCCGCTCCACGCTGACATAGCGGCCCGCCTCGTAGCCGTGCTGGTAAAGCGCCAGCAGCGTGAGCAGCCGCGACACACGGCCATTGCCATCGCGAAACGGATGGATGCACAGGAAATCCAGCACGAGTCCGGCAATCGCAATCATCGGCGGGATGTTGTCCTGGTCGAGCGCGTGGCGGTAGAGCAGGCAAAGTTCGTCCACCGCGGCGGGAGTGTCCTTGGCTTTCACGCACCGGAAGCGGATGACGGGCGCTGCGCCCGGAACAAGCTGGATGACTTCGTTGTCCACCTTCTTGAACTGTCCGGCGTCGCCGCTGGCGGACTTGCAGAGCGCGTGCAACCGCTTCAACGTGTCCGGCGTGATGGAGAGCTTTTCGTGCCGCGTCTGAATCTCGTTCAAGGCCCGGCGGTAGCCTTGCACTTCCTGCTCGGAACGGTCACGCGGTTTGGTGTTCCCCAGGACGAGCGGACGCAGACGGTCGGCGGCGACGGTGACGCCTTCGATGCGGTTGGAAGATTCGGTGCTCTGGATGAGCGCCATCTCGCGCAGCGCCTTCAACACTTGCGGCGACTGGCGGGTGTAAAGCTCCTGCCTGCCCTTGGACTCGGCGATGTCATTGAGCAGCCAGGCGGTGCTCATCGGCACGGAGAGGTCACGAAGACGATGGTTGCGAAATGAGTTCATGGTTTCAGTTCAATTCGTTTTCAAATTCATCTGCTCCGAAAAGCGGCTCATGGCCGAACGGTCGCGGGTCAATTCATCCACGGCGGCGGTGATGGCCTCGGGCGGCAGCGCGGGATTCAACCGCTCCAACGCCGCGCGCAACCGGGACACTAGGACCACCTCGCCCTTCGTCTCGCGCCGCAACGTGCCGGTCGCGCCGAAGGTTTCCTCCAACGCCGACACCGTGGCCCAGCCAAGCTCCGCGAACAACCCGATGGCGGGCTGCTCGACAAGCTGGTCTTCGGTGTACGCGTGGGCGCTCATGAACGGGCAATGAACCAATCCAATGAACAAATGGCGGCTGATTCGACCCCGTTCGTGTCAAAAGGAAACCCCTTCAAATACAAGGGTTCGCGACGTTTCACCCGCTTTTGACGCGCGCTGCTTTTGACAAAACTGGGCTGATTCGGGGTCATTTTGTCCAAAGACTTCTGGGGCGACCGACAGGACGCAAAGCCGCCTCCCATCAAATACCCATCAAATACGCGGCAGCCCTTGTTTCCAGGTGTTTGCAGTGCTTTGACCGCGTTCAAAACCGTGGTTTCTCGCTCCGCCATCAAATACCCATCAAAAACCCAACGTTGGATATTGACGGTGTGCGCGTCACGGGTGTATGTATTAGGGATCTCATCTACCCACGGTAGAAGGAGTTGGGCCGACGCTCTGCGTTGGCCTTCTTTTTTTCTGTTATTGCAGCCGCTGTTCATATTTTTTCCGCAGTTTTCTGCGCTCGTGGTCATACCCGACCCAATAGGCCGTGATGAGTCGTCGGCTGTCGTCTGCCATTTTCTTCATCAGGATGAAATAGTCGTGGTTCTGTAGCCAGACGTAGCTGTTGGTGCTTCCGTCGTATTCCTTGAAGTCCCACGCCAACACCTCAGCGCCGGTCGGGTTTTCAATCAGTGGCCGCGCCCACGGAAGCCTGGCAGAACGCATCGGATCAAATGTCCGTTCGCCAGTCGCTTTATCTTCGCGACTCGCCAGATGGACAAAAATCAATTCCCGCCCGTAAGCCATTTCGGGGAAATACCAAACAGCAAAGCCGCGATAGAAAATTGGTGCGCCCTTGAAATCTGGGCAAAACACCTCGGTGTAAAGCCGGTCGTAAAGTTCCCTGCTCCAAGGAACAACCACGAACATTGCTGGCAGCCAGGGCGGCATATTATTCAGGGTGTGTTTGCTTGGGAGTGAACAGGAACAGATTCAATTTCTGTTCCGACAGAGCGGTGCTGTGGATTAAACTCCGCCGATGTAAATGTTCGACGCGTTGGACGAGCGCCACCTTCTCTGGGCTGCCGGTCTTGCCACGATGACGATAGGCCACCGCGCCCAGCAGCAAATCCGCCACCTGCATCAACTCCAATTCCCCCGAGTGAACATTCTGGATGTGCTCGATCATCTCGCTCGTGAAATCGTGGACATTGTTGCAGAGCACCTCGCGCAGCAGTTTCAACCGCTGCCGCCCACGCGTGTCCTTGATGTCGAGGTAGATGTTGTATTTCTGGTCGGGGCTGAGAATTTTGTTCAGCAACGAGAAATACATCTTGTAGTAAAAGGCATCGTGCGAACCCTTGTTGAACTGCTGATGGTTCAACCGCTCCTTGTGCTGAACGACCACCGCCCGGAAATGCAAGTCGGCACGGGCAAAAAACCAGTCCACGACCGCCTCGTAGAATGCCATGCGGGATTTGGAAACCTTCGTCCACTTCAACTCACCTTTGGCGTTGTGCTGCTGCTTGAGTGCTCGCAACTCCGCCGCCAACGCACCCGCCTCCGGCTTCGGACACCACACCGCGCCAAGCAACATCACGGGTTCGCGATCGTTTTCCAGGTGGCAACTCTCGTCGCAGTAAATGTTGTAGAACCCACTCATAAAGTTTGCGCTCTGGTCTTGGTGTTTGTGCGAACTGGCAGTTCCACCTGCCCGGACAGCAGACGCGGCAGCAGCAGGTCGCGCGTCCGGCGGAGGTTTTGGATTTGCGTTTGAAGCGTAGCGATTCGTTCCAGCGAGGCAGCGGCAAACGTGGTGAAGCGTTTCATCATCGCGCGGTCGGGTGTCAAAACGTTGATTCGTTCTGCGTCACCTTGGGAGATGAACGGCTGGGCAGCGCCTCGACGCGGCCAGAAGTCTTGCCCTTCCGTCGCGATGAACAAGAACTCGGTGCTGGCGCGTTCGTCCTGCGACCAAAACCGAATCGTGTTCTTGATGCATGACCACTTGCACCGCGCGAGCCACGTCTTGCCGCATTGTGCGCCAATGGCAGTCAGCACAATGCCGGTGCGGTCAAAATCATAGTGGTCCAGTTTCCCGTCTGAACCGGATGCGCTGTAAGCGGCGTAGCCTTCCTCCACATAGGAAGCGTTCGTCGTGGACGTGTCGCCCCAGCTAATGTCAGCGAGGTCGCCGAGCTTCTTCACCTCCCAGCCTTGGGGGATGTGGCCGAGGGGGGAGGTAACGAGCCTGGCTCGACCCTCACATCCGCCTCTCCCAGCGGGAGAGGAACTCTTTTCGTGGCTGGGGAATCGGAAGTGGACGAACCACTCGCGGTAGAGGGCGCGGGCCATCGCCTCCAAGAGCCGGATGCGCCGCTGACTGTTCTCCATCAGCTCGTCGTAGGCCGACAGGATACCCGCTATCCGCTGTTGCACCGGCAGCGGGGGAACTTGAATTTCGGTTTCGTTGAGAATCGTCAGCGTCAGAAACTTTGTCGCCGCCCCAGTTGAAAAGCTGCGCAACTCCGAGAGCTTTGGCCGGAGTGCGTAATAAAGAAACTTTGTGGTCAACACTTCCGTGTCACGCGGCTTCACGACATACGTCCGCTGATAGGCATCAAACTTTCCGTGAAAGTATTTCAGCGGGTAAATGCCGTTTGCGTTGTTTCCAGCCAGCAGCACACACTCGGTATCGAAGCTGAAGGTGTTCGTCCGCAGAGTTTCCTGTGAGCAGGTGAAGAACGGATACTCGCCATAGGGAACTGCGGCATTTGAGTCGAGCTTGCCTGTCTTGAAGGCAACCAACTCGCCAAGCTTGCCTGTTCGCCACGTCTTCATTTTTTGAACAAGAGCACGCCCCCTTTGAAGCTTTGGATGATTTCGTTTTGCGTCTTCGGAACACCATTGTCGGCAAGAATGGCTTCAACGCACGCCAATCCACAGGACCAGAGATTCACGGCGCAAATCAAGGTGCTCATCACGCCTCCAGAATCTCCGCCACATTCGGCAAGAGCCGAACCCTCACCCCAACCCTCTCCCACAAGGAGAGGGAGAAGCCGGCGATGTTTTGGGCGTTGAGGGTTTCGAGTTCCATGGCGCTCATTCGTCGGTGGAGCTTCCCAAGCCATCAGGTTTCTTAAGAGCCTTCTTTTCTTCCGAGGCGAGGCGGCGCTCGACCTTTTTCACGTCCTCGACGGCAGGCAGCATCTCGGGGCGGATGCCGCGTTCGAGCAGGGTTTTGCGGACGGCCTGGTTGTTGGTGATGTCGTCCACTTCGCGCTGGCTGCCTGAGCCGAGGTCAACCATTTTCCCGACGTCAGGAAAATGGTCGAAAACTTTATGACCAGACACCTCACAGGCTGTTTTGGCCTTGGAGACGACGTTCAGAAAGTTTTCCCACTTGGCGTATCCCAGCAGGTGCTGGATGTCGCGCGCGAGCGAGTATTCCACGCCCTCATCGGTCTGCTGGGCGTGAGCCTCAAAGGTGGAGGTGAGGGTCTGAATGATCTCGGTGTTCATGCTTCGAGTATCTCCGTGACGTTGCTGGCAATCGTGCTTTCAAGCTCGCGTGGGGCGGCATTGAGCGTTTCGAGTTCCTCGTTCAGGGTTTCGAGTTGTTCCTTGAAGTCCTCGTCGCTCACGGCTTCGCCGGCGGCCACGCCCACATATCGCCCTGGATTTAGACTCCATCCCTGGGCCTCAATTTCTTTCAACGTCGCCGCTTTGCAGAGGCCCGCTACGTCGTGATACCGGGCGATACCCTCATCCCCGTCCCTTCTCCCAGAGGTAGAAGGGAGAGTCGCCGCCGCGCTCCCTCGCCCTTTGGGAGAGGGTTGGGGTGGCGAAGCCTTGTGCTCGGAGACGAACCGAGCCGAAGAGACAAACATTCCACCTGAACCACAAGCCGGATCCAAAATGCGCCCGTGGTAGGGCTCGATGACTTCGGTGAGGAGGCGGACGATGCTGCTGGGGGTGTAAAATTCGCCGCCGCCCTGGCCCTCGCTCATGGCGAACTCGCCGAGGAAGTATTCGTAGATGCGCCCGAAGGCGTCGTAGTCCAGCGAGGC
>CAMAWP010000323.1 GCA_945861765.1 Akkermansia muciniphila | reverse complement strand
AGATGATCTTGAATCTTGAGCAAACCGATACTCAAGCAGATCTCTGGCTCCGCGATGGCGATATCATCGACGTGCCGGAACGGAAATGAGCTTCTCCGGCCAGCCACGGCAAAGTCTCCCAGGCGCCCGCGCGTTTAAGTGTCAGTCCTGAATGACACTTGCACTTCAAATAATGAAGTCCAAGCCGCACACGGGTTTCTCGGCTAGTTGGCGCGCCCGCTCGCACATTTCGGCGACGGTCACGCGCTCGACGACTTGCACCACAGCGTCGCGCGCTTCCTTCATCACGGAACGGATGGCGCAGCGTGCCTCGTCGGGGCAGGAGCATTTTTCGTAAAAGCGCTCGCTGACGCAACTCACTGGCGCGAGCGCGCCTTCGACGTGGCGGATGACTTCGGCGAGCGTGATTTTCTCCGGCGGCCGACTCAGGCGATAGCCGCCCGCGACGCCGCGCTTGCTCTCGACGACGCGCGCCGACTTGAGGTCGTTGAGGATCTGCTCGAGGAAACGCTTCGGGATGTTTTGCTGCTCGGAAATCTCCTGGATGCGGACCACCGAGTCGTCCTCCTGATAGTCGCGTCCCAAGACGAGCAAGGCGCGCAAGGCGTATTCTCCGCGAGTGGACAGTTTCATTTCCCTGCACCGTATTAATCTACAGTCATTGAATCAAGTTTTTGTTCCGTGCTTCTGATTGGCCTGAAATCATTGGTCAAAAGGTTTATTAAAAACACTATTGACTGAGTAGAGATTAAAGTTATTGTCGCAGCCGTTGGAAGGAAATAAGCAGAATGAGCGCGCCAGTGAAGCAAATTGAAATCTCGCCTGAATGGGTCGGGATTGTGGTCAAGCAAGTCGAGTCGCTGCGTTTTGGCGTCGTGCAAATCACGGTGCATGATTCGCGCGTGGTGCAGATCGAGAAAACCGAAAAAGTGCGCATCGACCAGGGCGAGCGGCGGGAGTCGCGATGAATTTGCCTACCAGCAGGAACTGGCGGCCAACTGACAAACCATAAGTGAACCGACCGTAACACCGGAGGAGAGCTGAGATGAAGACACAGAATGAAATTAACTCGATGGATGGTGGTCGCGGCGCTGCTGAGCGCGCAGACCGGTTACGTGCTGGCTCAGGATCAAAGTGATGAACTGAAGCGGCTGAAACAACAATTGCAGGAACTGGATCAAAAAGTGCGAATCCTGGAACGAAGCAAAGAACTCGAAGCTGAGGCGGCGGACGCGAAAGCGAAGACGCTTCCGACGGTGAGCATCGGCACGGGCGGGTTGAGTGCCACTTCGGGTGACTCGAACTTCGTGATGAAGATCCGTGGCTACGTGCAGGCGGACTCGCGGACCTTCATTGGTGACGAGACGGCGAAAGGTAACGACACGTTCGGACTCCGTCGCGTGCGGCCGATCATCGAAGGCTCGGTTTGGAAGGATTTCGAATATCGCCTCATGATGGACTTCGGCAGCGGCATCACGTCGGGTGCGGGCAACAATGCTTTCCTCCAGGACGGCTACATGAACTTCCATCACTGGGACGAAGCTCAGCTCCAGGTGGGCAAGATGAAGGAACCGGTGGGACTGGAGCGGTTGCAGTCGGGCCGGAACATGCTGTTCATTGAGCGCAGCTTGCCGACGCAACTGGTGCCAAATCGCGACGTGGGTGTGCAACTGCACGGCAAGCTCTGGGGCAACACGCTGGCCTACCAGGTCGGCTATTTCAACGGCGTGGAAGACGGTGGCAGCGGCGACATCGAAGTGAGTGACGATGGGAAAGATGTCGCAGCCCGGATCTTCGCGCAGCCCTTTGATCAGACGGGCATCGAGCCGCTCAAGAAGTTCGGTCTTGGCGTGGCGGTCACGCACGGCATTCACGTCGGCGCGTTGCGCAACTACACGACCTCGGGACAGCAGACCTGGTTCAAATGGCGCGCGGGCGCGGGCACGACGGCGGCTCCGAACGTGACGGCGGATGGCGCGACGGATCGCTTTGTGCCGCAGGCTTGGTATTACTGGGGGCCGTTTGGTGTTTTTGGCGAATATGCGATTTCTTCGCACGAGGTTGTGCTCACGGCAGGAGCCGCGCCGGGGCAGACGTCGCATCAGACGTTTGACAATCGCGCCTGGCAGATCTCAGCCAGCTATTTCCTGACCGGTGAGGAGAATTCCTTCGGAGTGGTGACACCGAAGCGACCGTTTGGGTTTGGCCCCGGCAGCGGCTGGGGTGCATGGGAGATCGCCGCGCGAGTCGGGCAGCTCCCCGTCGATGACGCAGTGTTCCGGGACCGCGATGCAGTGGCCGGGCCGGATTTTGCCACGGACAATTCCGCCCGCGAGGCCCGCGAGTGGGGCGTCGGACTGAACTGGCACTTGAATCCGAATATCAAGGCCAGCGTGAACTATTGGCACACGGACTCCAAAGGCGGCAGCAAGGCCAAAGGTGAAGTGACGGCGCAGGACGAGGAAGCTATTTTCGCCCGCGCGCAGTTCGTATTTTAACGAGAGGAGAAACTTATGAAGAAAGCACTACTGACTATATTGACGCTGGCCCTGGCTGGCGTGACGACGCTGGCGGCAACCAAGACAGCGACGTTACTCAATGTCTCGTATGACCCGACGCGCGAACTCTATGTTGATTACAACGCCGCCTTCGCGAAACACTGGGAAGGCAAGACCGGGCAGAAGGTCACGGTGAAGCAATCGCACGGCGGTTCGAGCAAGCAGAGTCGCTCAGTCATTGACGGTCTCGACGCCGACGTTGTGACGCTCGCGCTGGCCTACGACATTGATGCTGTGGCCGAGAAGGCCAAGACGATTCCCGCCGACTGGCAGACACGTCTGCCGCACAACAGTTCGCCCTACACTTCGACCATTGTGTTCCTCGTGCGGAAGGGAAATCCCAAGGGCATCAAGGACTGGGATGACCTGGTAAAGACAGGCGTGAAAATCATTCCGGCGAATCCAAAAACTTCCGGCGCGGCGCGCTGGGCTTATCTCGCGGCGTGGGGCTACGCGCTGGAGCACAACAATCGCAGCGAAGCCAAGGCGAAGGAATTCGTCGGCAAGCTCTACCGCAACGTGCCGGTGTTCGACAGCGGCGCGCGCGGTGCGACGACCACGTTCATCCAGCGCGGCATTGGCGACGTGCTCGTGGGCTGGGAGAACGAGGCGTATCTCGCGCTCAAGGAGTACGGCAGTGGCAAATACGAAATCGTGAATCCCTCCCTGAGCATCCTTGCCGAGCCGCCGGTCGCGGTCGTGGAAAAGGTGGCGAAGAAGAAAGGCAACGAGACCGTGGCCAAGGCTTATCTCGAATATCTCTACTCAGATGAAGGGCAGGAAATCGCGGCAAAAAATTTCTACCGCCCGCGCAGCGAGGCTACCATGAAGAAGTATGAGCAGCAGTTTCCGAAGCTGAAGCTCATCACGATTGATGAAGCCTTTGGCGGCTGGACCAGGGCGCACAAGACGCACTTTGCCGACGGCGGCGTCTTTGACGACATCCAACGGGCCAACAAGTAACAACATGAACACTACTTTGAGTCTTCCCTATCTCAACGCGCCGCAACTCACGGTTGTTGACCAGCGGGCGGCGGAGAAATTTCTCGCGCCATTGGAGGAGATTGCTTCGCATTCGGATTACCTCATCGCGAAGCCTCTCGGCGAATACGAGCGCGCCGGCCGGAGCTATCAGATTCCGCGCTACGTATTCCTCGGGCCGCAAGGCGGCGGGGACACCATCCGCCTCGGCATCTTCGCGACCATCCACGGCGATGAACCCGAAGGCGCACTCGGGCTGGTGCGGTTTCTGCGCGCGCTGGAGAGGAATCCAGATCTCGCCAAGGGCTACGCGCTATTCATCTATCCGCTCTGCAATCCCACCGGCTTCGAGGACAACACCCGGCACTCCCGCGCCGGCGTCGATTTGAACCGCGAGTTCTGGATCAACTCCGAGCATCCCGAAGTGCGCGCGCTGGAAACGGAAATCTGGACGCACGCCTTCCACGGCATCGTCACGCTCCACTCGGACGACACGAGCGATGGGCTGTACGGTTTCGTGAACGGCGCGATGCTCTCGGAGTACCTGCTCGAACCCGCGTTGCGCGCCGCAGAAGCTTTTCTGCCCCGCAACCAGCGCGGCACCATTGACGGCTTCCCGGCCAATCGTGGCATCATCAACTCCTGCTACAAAGGGGTGCTCAAGTCGCCGCAAGGGCTGGCGCATTCGCCCTTTGAAATCACCTTCGAGACGCCGCAACGGCTCGCGCCACACTTGCAGGTCGAAGCGGTGAACGCGGCGTTGCACGCCATTCTGGGCGAATACCGGACCATCATCTCGGTCGCGCAAAACATTTAACGAGATGGACCGTCAATCATTCGTTGTGATCGCCTTTGAATCTGGACCGCCGATTTTGGCGTCGTCGCTCCGCTTTCGCGGGAAAAACTGTTTCTCTGTCCGCCGAGGTTTTGATTCGATGACTCGCCCATGCTGAGCAGGAAATTCAACGCCTTGCCAGGTTTCAACCTGACGATGGGGTTCACGCTGTTTTATCTCAGCGCGATCGTGCTCATCCCGATGGCGGCGTTGTTCCTGAAAACGGCGCAGTTGTCCTGGGGCGATTTTTGGCGTGTGGTCACGACCGACCGCGCGCTGGCGGCTTACAAGCTCACGTTCGGCGCTTCGATGATTGCGGCCTGCATCAACGCCGTCTTTGGCACCATCCTCGCGTGGGTGCTGGTGCGTTACACTTTTCCCGGTAGAAAGTTCATTGATGCACTCATCGATTTCCCGTTCGCCCTGCCGACGGCGGTGGCGGGACTGACGCTCGCCAATCTCTTCGCCGCCAATGGCTGGCTTGGAAAATATCTCGTGCCGATGGGCATCGAAGGCGCATTCACGCCGCTCGGCGTGGTCATCGCGCTGACGTTTGTCGGAATGCCGTTCTCCGTCCGCACACTCCAGCCGGTGCTGGAAAATCTGGATCGTGGACTCGAAGAAGCCGCCGCCACGCTTGGAGCAGGGCGCTGGCGCACCTTTCTCCAGGTCATCGGGCCGAGCCTCGTGCCAACCATCATCACGGGCTTCGCGCTGTCTTTCGCGCGCGCGGTCGGCGAATACGGTTCCATCGTTTTCATCTCCGCGAACAAGCCGTTCAGCACGGAGATCGCGCCGTATCTCATCGTGTATCGGCTGGAGGACTATGATCACCTGGGCGCGGCGGCGGTGGCGGCGGTGCTGCTCGTCATCTCGTTCGTGATTCTCATCGGCATCAATTATCTCGAAGCGTGGTCAAACCGCTTCACGCGCTGACATGGCTGGCTACGTCAAAACCAAACGCGGACTGACGAGCGCTTCCCGGCGCGGCTCGGACGAATCGCCGTTCGTGAAGTGGCTGCTCATCAGCGTCGCGCTGATCTTCTCCATTGTTTTTCTGTTGCTCCCGCTGGTCAACGTCTTCGCGCAAGCTTTCAGCAAGGGCATCGTCTATTACTTCAAGGCGCTGGCGGACCCGGATTCATGGTCGGCCATGAAACTCACGCTGGTCGTCGCCGCCATCACCGTGCCGTGCAATGTCATCTTCGGCATCGCGGCGGCCTGGGCCGTGGCCAAGTTTGAGTTTCGCGGCAAGTCGCTGCTCACCACGCTGATCGACCTGCCTTTTGCCGTGTCACCGGTGGTCGCCGGCTTGATGTATGTGCTGCTGTTCGGCATGCAGGGTTACTTCGGCTCGTGGCTGAACGACCGGGACATTAAAATCATCTACGCCGTGCCTGGCATCGTGCTGGCCACGATATTCATCACGTTCCCCTTCGTGGCCCGCGAACTCATCCCGGTCATGCAGGCCACGGGCACCACCCAGGAGCAGGCCGCGCTCACGCTCGGCGCGAGTGGCTGGAAAACTTTCTGGTACGTGACCATGCCGTCGGTGAAGTGGGGATTGATCTACGGCATCATACTTTGCAACGCGCGGGCCATGGGCGAATTCGGCGCCGTCTCGGTCGTCAGCGCCGGCGTGATCGGTGAGTCCCAGACCATGCCCTTGCGCGTGGAACAGCTCTACAAGGAATACAACGCCGTCGGCGCGTTCGCCGTCGCCAGCCTGCTCGCGCTGCTCGCGCTCGTCACCCTCGGCATCAAGACTTGGCTGGAATATCGTGCGCAAAAAGAGGAAGAGGCGGCCCAGCGTGCGACCGACGTGCCGCCGGCGGAAAATCATTTTTAATGAGCATCGAACTCAAGAATGTCAGCAAGCGCTTCGGCGACGTGGAGGCTGTGAGCAATGTCAGTTTCTCGGTCAACGAAGGCGAATTGATCGGGCTGCTCGGCCCCAGCGGCGGCGGCAAGACCACCGTGCTCCGAATGATTGCTGGGCTCGAAATGCCGACCGAGGGCGACATCTTCATTCGGGGCAAGCGCGTCAACGACCTCAAGGTCCAGAAGCGAAACATCGGCTTCGTCTTCCAGAACTACGCGCTCTTTACCACCATGAACGTTTTCAAGAACGTGGCTTTTGGGTTGAAGATCAAGAAGTGGAAGAAGGCGGACATCGAGGCGCGCGTGGCGGAACTCCTGGAGTTGCTCGATCTCAAGGGCTTTGAGAAGCGCTTGCCGCACCAGCTTTCCGGCGGTCAGCGCCAGCGTGTGGCCATCGCCCGCGCGCTCGCGCCCAAGCCTGACGTGCTGCTGCTCGATGAACCCTTCGGCGCCGTGGACGCCAAGATCCGCCAGGAACTCCGCGAGTGGCTCGTGCGTCTGCATCACGACCTGAATGTCACCACTCTATTCGTCACGCACGATCAGGAGGAGGCGCTGGAGGTCTCCGACCGCATCGTGATCTTCTCCCAGGGCAAGCTTGAACAAGTCGGCAACCCGCGCGAAGTGTACGAGCAGCCGAACAGTGAATTCGTGGCGCGCTTCATCGGGGTGATGAATGTGCTCGAACTTGCGGTTGAGAACGGCGTGGCGCGCATCAATGAACTGGAATTCCCGGCGCACGGTTTTCCCGACGGCCAAAAGGTGCGCGTCGGTTTTCGTCCCTACGCGGTGCAGATTTCACCCGAAACCGGCGTCTTCCGTTATCAAGCCATTCTGCGGCATACCTATTTTCTCGGCATCATGCTGCGGCTTGAATTGGAATTGCCCAGCGGACTCATCCTGCGCTCGCGCATGACTAAGGAAGAGTACGGAAAGCTCGGCTTGCGTGATAGCATGCCCGTCTCATTTCAAATTCGCCAGTATCGCGTGCTCGGCAGCGATGGCGACACACTTGCGCCTGAAGTCTCAGTGGCGCATGACCTGCGCGCCAATCTCGGCGAAGGAATTTAGAGCTGAAGCTCAAGTGTCAGCCGGGCCCATCTCCGAATGAGGACGGGCCAAAACTTCGTTCCTCGCAGGGAGAGATCCCCCCCAAGACTTCGCGCGCGCAGGGCGACTCTGAACCCACCCCTACCCCTCCCAGGAGGGGAGCTTTGTCCGGTCCCTCCCAAGACGGGACCTTTGTCCGGTCCCCTCCTGGGAGGGGTAGGGGTGGGTCGGTTCATGGAGAGGGATGAAGACTCCGCAGCACGCCTGTCCTCATTCGGAGACGCGCCCTGAGAATTGATGCTTCAATTTTGACTCTTGCAAAATAGGCTGCGCTGTTGACATCCTTTGACGGTGCCAGCGGATAAACCACATGAGCATCCCGTGCCATTCAGAACAATTTATGAAAACCGCCTGGTTAGCAGAATCTGTGGCTAGTTTCCGGCTCTGGAAGCCTTCCTAAGTTGTGATATAGGGCCATTTCCATGGCTTTGTAGGTGCGGAATCCATAGGAACGTCTGGTCACCACTCGGATCTTGTTGTTGAGCCCTTCGACCAC
>CAMAWP010000322.1 GCA_945861765.1 Akkermansia muciniphila | reverse complement strand
CTGCGTGATGTGGCGGAGCGGTTTGAGAATTTGGTGTTAGAGATGAGCCAACTGAAGCTGACTTCCAAATAGTCTGAACATTTCCGTCTCGGAAAAGTTCCCGACCTTCGTCAGCTCTCGGACAATAGAGACATAAAAAAACCCACTCTCAACGGTAGAGAGCAGGCAGAGTGTCCAAACTCCGAGTGCAATTAATAGCAAGACCTTTGCCAAGATTAAGTCCGCTCCGACGCCTCCGACCAAGCTCGATCCTCTGTGCCCGCCAGACCAGGAATTGGTTTCAACTTGAAAGCAACTTGGGATTGAGTCGCGCGACGGTCACGCTTTTGCCCTGAAGAATTATTCTGAAC
Organism: Akkermansia muciniphila; assembly: GCA_945861765.1. Classification (GTDB taxonomy): domain Bacteria; phylum Verrucomicrobiota; class Verrucomicrobiia; order Limisphaerales; family SIBE01; genus SIBE01. The sequence goes on along the minus strand of CAMAWP010000322.1, from coordinate 7,518 downwards.
CCGCAGCTCGACAAAATAGACCGAAACAAAAGTCTCGCGAATTCACGCAGAAAAGAGCAGAAGTTCATGCGAAGGCATGACCCGTCAAATCGTTAACCAATCGAAATGCATTATGATGAACTCCAAGCAAAGTCATTTGATCGCCCTGTTCTTAATAGCTGGCGCGCTCGGCAATGGGCCGATGGCGAGTGCTGATGTCGGCGTTGGTGTCCGTCCGTTGCCAGGCGCAGAGGTCCTCATCGATGGCTCACGCAAACTGTTGGAAGAAAAGTGGACCTATTGGGAAGGGCCGGGATTTAAATCCTCTCTTCCCATCAAATGGAAAATAGTTGATGACCCGGTGGACAAAGGCACCGTAGTCATGACCGATGATCGTGCTGCTGACGGCGGAAAATATGGCGCGGCGGATCTTGTCACCAAGAAGCTGTATCGGGATTTCCGGCTGCACATCGAATTCTTGATCGTGAATCCGGGTGGGAACAGCGGCGTTTACTTGCAGAATCGCTACGAGATTCAGGTTTTCGACGGCGACAAAACCAAGCACGGCATGGGCGCGGTGATCAATGAAACCGAATCCCCTTATCATGCCTACAAAGGCGTCGGGAAATGGAACACATACGACATCACGTTCCGTGCGGCTCGATTCGTGGACGGCAAGCGGATCGAGAAAGCGATGCTCACGATGTATTTCAACGGCGTCAAGGTTCACAGCAACCAGACGATCAACCAAGTGTGGGGTGGCCCGAGGTCCGGCATCGATGGAGGCAACGACGGCGGGAAAGGGATCACCGACACTCCGGGCGGTCTCAAGCTTCAGTGCGAAGGCCACGATGTGCGCTACCGCAACGCCTGGATTAAGGAACTGGACCTAAAACAGGCCGACACAGATTTCAAGGAATAGACTGATCGAGTTTCAGTTTGTGGAGAGCAAGTGACCGTTTCATAACCGTCTTGTCTTCGTGCAGAACAGCGCAAAACTTACAGAATTCCTACAGCATCGGCTGCCGGCTGGATTGGAGATGCTGCGGCGAATGGTCGAGATCAATAGCTTCACAGGCAACCGCGGAGGAGTGAATCAATTGGGCCGGCTCACCGCGGCGTGTTTCGCCGATCTTGGTTTCACGTCGGAGTTTGTGCCATCGACCAATCCCGCCTGGGGTGATCACCTCGTCCTGACGCGCCCAGGACGCTCGCCGCGTTCTGTCGCGATGGTGTCGCATCTGGACACGGTATTTCCGCCCGAGGAGGAAGTGCGGAACGGGTTTCGCTGGCAGTTGGAAGGCGATAGGATCTACGGGCCCGGGACGCACGATATTAAAGGCGGCACAGTGATGATGTGGTTGATAGTGTCGGCTCTCCAGGAGCTCTCGCCGACGGCTTTCAACGAAATCTCCTGGCGATTGTTTTGGAACTCGTCCGAGGAAACGTTGTCGCATGACTTCGGCGACGTTTGCAGGAGCCACTTCGATCACGGCACGCTCGCGGCGCTGGTCTTCGAGTCCGAGGGTCGCCTGGGTGATGAGCGCCTGATGGTTGTAGCTCGCAAAGGCCGAGCCACCTGGCGCGTCACAGCCGCAGGGCGCGGCGCGCACGCTGGCGCAAAGCACTCTCACGGAGCCAACGCGATCGTTCAAATCAGCCACACGATCCAGCGGGTTGCAGCGCTGACTGACCCGACTCGTCAACTCACGTTCAACGTCGGGACGGTTTCGGGCGGTACAGTGCTTAACCGCGTTCCGCACGAGGCGCTCGCGGAAGGCGAATTCCGGGCCTTCACGCCGGAGGCTTACGCGCACGGCAAAGCAGCGCTCTTGGCGCTGGCCGGTCCCGGCGAAGTGCGAAGTCCGGTGGATGGGTACGCATGCGACGTGAAAGTCGAAATCCTCAGTGAGACCCGGCCATGGCCGCGCAATCCGGACACCGACCGTCTGCTTGCTGTATGGCGGCGGGCAGGCGACCAACTCGGAATTGCGGTGGACGCCGAGGAGCGAGGTGGCCTCAGCGACGGCAATCTTCTCTGGGACGCCGTGCCGACGCTCGATGGTCTGGGCCCGTGGGGTGACAACGGACATTGCTCGGAACGGAGCTCAGATGGTTCGAAGCTTCCAGAGTATGTTGACGTTGCTTCATTCGTCCCGAAAGCCGCGTTGAATCTTGTCGCGATCGCCGAGCTGATCGAGCAGGCAGACGTAGGGCCTTGAACCGCAGATGGCAGTCAGTTACATCGCGGGCGATTCGATCCGTTGCTCGACGGGAACAGTGCGATGACTCTCCTTTTGCCGGTAAAAACCGACAAGACTTTGCTCGGAGGGCGACAATCCTTCGGCGGCGATTGCACTGAGTATTCGCTCTTCAGTCATGATGAAACGGTCGCGCTTGTAGAGCACGTAGTCCTGGCGAATGTTGGGGGGAGTCAGGTTAATGGTGACAAGATTAGCGCCAGCTCGCAGCCCTCGGCGATAGCCTGCGCCGGGCTCGGCTAGGTGGAGCGCGCTGACTGCTGGGATGACCCAATCCGGCCTCATCAGCCGCATGGCTGCCATGCAATTCAAGGTCAAGTCGATATTGGCCGTCTCTGAGCTGGCAAGCGGGGTTTCTTCACCGGGAATAAACGGACTCACGCTGCACCCGTCCAAGGGCAGAGTTCGAGCGAGAGCCAAATTAGCCAGCAATTCCTTGGCTCCTTGAGCAGGCAAACCGGCGATGAACCCTGAGCTGACTTTCCAGCCCATGTTCGCGAGCAAGTGGATGTGATCGATTCGCTCGACGAGACTTCCAGGCCCCTGCAGCTCGGCATAACGGATCGCATCTGCCAGTTCGAATTTTATGATATAGATGGCGGCCCCCGCGTCTTGGAGTTCTGAATAAACCGAGGCGCTCAGCGTCCCCAGACAGATGCTGATTCCCAAAGGGGTCTCTTGTCGCAGCGTTCTCACGAGAGGCAAAACGACTTCGCGAACAGCCACTGGATCTTCGCCAGCTTGAATGTTGACATCTGTGACGCTAGCTGGCCGCTTGTCCACAAGTAACTCCTGTAGTCCTTCAAGCCGGGCTCGAAAACGATCCAGCGTCCGGTTATCGCGGCGCATGCCGCAGTAATGACAATTCTCGCGGCAAAAATTAGAGACTTCAACCACAGCTCGAACAAAGACCTGACGGCCAAACTGTTTCGACCTCAGATCGGCAGCCTGGTCGTGCCAAACCTGCTGGGCCGAACCCTTCAGCGTGAGCATCTCAGCCGTGGGAAGGTAGAAGGGTTCCATCGCTCGTTCAGTTAAATCAAGAGCACATGAGAGCGCAAACCAATTTCGCTCCACGAGTTATCTGCTCCTGCTCTCTCGGGCTCGCCAAACGAATGCAGCCTGAAAGTTCTATCATTTAACGTAGCGGAAATCCACCGAGGCGAAGAGCGCCTGCACTAACCGCGCCCAAGGCTTCACCGGATTTTCGCCGGGCTCATCTGGCGCCGCATGAAGATGTTTGGCGGCGATTCGCATTTCGCCATCGGTGGGCTGACGCCCCAAGGCTAACCGATAAACCTGCTCGATGCGCGAGTGGTCGTTCAAGCCAGGGACAGCGAGTATCCGTCGAGCCGCATGCTGCGCCTGTTCCATCACAAAGGGATGATTCACGAGGAACAGCGCCTGGGGCGCGACCGTGCTGATGTTGCGTTGACCAGTAATCACGCTGGGGTCAGCGAAATCGAAGACTTCGAATATTTCAGGCAGGGCGTTGCGCAACACCGGAACGTAAACGCTGCGCCGGGTCTCGACATACTTGTAGCCATAGTCGGCGGATGTCCCGATGGCTATGGTTGATCCTCCACGATCGAGCTGGATCTGGCCACTGACCCAAAGGATCGTGTCGCGGAGGCACTCGGCATCCAGCCGACGCCGGTTCATCCGCCAGAGCAAACGATTCTCCGGGTCCGCTCGCGACGGTGCCTGATCTTCCTCGAATTCGCTGCTGAGCTGGTACGTGTGCGAGAGCATCATCTCACGAACGATCCTTTTTACCGACCAACCTTCCTCGCGGAAGCGAACGGCGAGGTAGTCGAGGAGCTCGGGGTGAGATGGCGCTTCACCCATCGCGCCAAAATTGTCCGTCGTTCGCACCAAGCCAGATCCAAAGAGCCAGTGCCAAACTCGATTGACCATGACCCGGGCGTTGAGTGGATTTGAGGGACTAGCCAGCCATTGGCCTAATTCGCGACGTCCGCTCTGGTTTTCTGGAACTGTGGGCGGCGGACCGTGCGTTGCTGCCGCCAAAAATCCGCGCGGGACTTTCGGCCCAAGGTTGTGAACCGTTCCTCGAATGTGAACTTGTGCATCGCCGATTTCCTTTTCCTCCTTCACGGACATCACCATTGGGCGTTGCGGAGCGCTACCCAGCAGGCGCTTGATCTCGGCCTCGATGCGATTGATTTCATCTGCTGCTTTCTTGGCTTCGGTGCGGTCCTCCTTGCCAGCAGCGCGGGTTGATCGCTTGGCGTCCTCGATCGCAGCGATGGCGGGTTGCAGCCCTTCGATCAATTCCAAGGGAAGGAACTGGACAGCGTCGGCGATGACATGGCCTCTTGTCCCTTGATTGGAAATCAAGACGAACCCTTGGCCGTTTTGTTCAAACCGGTATTTTCCGAGCGACACAAATCGTCCGTCGATGGGGGGCGTTTCCTGTTGATTCACGAAAACGGTCGCTTCGCCATCGGCGCTGAAGATTGTCACCGGCACTTCCATCGCGCGATTCGAGCCAGGCACATAAGCCAGCCGGATTTCGTACCGACCGGCCTTCAACAAGTCTGGATGAAACGTGATCGTCTTCTCGCCTTTGACCGCATCGAGGTCATGCAAATAGCCAGTGCCGATATAGCGGCCAGAAAACTGCGAGTGCTTCCATTCCCCGACCTGCTTGGCTTGCGAGTCATCGACCACCACTCCCGGCAATTCGCGCGGAGCCACCGCGACTGCCTGAGCCAATGACGGCGCCCTGCCAGAATCGAGTTTGGACGCGGATTCCTTGGCCGTTTTGAGTCGAGCCTTAAGCGCGGCAACGCTGGCTTCGTGCTTCTGGAGAATTTCCTCCTGCTCCAACTCGACCGGCAATGGCACCTCAATCCAGGCCGATACGTTCGCGTGAACCAACGTCTTGGTGCTGCGCAGAATGCCAGCCATTGCGTAGTAATCACGCGTGGGGATGGGATCGAATTTATGATCGTGGCAGCGCGCGCAGCCGATGGTTTGCGCGAGAAAAGCCTTGCCGATGGTATCCAGTTGTTCGTCCACCACGTCCATTCGTAGTTGCTCCTTGTCTTGCTCTTCGAGGTTGGTGTTGCCTAACGCCAGAAAGGTGGTGGCAATGACCTGGCGGCGGTGCTCTTCAAGACTCGAGTAGGGCATCAAATCGCCCGCAACTTGCTCTTGGATGAACCGGTCATACGGCAGATCGTGATTAAACGCGTCGATCACGTAATCTCGATAACGCCAGGCTTCCTTGAAAACGAACCCGCGCAAAGTCACAGACTCGCCGAAGCGTGCCACGTCCAGCCAATGCCGCCCCCAACGCTCGCCGAATTGCGGCGCAGCCAACAGGTGATCCACCAGATGCGTGAAAGCGTCCGGTGAGTCGTCACTGAGGAATTCATCCAATTGCTCGATCGAAGGTGGCAACCCAATGAGATCGAAATAGGCCCGCCGAGCGAGTGTTGCCCGGTCCGCATCTCCGACCGGAAGAAGGCCTCTTGATTCGAGTTTCGCCAAGATGAAACGATCGATGTAGTTTTTCGGCCAGAGCTTGTTAATGACTTCTGGAAGCGAGGTTTTTTCCGGTGATTGATAGGCCCAGAACTTCTTATCGCGCTCGAACTCGGTGCGGGTGGTTTCCGCACTCGCGGGTTTCTTGAACGACTCGACCCTCTGGGCATCTCCCGCCGCGACCAGCCCTGTGGCGGCAACGCCAACAGCCATCACGATCATCCAAATTGTCTTCACAGGCCTATTCATCGTGTGTGTCTGTCACTGGATTTGGATCAAAAAACGGACCAGACCACGGTAAGCGTCGATGGACGCGTCGGGTTTCGCACCGACTCGATGAGCGGATTGGCTCGCCAACGTAAATGTGAGAACGGTGGACGGGACAGCAGCCTGCGCGGCATCGGACGGCACGGAGTTCATGCGCGGGAGTGTGTGAAATGATGTCGAAGGTGTCGATACTGTTATGGTGTCGGAGGTTTTAGATCAGCGAGAGAGTGCCCCTCGACCAAGCGCAGAGTGCCTTCGATTTTGGCCGCTGACATCTGCGCCTCTCCCGACAATCAGCGCGCAATCGCATCGAAGTCTGCAGCGCCTGTTGTTTCAAGTGACCGAGATGTGTTTATGAAAACAAAAGGGTTCCCCGCGGTTGTCGGTGGAACCATTTCCGTGTCCGGGCTGGAAAACTCACTCCCGAGGGGTGCCTGGAGCTTGGACATTTTCGGGTGTTCTGCTGTTGTAGCCGATGAGGTTTGCAACTCACATCTCCCGGAGAGGAGATTCGAAAATAGCCCACACCTATCTCCCGGAGGGAGATTTGAGAATAGCCCACCCTTTCAAGGGTGGGATTGGGTAGCAAATAGCCAAAGTCCCGAAGGGACGGTTGAACCATTCTCGGGCGATCCTTTGTCCTGAACAGACAGTAGGAGCTGGCGTAGGACATTGGGGCGATTCGTCCGTCCCTTCGGGACTTAAGCAATCGCTAATTGGAACCCGGCAGTGAACTGCCGGGCTATTCTCGAATCTCCCTCCGGGAGACGAAGGCAGCCAATAGGTCCAAACTCCAGTGCCGATGAGGCTTGCGACTCACATCTCCCGGATGAGAGATTCGAAAATAGCCCACACCTATCTCCCGGAGGGAGATTTGAGAATAGCCCACCCTTTCAAGGGTGGGATTAGGTAGCAAATAGCCAAAGTCCCGAAGGGACGGTTGAACCATTCTCGGGCGATCCTTTGTCCTGAACAGACAGTTGGAGCTGACGTAGGACATTGGAGGATTCGGCCGTCCCTTCGGGACTTATGCAGTCGCTAATGCGAACCCGGCAGTCAACTGCCGGGCTATTCTCGAATCTCCCTCCGGGAGACGAAGACAGCCAATAGTCCAAACCCCAGTGCCGATGATGTTTTGCGACTCACATCTCCCGGAGAGGAGATTCGAGAATAGCCCACCCTTTCGAATCTCCCTCCGGGAGACGAAGGCAGCCAATAGGTCCAAACTCCAGTCAGCCCGGCGGGATGAAAAAAAGGTCTTCATCCGCTGTGAGCCTATTCCATTGAAAACAGTGGGGAACCAACGAAAGAGACCGGAGTTGCCTCCGGTCTCCCTCGCATACAATGGAATTGAATCGTTTTACTGCTTCAAGCGATAGAACTTAGCCGTTCCGGAAGTCGCGGCTGAGAAGGGACTCTTGGCATTCGCCACATCCGTCCACGGGCCCGTCACTGCGGTGGCGGACTGCAAGGTTCCAGTCCCGATCCAGGTGACATTGAT
>CAMAWP010000321.1 GCA_945861765.1 Akkermansia muciniphila | reverse complement strand
AGCACCACAGGCACGAGCTGTCCCGAGGATTCCACTTGCAACGGTTTATCCACCGTGATGTTCAGGTCCGAAACATCTTTGTTGGAATCCAACATGGTTCCCAAAACGTGATCCAATTCGTTGCGGCGCATAAGCGAAATAGCTAAAAGTTCGAGGCGATGTGACGTCCTATCGACTGTCGCCTGAGTTAAGCCTCATCATCCTCTGGTGGGTGGGCGAGGAAGGGTCGAAACTTCTTTTTATCCAGGCATTTGTCGTAAGCTTCCTCCGGAGAGATGCGTTTCATGCGCACGTGCTCCATGATCGCATCGTCTAGCGGTTGGTTGCCCAGCTTCTTTCCCACTTGGATCATACCCGGAATCTGGTGGGTCTTCCCTTCGCGCACAAGGTTCGCGATCGCGGTGGTGAACACCAGGATTTCCAGGGCAGCAACGCGCCCTTTCTTATCGATGCGTTTGAAGAGGTTTTGCGCGATGACGCCTCGCAATGCCTCCGAAAGAGTTGCTCGAATCTTGTTTTGCTGCTCACCTGGGAAGACGTCGATGATACGATCCACCGTCTTGGCAGCGCTCGGCGTGTGCAAGGTTCCAAAAACCAGATGTCCTGTGCTGGCGGCGGTCAAGGCTAGCTCGATGGTTTCCAGATCGCGCAATTCCCCGACCATAATAATATCCGGGTCTTCGCGCAGAGCTCCGCGCAACGCCGAAGCAAAAGACTTAGTGTGGATGCCGACTTCCCGATGATTCACCAGAGAGTTTTTGCTTTCATGCACGAATTCAATCGGGTCCTCCACAGTTAAAATGTGGTCTTTTCGATTCTTATTCGCGTAATCCACCATGGCTGCCAGCGTCGTTGATTTGCCGGAACCGGTTGGCCCGGTAACCACCACCAAGCCTTTGTGCAACATCGAGAACTTTTTCAATACCGCCGGAAGCGGAGCATCGAATTTCTCGAAATCTTCGAAAGACAATACCTTGGAAGGAATCTGCCGAAAGACGGCGGCGCAACCGTTCTTTTGGTTGAAAAAATTGGCGCGGAAGCGCGAGACGTTGGGGATTTCGTAGCCGAAATCAACATCGCCAGTTTCTTCATAGACCTTTATTTTGTATTCCGGCGCGATTTCGTACAGCATTGCCTTCAAGCTGTCGCTTTCCAATGGCGGGTAATCGACCCTGTGCAATTCGCCGTTGATCCTAAGAATCGGCGGGTTGCCGGAAGCCAGGTGCAAGTCCGAAGCTTTCTGTTCGAACATCAAATTGAAGAAGGCGTCGATTTTAGCCATAGGTTTTCAGGTCAAGCTGCTGAGTTCATTTATCTGAATATGCCGGAAACTGCAAGCCAATGAATGATTTGAGCGAGATAATCCGCTGTGAGATCGCTGGCGAGGGCTCCATCTCCTTTGCCCGGTTCATGGAGTTGGCTCTGTATTGTCCAGGCTGCGGTTATTATGAACGCGAGTCAGTTCCAGTCGGTCGAAAGGGCGATTTCTATACCAGCGTCAGTGTCGGCAGCTTGTTTGGTGAGCTGTTGGCTTTTCAATTCGCAGAGTGGCTCGAACACCTTGAGTTCCAACCCTTGGGGCATCGCGATGACGAGGACGCAGCAGCCTCTCATCCTCGTGGGAGTCGGCGTGAGATGGCTCACTTATCTCTCCCGCAGCCAAGCCGGAGTATCCTTGCGTCGGGTCCGGTTGAAGGACCTGACGACTCGATCAACCAAAGCGCTTTTGCATCGAGTTCGAACATCGCGCTCCATCGCTTTCAACTTGTCGAAGCAGGCGCTCATGACGGCCGCTTGGCGCTGGATATCCTCGATTGGTTTCGTCGATGCCGTCCCGATCTCTTCGAAACTCTCGATTATTGGATTGTCGAACCTTCCCCGCGACGACGCGAATGGCAGGAGAACACGCTGGGAGAGTTTGCGGGACGAGTGCGGTGGCATGACTCTTGGGATTCGCTCTCTCCGCTCGCCGTGCGCGGAGTGATCTTTGCGAACGAACTCCTGGACGCATTCCCAGTTCACCGCATTGGCTGGAATGCTGCGGAGAAATATTGGTTCGAATGGGGAGTCGCTTGGAAGTGCGACCGCTTCGAGTGGGTAAAAAAGACGAGCGCGCCATACGGCTGTTCGACTCCATCCCAGGTCTTAGACTGGCCGCACCTACCACCTGAACTCCTCGCGGTGCTGCCAGAGGGCTTCACCACGGAATTATCTCCGGGTGCCGGAGCTTGGTGGAATCAAGCAGCCCGAAGTTTAACGCAAGGCAAACTGGTGACTTTGGATTACGGCCTGACAGGCGAGGGCTTTTTCTCGCCCGAGCGAGCGGGAGGAACCCTGCGTGCTTACCGGCAACACCGCGTCAGCTCAAATCTACTCGATCACGTCGGCGAACAAGATCTGACTGGGCAAGTCAATTTCACGGCTCTTCAACTCAACGGAGAGCAAGCAGGATTGCGAACGGAAGCGTTGATTTCGCAGGCGGCGTTCTTAACTCGAACGGCTGAAAAAACCTGGCACCCGAGCTCACGATTTGGGGAATGGTCAGCCGCTCAGAAACGGCAATTCCAAACCCTCGTCCACCCGGAACACCTTGGGCGAGCCTTCCGGGTATTGATCCAGTCTCGGTAGAGATCCTATCGCGTCTCCGTCACCGGAGTGAGCGTGATCGCTCGCAAGTCCATCACTGCCTGCCCCGGTTTTTTGATCGGCTTCACGGAGACAGTGTAATTGCCGGGCTTGGCCAGTTTCACTTGTCCGATGGTGCGGTTGATGAAATTCGTAAATGATCCCGTGTCGGGAACAATGTCGCGCAGAGCCTGGTCGTCGATCTCCACAATGTATTCACTGCCGCCACTCCCTTTGCCACAAGCCTGGGTCAGCTCAACTTTGAATGTCCCTGGTTGGTTGATCTTAAAATCCCAACTCACCCAATCTTTAGGATCAGTCCAGTAACCGACAGTGTTCTTGTGCGGTTGTGGCTCGTAACGGACGTTCTTGCCGTGAATGGCGACGTCCTTGGCCAGGAGCCGCACGGTGGCATCGGCAGCTTGCTCAATCCGCTTGTTCGCCTGACTTCCTGATTCTGCTTTTGCCCCTGCGTCCTGAGATGATTTGGCTGAGACGCCTTTCTCATTTTCGCCGGGCTTTCGCACGTCTTGGGCTGGAAGATTCGAAGTCAGCAGCACCAAGAGGCCTGCGATAAATTTTACGGATAGTTTTGTCATAAAGTTTTTCGTTAACTTGTTTTCTAAAGGTTATTTCGCCTTTGCCTCAGTCTATCCAACCCGACCGCCAGGATGATGACGACGCCAATAATAATCTCCTGCATGTAGGTCGGCCAGCCCATTTGATTCGAGCCATTGCGCAGGACGGCCATGATGAGCGCGCCAATCATCGAGCCCAGAATGCTGCCGGCGCCACCGTTCAGACTCGCTCCGCCAATGACGACGGCTGCGATGATGTCCAGTTCCAATCCTATGGCCGCCGTGGGATCGCCTTGTGTTAATCGAGAAAGCTGCATCAGGCCGGCCAAGCCGAAAAACGAGCCGGCAACGGCATAGATCATTACTTTCTGCAGTCGAACTCGGATGCCGCACAATCGGGCTGTGCTTTCATTCGAGCCGATGGCGAAGATATAACGCCCAAAGATCGTTTGCCGCATCACGACCGCCATCAGCACTGCCAGCCCGATCGTGATCCACACGCCAGGCGGCAGCGGGAAAAGATGGATCGGATCCACCAACGCCATGATATTGTTGATGGGGGTTTCGGGAGGATTGACGGTTTGATTGCCCGCCAGCCATTTGGCTGTTCCGCGCGCGATCCCCATCATGCCCAGTGTCACGATGAACGGCATCATGCGAAATCCAGCGATGGCGATGCCGTTCACCAACCCAAGACACCCACCGGCTAGAATTGTCATCAGTACGGCGGCGCTCGGCGAATAGCCTTTCACCAGCAACGTCGCGCTGGCGACGCTCGTTAGCGCCACCACCGATCCAGCGCTGAGATCGATGCCGCCGCTGACAATGATCATGGTCATGCCGAGCGCGCTGGTAGCGACGATCACTGTCTGAATCAGGATGATCTTGAAATTCGCCCCCGTCAGGAAGTAAGGCCGCACCTCGTTGCTCAGCGAGAACAGTCCGATAACAAAAGCCAAGCCGAGAAAAGGTCCAAGAACATTCAACAGAGTTCTGATCTTCGTCGTTCGGTCAGGTGAATCCACGGCTCGATTTTTCATCGTGAGTTCTGGGCCTCCGTATGGCCAATCGCAACGCTGATGATGCTGTGTTCCGTCCATTCCGAGACTGGGCGTATCTCGGAAAGAACGCCTCGGCACATGACCCCGATCGTATCACAGACGCCCAGCAGTTCCGCGAGATACGAGCTGACAAACACGATGGCTTTGCCTTCGGCCGCGAGCTGCCCCATCAACTGGTAAATTTGAACCTTGCTACCCACATCAACGCCGCGAGTCGGTTCGTCCAGCAGCAAGACTCTTGCGTTGTGGTGCAACAATCGTCCGAATGCGACTTTTTGCTGATTGCCACCTGAGAGCTCGGCGATCTGCTGGGTGGGACCGCGAGCTCGCACGTCAAGGCGCTGCATCCAGTCCATCGTGACTTGGTTCTGTCGGCGGTTGCTAATGACGCCAAATTTCGTGATAGGGCCATGCCGAGTGATGGTAAGGTTCTCGGCCAATGTGCGGTTGAGCATGAGGCCCTCTTCTTTGCGATTCTCGCTCAACAACCCGATGCCCTCGCCGAGGCGCTGCTTCGGAGTTCGATGCGTTTGCTCCCTGGAATCCACCCACACAGATCCGCTCCTCAGCCGGTCCAAGCCAAAGCAAGCACGCAGAGTTTCCGTGCGGCCTGCACCCACCAAACCCGCGATGCCCAGAATCTCACCCTCGCGAAGCAGCAGATCAACACAGCGCGGTTTGGTCTCGCCAGCAACCGCTCTTAACTCCAAAACCGGTTTGCCCAGCCTGTGCGGAGTGCGCGGGTAAATGTCTTTGATCTCGCGGCCGACCATGAGCCGGATGATGTCGTGAAGATCGGCTGAAGCCATCTCTCCACTGCCGACGCTTTCACCGTCGCGGAGAACAGTGTAACGGTCAGAGACCTGTTTGCATTCCTCCAGAAAATGGCTGATGTAAATGATGCTCACACCACGCTCGCGCAGCCGGGCAATCACCGCGAAAAGATTTTTGGTGTCCACCTCGGTCAGGCTGCTGGTCGGTTCGTCCATGATGAGGATCTTGGATTTGCCTACCAGGGCTCGCGCAATTTCAACGACCTGTTGCTCTGCGATCGGACGGCTTCTTACCGGCGCGCTCAACGGAATATTTTCATGACGAAGTTCAGCCAGCGCTTCACGCGCCATTTCACGTCGTTGCGAGCGACGGATCCAACCGAACGTGGCGGGTTCGTCGCCGAGCAGGATGTTTTCCTCCACCGTCAGATGTGGCGCGAGATTCAGTTCCTGATAAATCATGGCGATGCCGCTACGGCGCGCGTGCCAGGGATTTGTGGAGGTGAACTCTCGGCCATCAAGCTCGATTTTTCCCGCATCCGGAGTGTAAGCGCCGCTCAGGATTTTCATCAGCGTGCTTTTGCCAGCGCCATTCTCCCCAATCAACGCGTGGACTTCTCCGGGGGAGACATCGAGATTAACGTTCCTTAGGGCGTGCGTCGCGCCGAAGCTCTTCTTGACTCCCAGCATGCGCAGCCGCGGAGTCATAAGGGTCGTGTCAGCTCGACAGCGCTTTCCGCTTCGCTGGTTGTCTTCTGGAACATCGCTTTCGAATGCTGATCGAGAATCCAGAGCGTTGCCGAGCCAGCGAACTCCATAGCCGGGATTGGATTACTTCAAATACTTGTCCAGCGGCGGGTTGAGTAATTCTTTGATCGCTGGCTGCTCCATGTTCTCGGGAGTCACGAGGACAACGCCGGTATCGATCTTTTTTTCGACCTTCTCGCCCTGCAAATGCTTGACGATCGTCATCACGCCAAGGTAGCCCATGAGCACGGGGTTTTGAACCACGAGGCCTTGAACATCACCGCTCTTCATATCCAGGACCGATTGAGAGCCAGCATCGAAGCCGACCATCTTCACTTTTCCGCCAGCCTTGCCGATGTCTCGCAGCCCTTTGGTCATGGCGATGGTGGATGGCTCGTTGGCACAGAATATTCCGTTCACTTCGCGTCCGAAACGGTTGAGCAAATTTTGAGACGCTTGATAGGCCGTGTCACGCGTCGGTCCCGCGTATTGGTCAGACGAAATCAATTTGATACTCGGGTATTTGGTTTTCAGGACATCAAGAAAGCCCGCTTCCCGTTCCTCCGTGCTCGCGGAGCCGACTGCGTAGCGGAGCAGAATCACATTGCCTTTTCCGTCGAGCAGTTTGCCCAAGTGATCACCCGCCATCTGACCGCCCTTGTAGTTATCGGTCGCGACGAAGCTGACGTATTTGTCCGATTTCAAGCCTGAATCGATGATGACCACTGGGATTTTCGATTGGACGGCATTCGCAACAGGCTTCACCAAAGCTTGGGAGTCCAGGGGTGCGAGGACAATGCCGCTGACTCGCCGACTCATGAAATTCTCAACGACCTGAATCTGTTGGTCTCGATCATCCTCCTTCAAGGGACCTTTCCAGATCACTTCCACTTTCAGCCCTTTGGCGTTGAGCTCCTGGCGGGCTTTGAACGCGCCGGCGTTGATTGATTTCCAAAATTCGTGAGTGGTGCCTTTCGGAATGACAGCAATGGTGTAGGCCTTTTCAGCGGCTTGTGATCCAACAACGGTCGAAGCAAGAAAAGCGGAAGCAACAAGAAACTGGGCAAGTGATTTCATGGGCGCACCCTATTGAACTCGATGCCGCTTTTCAACCATTTTGATGGGCATGTCCGCAGACCGCTCAGGGCCAGTTTCAATTTGCCAAACGGCCTTTGCTTCTTTAGGCTGCGCGCAATGTTAATTTCAGTGAACGGAGCAATAACGACTTTTTAAGCGTTCGCGGTACAGCCGTGGACGCCAACGCCTCGCACCACCCGTCCGAGGCGTTTTTGTTTTTTTGAATCCGACGCGCTGCGCGGCCGCTCGAATATAAAATTTATGGAAACTAATGCTACGGAACGAAAAACCCTCGATGACCGACAGAAGATGACCGATCTGGAACGTCTGCGCCATTCGTGCGCTCATGTGATGGCAACAGCGATTGCCAAGCTTTGGCCTGACGCCCAGTTCGCCGCCGGTCCACCAGTCGAAAACGGTTTTTATTACGACCTTGAACTCGAGCATCGGATCTCGCCCGAAGATTTCCTAAAGATCGAAGCCGAGATGAAAGCGGTCACAAAATCCAATCAGACTTTCGAGAAAGTGGTTGTCTCGCGGGACGACGCGCTCGACCAGGCGAAGCGCGGCCGGCTCGCTGCGTTGAATGACCGTGCTGTGCCGAGCAAGTTCAAGCTCGACATCATCCAGGGCATTCCGGAAGGCGAGGCGATTTCGTTCTACAAAAACGGCGATTTCATCGACCTTTGCGCCGGGCCGCATGTGATGCGCACCGGCAACATCGGCGCGTTCAAGCTCACTCATGTCGCCAGCGCTTATTACAAAGGCGACGAGAAAAATCCGCAGCTTCAGCGCATCTACGGCACAGCCTTCAAGAACAAGACCGAGATGGAGGCTTACTTCAATATGATCGAGGAGGCCAAAAAGCGCGACCACCGCAAAATCGGGCAGGAGATGAGCCTATTCGTGATCGACACCGAGTTCGTCGGTCCAGGACTACCACTGTGGCTTCCCAAGGGCGCGGCGATCGTCGAGGAACTTGAGAAGTTGGCCAAGGAAACCGAGTTCGCGGCCGGCTACGTGCGCGTCAAGACGCCGCA
>CAMAWP010000320.1 GCA_945861765.1 Akkermansia muciniphila | reverse complement strand
AGGACATGCTGCGCGCGTTGCCGAAGCTCTCGATCAGGCGCTCGCTTATCAGCGTGCTGGGGGATTGCTTCCGCGAGGACAAGCTCAAGCTCTCGTTCACATTCCAGTCAAAGTATCTCGGCATGTCGGCGTGGGATTGTCCGGGTGCGTTCGCCATTCTGCCCTACGTCGAATTCGTCTCCAAGAACACTCATGTCTGAAACCGCCGGCCATGCACTGGATTCAATTTGGCCGGATCATCCACTCGATTTACGGGCGCGGAGGAAAGCTGCCGGACCTCGACTAGATTCAGGGCCTCAGCCTGATCGCGGTGAAGTCCGAGAACGAGCTTGCGGGCGCGGCGTTTGATATGTTCAAGGGCAAGTTCCACGAACTCTACGCCGGCTTCGATAGCGCGACGGTGGCGCAAGTCCGCCTCACGGGTAAAATGATGCAGACCATCAAGTTCGGCGTGCATTCCGGGATGACGTTTGAGAAAGGCATCTTCGCGATCATCCGCAGCCTGTTGTATCTCGACGGCATGCTGCTGCGCTGCAAGCCCGATGCCGTGCTGCCGCGCGACATGCGGTGCCTCATCAACGAGTTTGAAAAGCTGGTGTGAACGATGCCCAGCCATGAATTCCAGACCTGAGTCAGAGCCTGGTCTTGATGCCGCACGCACGCAGGGCGCACCAGCCGCGCAGAGCTTCGAAGGCGACGAAAACTCCCGACGCCATCAGGGCGATGCCAAGCCATTCGGACACGCTGAAACCAAAGCCCGCGCCAACGAACAGCGCCAGCGCGCCGAGTCCGCGGATGAGACGGCCCTTGTTGTCAATGTTTCGGGAGAAGATCGGTTTCATCGTTTCACTTTCTTGGTGGGCCTGCGCAACTCGTCCAGGGCCGAGGAGAGTTGCGAGAGGTCTTTCACTTGCGTTGCGCCGATTTTTTCCAAGACGTCGTGGTAGGCCGGCATGGCACGGCCCCCAACGAGGAGCATGACTTCCGGCGGCAGTGACTCGTGCAGCCGCCTCAATTCGCCTTCCAGCCGCGGGTCGTCCTCGGGATAGACCACGCTCAAGGCCACGGCGCGCGCGCGATTCTGGCGGGCCGCACCGGCGATTTCCGCAGCCGGCAGGCCGGCACCGAGATAGGTGACGTGCCAGCCGAGGTTCGCCGCCGCCGCGCCAACGAGCAGCGCGCCGAGTTCGTGGATCTGTCCAGCCGGAGTGGCGACGACGATCACCGGGGCGCTGTCCGTTCCGGCGAACGGCCTCGCGGCGTGGCCAAGAAGAATCCGGATGACCGCGCTGGCGAAGTGTTCGTGCGCGGCGGTGATCGTGCCGTTGCGCCACAACTCGCCAAGGGTCTGCGCCAGCGGCGCAATCACCCGTTGCAGCAGTCCCTGCGAGCCCAGTTCGGTCGCGGCCCGTTTCAACGTCTCCTCCAGAGCGCGGCCGTCGAGTGACTTCACCGCCGCGACGCATTCGTTGAGGAATGTCGGGGCGCCCGGGGCCGCGGTCTGCGCGCGAGGGGCGCGGTCGTTGGTGCCGTGCGATTCCTTTGACAGCTCGCGGAGCTTCTCCGTCGGCAGCTTGGCGACATGGCCAATGCTGTGTCCGTTCTGCGTAATGTCGCGGAGCAAGCTCAGTCGCTCGATCTGTTCGTCCGAGTAGAGGCGGCGGTTGGTGCCGGTACGTTCCGGTTCCACAGCGCCGTAGCGTTTCTCCCAAATCCGGATGACATGGGCGCTCAATCCCGTGCGCCGGGCGACAACTTTGATTGCTTGGTGGGCTTCAGCCATAAAACTAGACAGACATTTGACAAATCGGCGACGGTTTGCAAGTCAGGATTTTCAAGAATTACACAAAAGCACCAACTTAAGCTGGTAACGCGTGACTTTTGACTCAGAAAGCCAGACATAGCCGCCTTCAAAAATACTGTTAGACAAACTATTGACAACAGAACAAATATTAGACATCTTCTCCACAAGTTCAATGCTGTTTGGCAGCAAGCTGAACATGAAAACAAAACGTGAACATCGGAAAACAAACGCAAACGTCGCCCAGCGCCGGCTCATCCAATGCCGGTTTGCCAAGCCGATTCGCTTTGCGGTGGTCGTCCAGGCTCACACCAAGACAAAAAACAAAACATCCCATACGAACCATGAAAACCATCCGTATCCTCACCCTCACCGCAATCGTCGCCACGTCCAGCTTCCTGGGCGTTGCTCACGCTGAACCCAAGTCCACGGGCAAAGACATCGTCGCCGTCGCCTCCGGCAACGGCAGCTTCAACACCCTGGTTACCGCGGTAAAAGCCGCCGGCCTCGTCGAGACCCTCCAAGGCCCCGGCCCGTTTACCGTCTTCGCGCCGACCGACGAAGCCTTCGCCAAGCTCCCCAAAGGCACGGTGGAAGACCTGCTTAAGCCTGAGAACAAGGAAAAGCTCGTTGCCATCCTCACCTACCACGTCGTGGCGGGCAAAGTCATGGCCGCAGACGTCAAGACGATGAAGGCCAAGACCGTGAACGGCCAGTCGCTCGACGTGAAAGTCACCGCCGGAGCCGTCACCGTGGACAACGCCAAGGTGGTCAAGACCGACGTGGCCGCCAGCAACGGCGTCATCCATGTCATCGACACCGTGGTGCTGCCGAACTGAGCGCTCCTGCGTGGGCGGAGGGCATCCGGCTCTCCGCCCCGGCCACCGAAGCCCACCAACCAACACAGACCATCATGACCACCACTTTCGAAACCAAATCGACTCGAACGAACTGCCGCCAAATGACGCCGCGCGCTGGAGAATCCTCGAATCGAGTGACGGCGAAGACGAACACTTCCGCCTCCGATCCGAGCAGGTGGTCTGCCCCGGCTGACATCACGACAATCGCCTCTCCCACCAGTTCCACCGAGTCACTGCCCACCGCGGACCGCGCCCGCCCCGACGCTCTCGCCCTCTACATGCGTGCGGTAGGAGAAGTCCCCCTGCTCACGCCCGCGCAGGAAATTGAACTGGCCACGCGAATCCGTCGCGGCGACGCAGCCGCACGCGACTGCGTTTCGACCGCCGCCTGAATCATTACCCATGACGAAAGAAACCATCATCATTGGCGCCGGCCCGGGAGGACTCGCTTCCGCCATCCTCCTGGCTTCCGCCGGCGTGAAAGTCAAAATCATCGAGCGCCTCCCCGGCATCGGCGGGCGCACCTCGAGCATAGAGGCGGACGGCTACAAGTTCGACCTCGGCCCCACATTCTTTCTCTACCCGCGCGTGCTCGAAGAAATCTTCCGCGCCGCCGGCACCACCCTCCGTGACGAGGTTCCAATGGAGCGACTCGACCCGCAGTATCGCATCCAATTTGGCGCGGGTGGTCATATCGACGCCACACCGAACATCGGGCAGATGGAACGTGAAATTGCGAGGCTTTCACCCGCCGATGCGCCCGGCTTCCGTCGCTTCCTCGACGGGAATCGCACCAAGCTTGCCCGCATGGTGCCATGTCTTGAGAGTGCTTTCCTCGGCTGGCGGGACCTGGTCCAGATGCGCCTGCTGAAGATGCTGCCAATGCTCCGCCCTCATCAGTCGGTGGACACCTACCTCAAGCGCTTCTTCAAGGACGAGCGCGTGCGCCTGGCCTTCTGCTTCCAGTCGAAATACCTCGGCATGTCGCCGTTTCGCTGCCCGAGCCTGTTCAGCATCCTCAGCTTTCTCGAATACGAATACGGCGTGTTTCATCCCATCGGCGGCTGCGCGGCCATCACGGCCGCGATGGCCCGCGTCGCGCAACGTCTCGGCGTGGAGATTTGCCTTAGCGAGCCAGTCGAAGAAATTCTCTTCGCCGGTCGCCGCGCCGTTGGCGTCCGCACGAGCGCGGGCACGCATCGCGCCGATGCCGTGGTCGTCAACGCCGACTTCGCCCGCGCAATGGAACGTATGGTTCCCGACCATCTCCGCAGCAGTTGGACGAACAAGAAACTCGCCAAGAAAAAATACTCCTGCTCGACCTTCATGATGTATCTCGGCGTCGAAGGCACCTTCGACCTCCCGCATCACACCATCCACATCGCGAAGGAATACGCGCGGAACCTCGACGAAATCGAGAACCAGCACGTCCTCAGCGATGACCCGAGCTTCTACGTCCAGAACGCCTGCGTCACCGACCCCACGCTCGCTCCCAAGGGTCACAGTGCGCTCTATGTGCTCGCGCCCGTCTCGCATCAGCACTCGAACATCGATTGGAAGAAAGAGACTCCGCGCTTCCGCAAACTCCTCTTCGAGAAAATCGCCCAGGCCGGCTACCGGGACATCGAGAAGCGCGTCCGCTACGAGCGCGTCATTACGCCCGCCGATTGGGACACGCGCTACGAAATCTATCGTGGCGCCACCTTCAACCTCGCGCACTCGCTCGATCAGATGCTGCACCTCCGGCCACATAACCGCTTCGAGGATCTCGATGGCATGTATCTCGTCGGCGGCGGCACGCATCCGGGCAGCGGTCTGCCCGTCATCTTCGAGAGCGCTCGCATCAGCTCGCGCCTCCTGCTCGAAGATCTCGGCCTTCCCTCCGAGCCTCTCACCTCCGGCAGTCCCACCGGGTGTTCGTCCATTCCCCAGGAGAAAGCCGGCGTCTTCGCCACCATGGCGAACATGCTCGGCCTCAATTCCAAGACGACCTCGTGAAACCACCAGCCCACAATTCCCCAGCGCGCCTCTCCGCCAATTCGTCGCGCGTGGAAATCGAATCCATCCCCGACGCGATCTCGACAGCACGCGTCGCTCAAGCCCGTTGGGCCGCCACGCCGCTCGCCACCCGACTGGCTCTCGTTCGCGAGTTGCGCCACCTGATCGCCGAAAACGCTGCTGCCCTTTCCGAAGCCTCCGCGTCCGCCCGCCATCGGCCCGCGCTCGAATCGCTCACCGCGGAGGTTCTTCCGCTGGCCGAGGCTTGTCGCTTCCTCGAGCGCGAGGCGGAATCCATCCTCGCCACGCGGCGTCTCGGACGACGCGCTCTTCCGCTCTGGCTCTCCGGGGTCCGTCGCGAGATTCGTCGGGAACCGCTCGGCGTGGTTCTCATTATGGGTCCCGGCAATTACCCGTTGCTTCTCCCCGGTGTGCAATTGATTCAGGCGCTCGCCGCCGGCAATGCCATCGTGCTCAAGCCCGGCCTGGGCGGAACAGCCGCCGCCCTTGCGCTGATACAACTCATCGTCCGCGCCGGCTTCGACTCCCAACTCGTCTCGCTGCTTCCCGAATCCACCGAAGCCGCGCGTGCCGCCATCGAGGCGCGTCCCGACAAAGTTCTTTTTACCGGCAGCGCCGAGACCGGCGAAAAGATTCTCCAGCAACTCGCTCCGCATCTCATCCCCGCCACGATGGAACTCAGCGGCTCGGACGCCGTCTTGGTTCGTGCCGATGCGGATCTCGATCTGGTTATCAAAGCCCTCGTCTTCGGCCTCACGCTCAATGCCGGCGCGACCTGCATGGCGCCGAAGCGCGTCTTCGTCCATCGCTCCATCGCGACCGAACTCGAAGGCCGACTCGCCCGCGCCTTCCCCATCGAACTTTCCCTGCGCCTCGCGCCCGCCCTCTCGGCGCGCGTGCGGCCCATGATTGCGGAAGCGGTGAACGCAGGAGTCCACTTCATCGCGGGCGGTCTCCACGATGATGGCAGCGTGCTCGCCCCCGTCGTGCTCGGCGGCGCGACCCCAGCCCATCGCCTTCTCCACGAAGACGCCTTCGCGCCCGTGCTGGTCGTGGTCACCGTCGCCAACGACGACGAGGCCGTGACGCGCGCCAATGACTCTCCGTTCGCCCTCGGCGCCGGCGTCTTCACCCGCGACAACACCGTCGCCCGCCAGCTCGCCGCGCGCCTCAACGCGGGTGTGGTGAGCATCAACGACCTCATCATCCCGACCGCCGATGCCCATGTGCCGTTCGGCGGACGAAAGCGCAGTGGCTTCGGCGTCACGCGCGGCGCGGAGGGCTTGCTCGAACTGACCGCGCCCAAAGTCATTACCGTCAGCCGGAGCAAATTCCGCCCGGCCTTCGACCCACCGCATCCCAAGGACGAGGCCATGTTCCACGCTTACCTCGAACTGACCCACGGGCGCGGACTCGGCCAGCGCGCTCGCGCCCTGGTCGCGCTCTTCAAATCACTTTCCGGACGGACCAAACACCCCAAGCAATCGACACTATGAAGACTTCCTCTCAAGAACGCATCGGCGTCATCGGCGGCGGCCTAGGCGGCCTCGCCGCCGCCTGCACTCTCGCGGCGCGCGGCTACAAGGTCGTCCTCTTCGAACGCAACGAATGGCTTGGCGGCAAGGCAGCGCAACTCGAATGCGCCGGCTTCCGTTTCGACATGGGGCCGACCATCGTCACCATTCCGTCCGTGCTGCGACGCATCTTCGCCGAGGCCGGTCGCCGTATGGAGGATTACCTCGACATGGTGCGGCTCGATCCGCAGTGGCGCTGCTTCTTCGAGGATGGCTCCGTGCTGAACCTCGTGCAGGACCCGCAGAAGATGAGTGCCGTGCTCGACCGCTTCGCCCCCGGCACAAACTCCGGCCAGCGCTACCAGGATTTCATCGCCTACAGCGAGCGTCTGAACGACATCTCGCAGCGCTACTTCTTCAACAAGCCCATCGGCGGACTGCGCGACATGTTCGATTTCAAGACGAGCTTCGACCCGAAGGTGTTCAGCGACGTCATGGCCATGCGCATGGGCCGCAGTGTCGCAGGCACTGTGCGTTCATTCACACCGGATGCGCGCGTCGCTCAGATGATGGATCACTTTACCCAATACGTCGGCTCGTCACCTTATGGCTCGCCCGCCGTGCTCTGCGGCATCGCGCAGATGCAGACCGACGAGGGCATCTGGTATCCGATGGGCGGCACGCGGGCCGTGCCGGTCGCCTTGGAGAAGCTAGCGCGCGAACTCGGCGTGGAGATTCACACCAACACCTACATCACGAAGATTCTGACCGACGGCTGCGATTCAAGCGCTACTTCGCGTCGTGGGGGCGTCGGCATCCTGCCGGCGGGTTCACGTTCAACAACACGCCGGCAGGATGCCCACGCCGCCAGGCTCAACGTGAAGGGGTGCGTCACCGGCGTCATGACTAATCACGGCGAGGAGATTCCCCTGCGCGCCGTGGTGTCGAACTGCGATTCCGTCCGCACCCACCGCGAGCTGATCAACGGCACCGTCGGCGCGAAGTTCGAGAAACGTCGCAACTACGAAGCGGCTTGTTCCGGCGTGGTGCTGTATCTTGGCTTGAACAAACGCTACGAACACCTCGCGCATCACGACTTCGTTTTCAGCCGCGATCCGCACGAGGAGTTCGATTGGATTTACAAGAAAGGCGAGCCCGCGCCCGACCCGACCTGCTACCTCGCCGCGACGACGTGCAGCGAACCCGGCACCGCGCCCGCCGGCGGCGAAGCGCTCTATGTGCTCGTCCACACGCCGTATCTACGTCCGCATCACGACTGGAAGAAGATGCTGCCCGCGTATCGCAAGGTGATCATCGACAAGCTCAAGCGCACCGGCGGCATGCCGGACATTGAGGAGCGCATCGTCCTCGAGCGCACGCTCACGCCGCAGGACATCCACGACCGCTATCAGGTTCTCGACGGGGCTATCTACGGACTCGCCAGCCACGGGAAATTCCTCGGTGCCTTCAAGCCGGGCAATCGTTCGCCCGACCTGCGCGGGCTCTATCTCGCCGGCGGCGCGGCGCATCCCGGTCCCGGCATACCCATGGTGCTCATGAGCGGCTGGATCGCCG
The DNA here is from genome assembly GCA_945861765.1 of Akkermansia muciniphila. Taxonomy (GTDB): domain Bacteria; phylum Verrucomicrobiota; class Verrucomicrobiia; order Limisphaerales; family SIBE01; genus SIBE01. Next base: position 216 of record CAMAWP010000320.1, on the reverse strand, counting down.
CCGATGCCTTGGACAAGGACGGCGTGGCCGAGCGCAGCGGTCCCGAAGCGCCGGTCTCCGAACCGGCGCAGCGTGAGTTGGTCGAGGCGTGAATGGTATGAGCGCCGCAAGCCAACTGTCCGGCCCAGTGCTTCGCGAAAGGGATGTCGAACAAACCACTCCTGGGAGCGCCGGCATCCGTGCCGGCGAGTCACTATTCAAAAACCTAGCCGGCAC
>CAMAWP010000319.1 GCA_945861765.1 Akkermansia muciniphila | reverse complement strand
CCGGCGTCGGTCAGTAATCCAGCCACCATCTGCTTCTTGCCTTTCTTGCCATCCCGATTGTAGCCAAAAGCGGCCAACTCGTTGAGCTGGCCCTCGAAGTAGACGCTCGTCACGTCATACAGAAATAACGTGCCTGGCTTGGCGCGCTGGTGTAGCGCATTTTCAATTCGCTCCTGCTGTGCATCCAGAAAATCCAACGCAGCATAGAGGTCCTCCTCATCAAAGGAGCCTACTTGGAGGATCTCGCGCACGGCGTGATCCTCGCTATAGCGTGCGGCGGATAGCCGACTGCCTTGATGGGCCAGGCGCGCATAGATCAGAAAGAGGGCTAGCCGTTGGGTCCGGGTGGCCTCACCCACGGCTTGGACGATCCCGAGCTCCCGGGCCAGGGCGTGGAGAGCGGCCAGCACGCCGTAGCAGGGGCCGAGGTGAACCGACGGGTTGGAATCCCCCGAAGCCGCCGCCGCAGCGGTGCTCACAGGCACGGAGAGAGGGTTCGCAGAGTCGATGTTTTTGCGGCAATAGCTAGCGATGAGATCGATCAGAGTGGCGGGCAGCTTGGAAAGGTTGGCGAGAGTTTCATGGACGACGACGGTTTTAAGCGGCGCGTCGGCGGTCGGGCGGCCTGGGGCCCGCTTGGCCGGGACGCGTTTGCCCTGCACCAGGAGAACGGAGCCGTAGGGCTTGCCCTTGAAAGAAGTAGTGTTGCGTTTGATGAACATCGGCGTAAGTGACGAGCGAACAATGTCGGAATTGGGACTGGAGCGCAAGATTTATATTAATATATTAGAGACAACACTCTACAGCAAGTAAACACCATGATACCAACGTTCCCATCAATAATAATTCGCAAATTAGGGGGAAGATGAGCCAGAGGGACAGCGGCACGCGGCGATCGTCCGCGGCGAGCGTGAGGTAATCTTTGCCCAGCTCCTTCTTGGCCGCCGTCTCGTAATTGTCCGAGAGGTAGCGCAGGAAGAGGAAGGACAGCATGTAGTCGCGGAAATCGTCCGCGTTCATCGCCCCGCGCAGTTGGTCGGCGATGTTCCAGAGCGTCTTGCCCAGTTGTTTTTGGTTCGTGTCGGTCATTGTGTGCTATTTCGTCGCGGTGTTCGCTGCCGCCGAAGCCATTTCGCTAGAGGAGCCCGATCTCGGAAAGGTATCGCGAGGGCGCAGCGATTCGCTTCCCAAGCCGTTTGGCGGTCTGGAACACCACGCATTTCTTGGCACGAGTGAACGCGACGTAAAACACGCGTCGTTCAGCCTCGAATTGGGCTGGCGTCTGGGCGTGTTTCGTGGGCCAGATGTCCTCGACGCAGTCGAGAAGAACGACGGATTCGAACTCCTTCCCCTTGGCGCGCAGTGCGGTCATCAGGTGGACTGGGCGCTTCTGCATGTCGTTCGAGTCGGGCGCGTCGTCGTCGGTCGGGGGGACGTGGGCGAGGTGTTCCTTTGCCTTCTCAATGTCATCGAGGAACTGGACGTAATCCTCGCCATATCGCTGAGCAAACTCGGCGAGCTGTCCGAATGGCGGATCCTTGAAGAAGATATCTTCCTCGGCTTTGCCGAAGTCTGCCGAAAGCCCATCGAAGTGGGAACCCAATGCTGTCAGCGCGTCGGCTACGGAGGCCGCGTCGAGGTATGCGCGGACTGCATCAGCGCAGTCGATGCTCATCTGCGCTCCAGCGTTGGCCCCCTTCAGTGGCCCTGTATACGCGGCGATGCAGTCAATCGAATCCCGATTTGTGCCTTTGGCGGTCTTCGACAGGTGACTCAGCAACGCCTCCCGCTCGGCCTTCTTGATCGGGTAACGCTTGGCCAGATCGCAAAGCTTGATGAGGTCCTCCGCGATTTGCCGTGGCCGCTGGCGCTGATCAGCACGTTGCTTAATGTCGAGCAGATCAAGGAGCCGATCGAATGTCTTGCTGAGAAAGATCTGCAAGTCTTCGGCAGCGCAGAACGGGACGTTGATGGAGGCGAAATAAACCTGATATGGGATGAGCTGGGCCTTCTTGCGCCCAATCAGCGCGATTCGCGTCGGGCTTCCGCCCTGGTTGATGTGATCGGCCACCAGTTTGGCCGCAAGGTCGAGCGATTCATTGATGTCCTCGGTCTCTTCTATTCGGATATCCGCGTTCACCGACTGGGCGGCACGCGTATCCTTGTCGACGCGCCGTTTGTTGTTGCGAATCAGCTTCTGGGCGAGGGTGACAATATTGGCGGGGGATCGGTAGTTGGTCTGCAGCGTAAAGGTCTGGAACTTGCCGGAAAAGAAACGTTGTGGCTCGAGGATGTAGGTCGGCGTCGTCCCGCGCCACTCGAAGATAGCTTGATCATCATCGCCTACGAGCGTGACGGTTGCGCGGTGTCGTTCCACGATTGCCTTCACCAGACTGAGGTCGAGAGGGTTGATGTCCTGGAACTCGTCCACGATGACATGGTCATACTTGGCGATGCCAGCGAGCGGCTTGTCGGCCTCCTCGGCTTTCTGTCGTTCATCGAGGAATGCGAAATACTTCTGATCTTCGAAGGTGAACGTGGCGCTTTTGATCAGCTGATCAGTCGCTTCCAGCCAGAATTTATAAAACGTGTCGTAGACCCGCTTCAGAAACGCTTGCGTGTCGGCAGCACCCTCGGCGCATGGCGTCAGCAGCTCGATCTTGATAAGCCGATCCCAGAGGTCTTGCAGCCGCCAGCCGAGATCGAGGTCGAGGAGGCTCTGGACGTGAGCGGTAAATTCAGCCACCGACTTTATGCGGGTGTGATCGAAGCCCAGCGACTTCAGCGCATCCATGATCTCTAGGATCTCATTTGTCGGTGAGGATCGCCGTCCCTCAATCGCGCCCTTCACGGCTTTATGTTTCACCCAGACCGGGGCAAGCTGGTTCATCACGGCGAAGTGCTTGTCTTGCTTGTTCGTCAGCAGGCGGGGGTTCCTCGTCTGAGACTTGATTCGGCGGAAGCCCCACGCATTGAGCGTGGTCACTTCGACATGATCGCGAATCGAAGCGAAAGCCGTGTCCTCCGTAAGCCGAGCCTTCAACTCGTCACGCGCCGCCACAGTGAAAGTGAGCACGAGGAACCTCGTGGCCCGGCTAGAAGCCAACCGGTGCAGGGCGCAGCACCGGTGTAGGATGGAGTGCGTTTTGCCACAACCCGCCGGCGCAAGTAGGCGAATGTTTCCGGAGGGTGCATCACAGAATGCTTGCTGGGATTTGTCGATTTTTTTCATAGTCTAGTAGTTGTCGTTCCTTTCTTTGCTTCAACCTCCTCCGGGGATGGGAAAAGCTGCTGCATCAGTCCTTGCTTGTGGGTCTTGAGTGCGGCGAGCTTTTGGGTTTGCGCGGCGATCAGGTCGTCAAGCGAGGAGAGGCAGGAGGTTGCTTTTCGCTGTTCGTCTTCGTCCGATGGAAACGAAAACGGTATCTCTCGGATGAGTCCTTGGCTCAGGTTTTCCTTCCGCCAGGCATCGACGTGGAACGAAGGAATCCCTCCACCAAGCCCGACACGGTGGTTTGCTTGGCGTGCGCGAGTCTTTTGGCCTGTCGTGACACCTCGGGATCAATACTCAAAGTCATTCGGTGCTTCATGGCGCATACTTTATCACGGAGTATGCACGTACGGCAAGAACGCGCCGTGCCTCTCCAATGAGCCAATGAGCCTGCCGAAACAGAGGGACGCACATCCTGGCTTGGGACTCAACGTGGAGTTTCCTACTGTGTTGCGCGAGCTGTGCACCGACTACTCACAACACACGAGGATGATCCCTCCTGGAGCCAACGGACCCGAGAACAAATTTGCGTTCTGCGAAATGAATATTCTTTCCTAAGGCCGGACGCCGACGTGATAGTGGCTGCCTCATCCAGTTCTCGCTGCGTTTGGCACACCTTGGCAGGAAACGATATGAATTCGGTTCTTGCTCACGCGCTCGAAGCTTCAAACCTCGATGTCATCGGCTTCGACGATTTTTCCATTTCAGCCGACATTTTGAAAGGGCCGGAATTTTTCGACCGTGCAATACGCGCCCTGGACCCTCGCACCGCCCGGAACCGGTTCTGTCCATCGCCCCACTTGGCGGAGTCCCTCAAGTTTAGCATCTGCCTGCCGGCTGGAACCGTCGTGGAAATCCTTCGGGAGCGGCACGTCAATATGACAATTCTTCGACAAATTCTGCAACGCCCGCGGAGGTTGATTGTGGCCGACAGATGTTGCGGTGAGCGGTAGTTGGTGAGATCCGGCATTGGCAGAATCACATCGGTCGAAGGGAGAAACTGAGCCTCGGTGTGTCGGAAGAAGAACTTTTCTTCGAACGCGACTCTGCATCCCGAACGTTTCCCTCTTCTGCCATATTCGTCAGGTTACTGGGTGAGCCTGCTTTCCTGTGGTTACTGCTTTTCGTTTTCGGTCAAGCGGGTCGTGTTCTCGCACCTTGTCAGGGAAACTGATTCAGTTGATGTCGTCCATTCAGGCCGAGGCTTAAAAGGTTTCGACCACGAATGCGATCTCACTCCCTTGATTCTCCAACCACGTTTCAATCTCTCCAGTCGTTTTCGCCACTCCCCATTGCAGCTTTCACCAAGATCCAAATTGGTCAATTGGTCCACCACCGACCGAAAGCCCTTTACCCCGACACATCGAAAATCCAGCAGCGGCGTAATCACGTATCCTTTCCTGGCGTCCCTTTTCTCCGAGACCGCCAGGTCCATCAAATCTCGAAGGCTGATCTCTTTGTTCTGGCACCATTCGAAGTGATGCACCAGCGCGGTCCGTGTCATTTTGATGAAACGAAGAGCATCCACCAGATCCGCCACCGCCCACTTTCTATCCACGTCATTCGTCCTGCGAATTTCCTCGAGCAATCGGCAACTCCTCTGTAAAAAAGCCTTCTCGGCTTCAAACTCCTGCACGATCCCTTGAACCCTCTGCGTTGTAACCCCAAATCTCTGGGCGACACCCAAATCTCTGGGCGGTCTCCCGGCAGGAAGCTCCAGCCAGCAGCATTTGAAGAACCTTTTGGTTGCGTTCTCGGAGCTCCTTCATTGTCTCGATTTATATGAACTCGGACACTTCATGCGGGTCGTGACTAGCAATGAACTCCGCCACTTCTTCAAAGGCTTTCACGCCGCCACTTTCCCATGTTCGGCTGTTGATGGCAATACGATGTCCGACTTCACAGGCCGACGATTGTGCCAACCCGTCAACAGTTCGGCGAAACAAAACTGGCAACATGAATCGAGTGGCCGGGATTCAGATCACTCACTACAGTTGTGGGAGGCATGGCAGCCGACCTGATCATTTACGAGTTCAGCCGCTCGAAAGTGGAGCGCGGCGATTTCAGCCATTTTCTCGGGCTGTATGCGTCGGATAAACTGCCCACCGGCAGGAGGCTGCGCGAATTGATGAACACAATGACGTTCTTTATCAAAGGCTACGATCACGATGGCCGCGAGGTTCACTCGATTCCTGAGATTCGCCGGTTCTACGCCGCGTTTCACGAGGCGTGGCCTTACTGGCTCTACTTTTGCAATCTCGACACGGAGGAGTTGCGGATGATGGTGCTGAGCTGCCTGCCCTCGATTGTGGCGATGAAGGTGGACGGCAAGCCGAACGTCACGGTCGAATACGATCGGCTCGAACTGCTTCACTTCCTGAGCCGGGACTTCGGCCCGATGACCGCGATCTGCGAGCGGGCACGGATGTTCGAGCCCGGGATTTACGACCGCACGAAAGCGGTGTTCAAGTATTTTGGACTGCCGTTCGACACGGAGCCGCCGTGATTGAATGAAAAGGCGCACGCTCAAGCAACTTCGCCCCAAACGGCAGCCTGAACAGCATCACCATGTTTATGTCGTGCTGCTCGATCCTGCCGTTGGCAAGATCCGGAAAGTTCGCGCCGAAAACTCGAAGCGCGATCCCAAGAAGCCGTGCGTGTACGTTGGAATGACGGGCCTGACTCCAGCAGAACGCTTTTCAAATCACAAAGCAGGAATCAAAGACGCATGGGTGGTACAGCGCTACGGCATCCAGTTGCTGCCGGAACTCTACGAGCACATGAACCCGATGCCCTTTGAGGCCGCGGCGCAAATGGAGATCGATTTGGCCGAGGACTTGCGCCGGGCCGGGTACACAGTCACAGGTGGGCATTGATTCCTGACCAAAGCATCCGCTGACTGGCTTGCCAAAAGCATCTGTCCACCAGCCGAATTCAATCGCCGCCAATTGGCGGAGCTGCTATCCAAAACGGCATTCATGATCGAATTTCACAAAATCTGGATCGAACAGTGCGAGGCGGCCGAGGGAATCAAGGAGCAGTTTGGAGCGAAGGATGCCGCGCGGTATCTCATTGGCGACAACGGTGTCCGTTGAGTTTCAGAGATAGGCTGTGAGCATGGCACGGATTTGCGGCAAGGCGGCCTTGAGCGAGACGCATTTCATGATTTGATTTCGCAGGGTCCGAATGAATTGCAGGGAGAGTTGAACGATCAGCGGCATTTTCAAATGGAGCGGGTGCAGCTTTTGTTTCCGTTTTTGCGCCTCGAGGCTTCGCGCCTGAAGATGTTTCTCACGCTTGGTTTTGAGTTTCTCATCCTCCATTGCATGATCGCTCTGCAAGAAACCCCGGAACAGAACCAGCAGATTGTGCGTAAGGGCCAGAAAATGGCCCTGGATTTCCTGAGCAACCACTCCGTTGGCCCAAGCTTTGGTTTCTTCAAGTTTGTTTTTGGCGGTGTCAAAAACCTTCTCGATCCGCCAGCGCAGCAAATAGAGCCAGGCAATCACTCCGGGCCGCAGCTCCAGCTCGGTGGTCAGGAACTGGTAGCAATGCCCGGTTTCCGGATCGGAGTATTGGATCAAACGGAGTTGCTGGCCGGCGGGAAAGGTCACCAGCCAGTCGCCGTCGATGCCGGTATTGACTGGATCTTTGGCGTTGAAGGACCGCGGCTGACGGTTCTCGGAATTCATGTTGTCCTTCATCCGCGTGATCAGTGTCGCTCCGCTCTGCCGGATGAGTCGGTGCTGCGTCCAGAAGTCATTGTCGATAAATGCGGGATCGACGACAAAGATCGGCCGCTGCATTGACCGACCCTCGTCTTGGAGAAAGCCTGGCAGGGCCCGTCGAAAGACTGGCATCTCGTGCCGATAGATTCCCGCGCCTTGCACCGGAGCCAGGTTCAAGAGCAGGCCGCTGTGCAAGCAGACCAGGTAGAGGCTGTTGGGCGTAACGTGGCGATCCTTATCATCTTTAAGGGCATGGCAAGCGTGGGTGATGTGATGGCCATCGCCGGCCAGGACAGGCCGGTGGCGCAACTCAGGAAAGGCGGCCAAGAGATCGGAACCCGGCCGGCTTGGACTCTTTTGGCAGAGTTGCCGGGAAGCTTCCCTAAGCATCTGCAGGCGTCGCGAGGAGTGAAGCGTGTCAAAGAAGGAAGTGCGCGGCAGTGCGTAATCAAAAACCTCCTTTTGCTGCTGCAGGAAGTCGCGTCCGCTGCGGCATTGACTCAAGGTGCGCAGGCAGCCCAGCCGCAGGAAATCGGCGTCAGTGATCTCCGGGCAGTCGCGGCTCTGACGAGAATAGTTTTCCAAAACGTGGTAGAGGGGACTTAAAAATTGGTCCAAAAGCAGGGGATCGTTGGGTAGAAAAACGGAGCTGGTTCGAAGGGGATTTTCCATCGCGCAGTATAGAGAAAAGTATCGAAGAAGTAACGACAATAATCAGGAGAAATGATCTCGGCAACACGGTCGGCGACGCCTCAAGAATCGACCGGCAAGAGCTCGCTTTTGCGAGGCTGCCCTTTCTTCCCTTTCCGGCCACAAAAACGCCGCCAGCAGGCTTGTGGAGCGCGCGCGGGGCCTTCCTGTAGAATCGAAACCTCGAAAACTTTCAAAAAACTCCACCGCGCTGAGGTCAGCAATTTCCGTTGACCTCCTTTCCAAAAAGAAGAATCGATTCAAGCCGTCCTACGTTCCAGCGGGAGCTTGTCCGCGCCATCTCAGACTGATCCACGCAAGTCAGGGGCGGACACCGTTGCT
>CAMAWP010000318.1 GCA_945861765.1 Akkermansia muciniphila | reverse complement strand
CGCATCGAGATCGGCGCATAGCCTTGCCTACGCCTCAGTGAGCTTCCAGACAAGCCCAAACTCAGCCCACCGCCGGATTTTCGCAAAATTCGATTCTTGTCGCGCTCCCCGAACCAAAAAATAGGGTCGGAGGTTTTTCACCAGAATCTATACTATTGACTGACCCCTTCACAAGTAGCGGACCAACCGTCCACGTTGCCGTTGTCGAACGCCTCAATGACGAGAGACTGGGCATGCAAGATCCGAGGCACCAGCACCGAGAGAGCCAGTGCCAGGATCAGACGCGAAGAATGTGAGTTAATTTTCATGGTCCATTGGGAACAATTGGATGCTGTAAGTGGTGTGGGCAAAACTTTCAAGCGCGCAAATGCTTCGCTCTCTTTGCTTCAAATTGCAAGCTGTCTTCTCCGGTTTGTCTTTTACTGGGTGAACTTGGGCTTCGCGGCGAGAGAGGCGACTGCCGTAGCGATCTCAAACACGTTGGCCCTCGTCTCAGGCGTTGCTGCCCCAACGTTAGTCGCCCGGAAAATAACCACCAGAACGATCAGCCACGAGGAGTGCGGCCAGCCGGCGACGTGACGATGGGCTGAATCCGCAGTTGTGAGCCCGAGTCGCCCGATCCTCGTTGCATCTTGAAAACTCTGGCCATGTGGAAACAGGGTTACACTTTTCGTTTAGTTTCGTTGACCGAGTGTCCATTGGCTTTGGGCATCGTGCCTTCTGAACCGAATGGCGAGAACGCCACGGCTTCAATCTCCACCAGCAAATCAGGACGGCAAATGTCGGCGTGCAGATAAATGGCTGGTATCCGCGGCAGCCGCAGCTCGCAAACCTTACGGCAATGTTCGTAATCCTCCTGGTGCTTTACATACACGCGCAGCTTCGCAATGTCCTTTAGTGTCGCGCCTGCGCCGGTCAGGCCGTGACTCGCGAAGTTCTCCGGCGCAATCAGACGTTCGATGTTCTCGATCGCCTGCTCGGTCTGGCGGACGACGTCGCCGGAGTGACAGGTCCGCGCGTTGACGATGCTCGCGGTGCCGGACACGAGCGTTGAAACAAAATGCCCCTGCACGACTGCCATCGCGCGAGAGAATTTCGGTGATTGTGGCGAGTAATTTGCCTGATAGTCGTAGGCGGCCGTCTGCTGCGGATTCTCGAGCGGCATGACGAAGACGTCCGGCCGTTGCGAATCGAGCGCCATGCAGCCCATCGCGATGTTCGTGCCGCGCGTGCCGATGCCGGTGCTGGCGGGATAAATTGTCTCCGGCGCCCACGGCGCTCGGTTTTTCGCGCACAGTCGGATGTTGCGGAAGAAATCCGTTCGCGCGCGGTTCAACTCATAGTAACGCTGACAACCGTCAGGCCCGTCGGTGATCTGGTTTACGTAAATCCACGTGCGCACCACTTGGTCAAAGCCCGCGCCGGCGATCGCGAGCTGTTGTTCGAGTTGTTGAAAGGCGGACGAAGCCTCTCCGTAAGCTCCGCCTGTTCCAGCTTGGCCGCGAATGCCGCCACAGTGAATCCATCGGATCCCTTCCGACTCGACCGCGATCAACTGGGGACCGTAGCGTTCAACCGTCACGCCCGGCCCGCCCACAGCCCACAGCTCGACTCCGAGCGCGGCGCCGCAGCACGGTGGCTGCACCACAAACGTCGTTACCGGCGGCGCATCGCCGAATCGGGCGCGGATGACTTTCTGGCATTCCACCTCGTCTGCTCCATCGCGGAGAAACACCATCATCGTGGTCGCCGTGAGCGCCGTGGCTTGGCGGCTGAGGAGGCACAGTAACTGGGCGAACAGTTCGTCGGCTTGTTGATGAAATGTGCCACGGCTGCCAGGCACCACCATCACCGCCAGCCGGGCCAGGCTGCCGAGATCGAGAGCCGCGTGGCGTTCGGGACCGAGATTTAGTTCGCACGGCATGCCGCATGGGGCCGGGTGGCAGCACGGAGCTGGAAGGGTGATGTGGCAATGGTACGGAGATCCATTCCCGACGGAAGGGCGGCTCGTGGCGAGTGAGGACAGTCCGCGACCCGCAATCGATGAAATCCTTTTGAGCTTCGCTGTGGTCATTGAAGAATTTGACGTTGGCCGTCATTCAAATTGCTTGATTCAAGTCAAGAAACCTTCGACTCGCCGTGCGTCAAATGACGCAGCCTTTCATCTAATCACTTATGCAAAAATCAACCTGTCGGCTGGTTTCCTGGACACCGCTTCTGACTGCGTTGCTCTCGTCTGCGATCGGCCTGCTCATGCTTGCCGTTGTCAGCGTGCATGGCGCGACAACGATGTTTGCTGGCGGTTCTCCAGGGGTCGTAAACACCAACAGTCTCCTCGCGCGATTTCTCGCCAAGGAGATGCGCGGGGTCGAGTCCATCGTCTTTGCCGCCCGTGCTCTGAATCCGACCGACGGCCACTGGTATGCAAACTTCGGCTACTACTCGCATGACCCTGATCGCAAAGCTTACGCCGAGGGCGCGAAGCTCTATCGTCTCAGCCTCCGCACCCGCCAGTTGACGACGCTGCTGGCCGACAAGCGCGGCGGCGTGCGCGACCCGCAGGTGAGCTACGACGGTAAGAAAATCCTCTTTAGCTACCGGCCTGGAGGTACTGAGCAATATCACCTCTATGAGATGAACCTCGAAACGCCTGCGGACACCCTCGCGACGCACTCTATGGGTCATTCGTCATTCGCCATTCGGCAACTAACCACCGGCCTTTTCGACGACATCGAGCCTGCTTATCTTCCCTACGGCGGCATCGTCTTCGTCAGCAGCCGATGCAAGCGTTGGGTGAACTGCTGGCTCACACAGGTCGCTGTGTTGCATCGATGCGACGCTGATGGGTCGAACATCCGCGCGCTCTCTAGCAACAACGAGCACGACAACACGCCGTGGCCATTGCCCGATGGACGCATCCTCTACACGCGTTGGGAGTACGTGGACCGGAGCCAGGTTCATTTCCATCACCTCTGGGCCGCGAACCCCGACGGCGCCGCGCAGATGACTTGGTTCGGGAACCTTCATCCAGGAATCACGATGATCGACGCCAAGCCTATTTCCGGCACCGACAAGATCGTGGCGAGCTTCAGCCCTGGCCACGGCCAGCGCGAACATGATGGCGTTGTCACGGTCGTGGACCCAAAGGGCGGCCCCGACGCGAAGGAGTTTGCCAGGAGCATCAGCAAAGGCGCGCATTTCCGTGACCCATGGGCGTTCAGCGAAGATTGTTTTCTCGCGGCCAGTCGCGGTACACTCGTGGTGATGGACGGCAAAGGTCGCACCGAGGAACTCGTCAAACTCCCCGCCGAAGACCTCGCCGCCAAACTGGAATGTCACGAGCCTCGCCCCATCGCGCCGCGCCCGCTCGAACCCGTTATCCAGCCGCGCGTGAAGCCCGAGGAAACCAGCGGCCGGATGCTGCTGGCGGACGTGAACCACGGTCGCAACATGACCGGCGTGAAGCCTGGTGACATCAAAAAACTCCTCGTTCTGGAAACGCTTCCCATGCCCGTGCATTACACCGGCGGCATGGAGCCTATTAGCTACGGCGGCACGTTCACCCTCGAACGCATCGTCGGCACCGTGCCTGTCGAGCAGGACGGCTCGGCTTACTTCGAGGTGCCCGCGATGCGGAGCGTCTTCTTCGTCGCACTCGATGAGAACGACATGGCTGTAAAGCGCATGCAGAGCTTCACCAGCGTGCAGCCGGGCGAGACCATGAGCTGCGTCGGCTGCCATGAGCATCGTTCTCAAACACCGAGTGCTGACTTCCACACCACGCTCGCCGTCCGTAAGGCCGCCGCGAGAATTGAGCCGATCCACGATGTGCCCGACGTCTTCGATTTCCCGCGCGATGTGCAGCCAGTGCTCAACGCACTGTGTACGGAATGCCACGGTTACGAGACAACCAATCGGGGCGGCCCCCGCGCCGGACGCCTCCTCCTCACTGGCGACCGTGGCCCACTCTACAGTCACAGCTATTACATGCTCACCATCGCCCGACTCTTCGCCGACGGCCGCAACCAGCCCAAGAGCAACTACGATCCGCGCGCGCTTGGCAGCAGCGCCAGCCGACTGCTGACGATGCTTGACGGCTCACATCATGGCGTGCAAGCGACTCCGCATCAGAAAAAGCTCTTGCGCCTGTGGATTGAAAGCGCTGCCGCGTATCCCGGCACCTACGCCGCACTCGGCTGTGGCATGATTGGCAACTACGCCGAGAACAATCAGGTGAACACCGGTGCCGACTGGCCCGCCACGAAAGCCGCCGCCAAAGTGATTCAAGACCGTTGCGCCACTTGCCACGACAAACCCGCCCGTCTCCTCCCGCGCAGTCTCGCCGACGAGCGCGGTGTTTCATTCTGGCAACCCAGCCTCGACGACCCGCGTCTGCTCACCAGCCGCCACATCGTCTTCAATCTTTCGCGCCCGGAAAAATCCCTGATGCTACTCGCGCCGTTGGCGAGGGAAGCCGGTGGGTGGGGGTTGTGCAACAAGTTCGGCACCGCAGTCTTCGCCTCCACCACGGACCCCGGCTACCAAGCCATCCGCGCGATGATTGTCGCCGGCCAGGAATTCCTCGACCGCAACAAACGCTTCGACATGACGGGCTTCGTGCCGCGCACCGACTGGTTCCGCGAGATGAAGCGCTACGGCATGGTGCCCCAGTGCGTGAAGCCCGAGGAAGCCACGGACGTTTACGCCATCGAGCAGGATTACTGGAAATCGCTCTGGCATCAACCATCCGCAAAGGCCACGGCAATTGAAGCTCGCCACAAGTGAGCTTTGCGCCAGACTCTGTACATCAATGAAAGCACCTATCACGCTCTTCGCCGTTCTCGCCCTCGTTGTCACCTGCACGCCAGTCCGCGCCGCCGAAAAATGCCCGCTTTGGGACGGACGGACCCTCGACGGCTGGCATGTCATCGGCAAAGGCGAATGGAAAGTTGTCGACGGTGCCATTCGCGGCAAACACACCAAGGACGAGAAGGAGTTCAGTCATCTTGTTACCGACTTGGTTTACCGGGACTTCACCGTGCGCTTGAAATACAAGGCGGTGAAGGGCAACAGCGGACTTTATTTCCGAATCGAGGAAAAGGGATTCAGCGGTGTCACGGGCTTTCAGGCGGAAATTGATCCGGAGAAAGACGCGGGCGGCCTCTACGAAACCAACGGTCGCTCGTGGGTCAGCCAGCCCAAGCCCGAGGACGTGAAGCGCTGGTACAAGCCGGGCCAGTGGAACGAGATGAGCGTGAGCGCGCACGGTGGCCACATCGTCGTGCTGGTGAATGGCATCAAAACCGCAGAGTTGAAGGACGACCCGGGCCGGCGCGAAGGCCGGTTCGCCCTCCAGGTCCACGGCGGTCAGGATTGCGAAGTGTGGTTCAAGGATCTTGAGATCTTGGCGGAGTGATTGGCGGATCAGAACTGTTGGATGAGGTTCAGCATGGCCCGGTCAACTTTGTGTCCGCGAAAGTCTTCGTACTTCACGTCGGCGCGACCGCTGTCGAGCGGGCCGAAGGCTCCGCGGAAATTCCACATGGCCCAGCCCCAGCCGGCTTCTTTCCATAGCTCCAACTGATCGCGCATCCAGGCGAGCGCGACTTTGTGCGGAGTACGGTTGAACGCTCCCCACTCACCGACGTGAACGCCGACTCCCTTCGCCTCCAGTTTTTTCCACGGCTCGATCTGGTCTTTGCGCAGGCGCTCCTTGTCCCACACGTCGCCCTCTTTGATCTTCAGCGGCCACGTTGGCTCGGGCCAGGTGTCCGAGCCTTTCATCCAGTTCGCCTTGTAGTGGCTGATGCGCGTGGGCGCGTAGCCGCGCGTGCTCTGGGCGATGCGCAAGTCCGCGAGTGAATGCACCGGCTGATTTCCCCACTTCAAACCGTCGGCGATGATGAGCCGCTGCGGGTCTTCAGCACGGATGGCCTCGACCAGGCGTTTCACCACGCGAGCATACTTCGGCTCCGGCAAATCGGACGGCTCGTTCAGCAAGTCGAAGCTGACGCGAGCATTCGGAAGGCCTTTGTAGCGCCTGGCGAAGTGCGCCCAATGAAATGCACAGGCGTCGAGCGCCTTTTCGTCGGTCCAGAGATCAAGCGACTCCTTCGGCGGATTGACGCAATAGCCGGGCGCGCGGTGCAGGTTGAGGTTGATGTGGACGCCGTGCTTCCGGCCTAGTTCGACGGCCGCATCAACATGCTTGAGCTGCGCCTCATCCATCTTGAGCCACCGCGCCGGGTCCGGCTCCGACCAGCAATGATACGACATGGGCAGCCGCGCGAAATCGAAGCCCCACTCCTGCAACAGTTGGAAATCCATCTCGCGGAAGGCAGGATTTCCTTCGCGCCGGGCGGTGAACTTTTCCAGCAGATTGAAGCCGCGCCAGCGCTGGAGCTTTGCGGCCGACGGCCCGCTTGGAGCACCGCCGGGAGTCTGACCAAACAGCAACGGCGCGGTGATGGAACAGGCGGTCGCGGTCGCCGCCGTTTTTAGGAATGTTCTTCGATTCAATGGATTCACAAGTTGTCCTTCATTCTCGTTTCTGCTTCACGCGAGACGTTTGTTCAAATTCACCATAGGCCCGGCGCACTTTCTCCACGTCGGGTGCGCCGCGATGAATCCACACGCGGTATCGGCAGCGGATGGTTTCGCCAGGCTGAAAGGTCTTCGGCTTGACGCCGGGCCAGCCGAGGCACAGCACGCCGTAGTGGCGAGTCAACCACTCGGGCGGACAATCTGGATGGTCGGGCGCGACGAAGATGGCCGCACCGCTGAGTTGCGTGCGTCCGGCGAAGCGCGCGGAGAGATCGGCCCACGGCAGTCGCGTCATGCTGAGATCCTTTTCACCCTGGCCGAGCGGTGTGGTGATGACGGTGTTGGTGCGTGGCGCGAAACGGAGGGTCAATCCACCGTAGCTCTTGTCCTCCGCGCCTTCGAGCGTGAGCGGTTCGCCGAGCGGAACCCAGATGAGTTCGATATCCAGCAGGCGCTTGTCTTTAGCCGACGGTGCGGCGTGGAGCCAGACTTGTTCCCGCACGACTTTGCGGTCGCCCACATACCAGCCGTTTTCCACGCCAAGCGTTGCGCCGGCGGTGCCGGCCTCGCGCGCCAGCCAGCGCTCGAAGCGGTGTTCGATACCCTTGAGCATCCAGAGGTCATAGTGCTGGTCGCCGATGCGAACGTGCGGCCATGCCCAGAATAGACCGCGATGATGGTAGTGGTCCTTCGGGAAATCATCCGTGAGCACTTCGCCATCGAGACCGTAGAGCGGATGCACGTAGCTGCTGCGAGCGCGGTCGGCGGGCACGCCAGCCGGCGGTTGAATGACGCCGTGGTTGTAAACGAACACGGGCCGGCCGCCCTCGAACAAAGCGAGCGATTTGTCGGTAGTGTTGGTGAAGCGGAAGGAATCGGCGGCGTTCAGGAGCGTGACGGGGAGGACTGCGGCGATGAACAACAGGCTGAGGATTTTGAATTTCATACTCCCTTCACCAACATCTCCCGCAGCTTCGCTTCATCGACCTCGACACCGAGACCGTGACCGGTTGGCACCGCGAGTTCGCCGTTCTTCACCTCGAACGGGTGTTTGAGAATGCTGCCGCTGAGGAACTGCGGGCCGTTCAACGCGGCGGGATATTTCAAATCGTAGGCGCCGTAGAGCGCGAGCGAGGCGGCCAGCGAAATGTCGGGGTCGGTCAAGCCGCTGCCGAGAAACATCAGCCCGGCACGCTGGACGATTTCAATCTGGCGGCGGGCTTCGGTGATCCCTCCACAACGGGCGGGCTTCATCGCCACGCCGTCGAGAAGCTCCAGCTTGATGAATTCCTCCAGCTCGACTGAGGAGACGATGCCTTCGTCCATGATGATAGGCAGCGCGCCCTGTTTCTTGAGGCGGCGGTAGCCGGTAAGGCGGTTGGCGGGGAGCGGCTGTTCCAGCACGGGCACGCCGATGTCCGCGAGCTTCGGTGCGATGGCAAATGCGGTCTCCTCGTCGTAGCCGCCGTTGGCATCGGCCCAGAGAAAGCCGTCTGGGACTAGGCGCTTCACGAGGCGGCA
>CAMAWP010000317.1 GCA_945861765.1 Akkermansia muciniphila | reverse complement strand
AACGACGCCGGCCTGCCCGACCGGATCTACGGCAAACATGGCACGATGGAACTTGGTGGCGAACCGTCATTGCGTTGGAACGGCGATTTCAAGGAAGAATTCAAAGCCAAGAACGATGGCAAAGAGGAGGTTCGTCTCCCGATCAAGCCCCGCCGCGACCTCGAAGGCAATTTCATTGATGTGCTTCGAGGCAAGGACCAACTCGCCTGCAACGCCGATCTTGGCTGCGCCACCATGGTCGCCATTAAGATGGCCGTCGAATCATTCCGGCAAAGCAAGACGCTTCTGTGGAACGCGAAAGAAGAGCGCGTGACAACGGGCTGAGCGGTCTGGCCGCTGAATCTAGAGTCTGATTAAGCTCGTCGCCTAAAAGATAATATATCCACAAATGAACAGTCGCTTGAAGTTTCTCCGGTCTCTCATCGGCGTGTTAGCTGCTGCCTCCACTTTGCTGACGCCGATGGATATCCTCGCCGCTGAAGGTCAGTTCGGGCCAGACAACACCCTTAGCGAGGCTGAGCGTCGCGCGGGCTGGCTGCTGCTTTTCGACGGCAAAACGCACGCCGGCTGGATGAACAGTGATCGCACGGTGCCGCGCACACCGGTCGAGGGCGGCTTGCTCAACCCCCACAAGGCTGGGCACTACATGCTTGTGCATACGCAGCAATGGGACAACTTTGTGGCTTCGGTCGATTTCAAAATCAGCAAAGGCTGCAACAGCGGAATCTTCGTCCGCACATTCTCTCTGACCCCCCGCCCCGGAAAAGATATCGGCTTCAATGGATTGGAAATCGCGATCGACGATACTACGGGGGCGGGCTACCACGATTCGGGCGCCATCTACGATTTGGTCAAACCTTCCAAGAACGCCATGAAGCCCGTCGGCGAATGGAATCACATCGAGATCACATGCAGCGACAACCTGATCGAGGTGACGCTCAACGGCGAAAAGGTGACTCGGACGGATTTGAGCAAGTTTGCAGAACCCAACAAACGCCCGGACGGCAGCGAGCATAAATTCGATATCGCCTATAGAGATCATCCGCTTCGAGGGTATATCGGTTTGCAGGACCATGGCAGCCCGTGCTGGTTCAAGAACATCAAGCTGCGGCCTCTGAAATGAGAAGGCTGTAAAGCAATCAAGGCTGAAATTCAAATCGCGGCGAACATTCGGCAACCGGAGAAAACTTCAGCGTAAGTTTTCGGTTCTATTTTTGGCGGACAGACCTTACGGTAGGAGAACTCATGAGCGGTCTTTTTCAAAGTGGAAGCTCGACTAACATTCGCCGGTTGTTGGCCCTTGCGTCGGCGCTTGTTCTTCCTGCAAGCGTTCTGGTCCTTCTTTCGTTTCACGATCTGGCGCACGCAACGCCCGCCAACAAGAAGGCTTTGGAAAAGCATTACGACAAATTCCTGGTGGAGACGCTCCGGAACTGTTCCACCTGCCATCTTCCGAGCACCAATAAGGCGCCGGAAACTCTGGATGAATTTCCCCACAACTCGTTTGGCCGCCGTCTCCGGTTGTTGGGCGATGAGCTCGTTACGGCTGGCAACAGGAAAGACATACCCACGCGGTTGCTGATGGTGTCCAAAGAGGACGCGGACGGCGACGGGGTGGCAAATGAGACAGAACTATTGCTCGGCCACGCACCCGGCGACACTGCTGATAAACCGTCGGTCGCGGAATTGGACCAGATGCCGAAGCGCAGCGCTGAGTTCGCGTCATTTTTGGCATCCTACCGCTGGCAACCTTTCGATGCCGTCAAACGACCCTCTGTCCCAAAGATCAACAATCCGGATTGGGCACGCAATCCGATCGATTATTTCATCGCTGCGGAACAGGAAGCGCACCACCTGAAACCTCGGCCTGCGGCGCCGAAGCAGATTTTGCTGCGACGTGTTTATCTCGATCTCATTGGGCTATCGCCGACGCCGCAGGAAATAGGAGCATTTGAGAATGACCGATCACCCAATGCTTACGAGAAGGTTGTTGATCAACTTCTCTCTGACCCTCGATACGGAGAGCGCTGGGGCCGGCATTGGATGGATGTGTGGCGCTACAGTGATTGGGCTGGGTGGACGGATGGCGGGCAGGTGCGCGACAGCCAGCCGCACATCTGGCGTTGGCGGGATTGGATCATCGAATCGCTGAACCGGGACAAAGGTTACGATCAGATGGTGATTGAAATGTTGGCGGCGGATGAACTTGTTCCAGAGGATACCGACGCGCTGCGTGCCACCGGGTACCTGGTCCGCAACTTCAAATTGCTGAGTCGCGAGCAATGGATGGAAGATACAATTAATCACACTTCGAAAGGGTTTCTCGGTCTCACGATGCATTGCGCAAAATGTCACAATCACTTGTACGATCCGATTTCGCAGAAGGAGTATTACGAGATGAGAGCCATCTTCGAGCCGCATAAGGTTCGGATCGACCACATTCCAGGCCAGCCGGACACCAAGAAGGACGGGTTGGTTCGGGTCTATGACGCTGAAACAAATGCTCCGACATGGCTGTTTGTACGCGGCGACGAACGACATCCCAACACCAATGAGGTGTTGGCTCCAGGTGTCCCAAAGTTCCTGAGCGGGTCGCTACAGATTCAACCCAGGTCTATACCCTATTTCGCGGCCCAGCCTGACAAACAAGCCTTTGTCATTAAGGATAGCATTACGGCGGGCGAACAAGCTGTCGCCGAGGCACGGAAAGCGGCCGACAAGATCAAGGCAGATAGCAAGGCAACACTTGAAAAGGTGATGGAGGCTGAATCCAATGCCTCTGTCATTGAAGCACGCCACGCTGTCTTGGTGTCGGTCGTTCGCGCAGAAACAGGAGAAGAAACAAAGAAAACATCAGAAGAATGGAAGCAGATGGCTGAGCTCGCCGTGAAGGCGCAGCGGAACCTTGCTTTGCTGGAATCCAAGCACAATCTCCTGCTGGCCGAACAGGTCAGACAAACGGCACTCGCGAAAGCGGACGAGGCCACCAAAGCCGTCGAAGCAATCGAGAAAGAAACATCCGAGAAGCCCGACGCCGATAAGGCATCTGCAAAAAAAACTATCGCCGAGAAGAAAGCAAAGGATCTCGAAGCCGCAAGGGTCAAGGTAAACGAGGCGGAAAAGGCAGTTGCCAAAGCGGAGGAAGAACAGAAAGCGGCTCCTTCGACAGCTTACAAACCGCGTCCCACCACCATTTATCCTGGTTCAACCACCGGGCGCAGGCTGGCCTTCGCGCGGTGGTTGGCGGATACTAAAAATCCGCTCACAGCCCGCGTGGCGATGAACCAGATGTGGTCGCGCCATTTCGGCCGAGGCATCGTTCCGAGCATGGCGGATTTCGGAGGCAATGGACGCCCGCCTTCCCATCCGCAATTACTGGATTGGCTCGCATCGAAGCTGATGGAGAGCAATTGGCAAATGAAGGCTCTCCACCAGCTCATTGTCACCAGCGCCGCTTACCGAATGGCTTCGACGCCCGACCTGGCAAACGCGAGCATCGATCCAGACAACACATTCCTTTGGCGGATGCCTTCGCGTCGTCTGGAAGCGGAGATCGTTCGTGACAACTTGCTCTACGTTTCCGGCCAACTCAATGGATCTATGGGCGGGCCGGAAGTGGACAACAAATTGGGGCTCACGTCCAAACGGCGCAGCGTTTACTTGCGCATCGCGGCCGAGAAGGAAGTGGAGTTTTTGAAGATTTTCGATGGCCCCAGCGTCACCGAATGTTACGAACGCAAACCAAGCGTCATGCCGCAGCAGGCGTTGGCTTTGGCCAACAGCGAATTGGCGACCACGCAGGCGCGTCTTTTAGCGCAAGGGCTCTTTAAAGAAACCGGCGACAACACCGAGGCTTTCATTGCTCGCGCTTTCCAAAAAATACTCGCGCGACAAGCGACCCAGGAAGAGTTGAAGGTCTGCCGGGAGTTTCTCCTCCCGGCACTTGCCCGTGTCCAAGGGAGCGAACCATCGGACGAGGCTGCTCTGATCAAGGTGGCGCTGAATCCGAAGGATTCACCCAAGCCGACCCTGCACTCTCGGGAACACTTGGTTTTGATTCTATTCAACCACAACGACTTTGTGACGATCCGTTGAACCAAGCGGAGCAAACCTTTGCCATTATCAATCTTTCGAGCAATCGTGAGATGATGACGCTTTCTTTGAAAGATGAGGTCTGCGCCTGCTTCAGGGATTTGGTGAAGGCAGTGCGGTGCCTGGCCGTCGGCGCTATCTTGGTGTTTTTTTCACCCAACACCCTGGCGGAACAGTCATCAAATTTCAGGATTTTTCGCGTCTCCGACGGATTGAAAGAGTCCTACGTCAGTGCCGTGACCTTAAGCCCTCGCGGCAACGTCTGGATGAAGCATGGCGATGTGAATGAGGTGAGTGTTTTCGATGGCTACAGCATTCACACGTTTGTTTCGCCGGGGACGAACAGTTTTGCGATTTATGAAAGCCTGACCGGGCAACTGTGGTCCCTTTACGATGAAGGCCTGTTAGTCCACGACGGCAGTCAATGGGTTCGGCATCCTGTTGCAGAAATTAGGAGTGAGATTCAGTCGAATCCCCGGCGCAAGGTTCGGCAACTTCCCCTTCTTCCAGCGCAGAGGGATCATATCCTCTTTTTGACTTCAGACAGCCTGGTTGAGTATGACTCTGCCCGCCGGCAAAGCGTGGTGATCAGAAGGGTCTCCGACACAAGTTTGGGCAAGTTCCGAGAAATGGCGGAGGCGCGCGGTGACAGCGGTGTTTGGATCACTGGCACCAAGGGATTAGGCAAATTACTCGGACCGCTCCGCTCCTTAAGCGCCGATTCTCCTTGGGAAGAACATCTCATCAGCGATGTCGAAAACCTGCAACGACCCTTCGAGAATCACCTTGGCGAGATCACAACTGTCGCCACGGATTCCTTTACGAATAATTACCGACTGCTCGTGCAGTCTGATCTTGGTTCGTGGAATCGCCGCCCGGTGCCAGGCGAGAGCATCGCGCAAGCCTGGCCTGGCTGGGATGATGCGACTTGGGCGTTCACGATCAACTCGCTTCTGCGCTTCGAGCGCGATCCTCGAATGACGCTGAGCAAAGAACGAAACTGGGTCGGACAGTACAAAGACGTCGTGACGGAAACCAACGGTGTGTTTTGGCTCGCTACTTCGGAAGGACTAGTTCGCTACTCGCCATTCACTTGGCGAACGCCCCGTGAAATCGAAGAGATCGACTCCCTGGTTCATGCGTTGGTCGAGGATTCGAAAGGCAGGCTGTGGTTTGCCAGCACCGATTCCTTGATTCGGTTCGCCAACGGACGATGGCAGAAGATCAAGTGGCCCGAGGGCTTTGAAGCAGAATTTCAGACCACCGATTCGCTCTATCAATTGCCGGATGGTCGCCTGGCGATCGCGGCCCGCGAGCGACCGCTTCTCTTTGATCCTGACCGAGAGGAGTTCAGCTACGTAGTGCATCCGGCAGGGCGGCGAGTGAAATTTATCGGCCAGGCAAAATCAGGAAAGGTCTGCGCGCAAACCAGCCAGCGTGATTTTTCTGAGTCCTATCTACTGGAACAATTCGATGGCAATGAGTTCAGCGGAGTCATCGAGTCGCAGTCCGACTGGAATCTGGGTGGTGAGTTGTTTTTTCTGACGGTGACGCAAAATGGAGATGTATGGCTCGGCGGCGCCGGCGGCCTGGGTGTCGTGCGAGACGATCAATTGCAAGTATTCGGTCCCTCGAACGGCTTTGTGGAGGAGCGGGTATTTTGCTTATTGGACGTTGGGAACGGCAAAGTCTGGTGCGGTGGAACTGACAATATCCAGGAGTACAACGGAACATCTTGGTCGGTCATCCGCTCTGGCATGGACCGAGTCAATAGCATGACGAAAGGGAAGGACGGAAAAATCTGGATCGCGACAGCCCGCGGCTTGCACAGCTTTTCCAACGGATGGTGGGTTATCAATGGAGTGGAGGAGGGCCTTGCGAGCCCGGCACTATCCCGGGTTTTACAGGACCATCAAGGGCGTCTTTGGGCAGGCACCACGCGTGGCATCAGCCTGTACCATCCGGATGCCGATGTGAGCCCGCCCAAGACATTCATCCCCGTTGTGGAAAATGCGGAGAGGCCTTTGATTGAAGGTCCGGTGACTGTCCTCTTCAGTGCGGCGGATAAATGGCATCATACTCCGGCCAACCGCCTCCTTTTTTCTTATCGTCTGGATGAGGGGCAATGGTCGGTTTACACAAACGTGATGGCTAAGACGTTCGAAAGTTTAGGCGCCGGGAAGCATCGCTTTGAGGTGCGCTCCATGGATCGGAATTGGAATGCCGATACATCTTCCGGCTCGGTCGAGTTTTCCATCATCGTTCCCTGGTACAAGGAATCACGATTGATTGTGGTTTTGATTTGTGGATTGGTTTTAGTTTTGTTCTTTGCGGGGCTGGCCGTTAACCGACATTGGCAACTCACCCGTAGCTATGCCGAAGTCGAGAAGATCGTCGCTCTGAGAACTCGGGAACTGGAGCGGGCAAACCAAGAGCTGCTGCATAGCCAAAAGATGAAAGCGCTCGGCACACTGGCGGCAGGGATCGCTCATGACTTCAACAATATTCTCTCCATCATCAAAGGATCGGCCCAAATCATCGAAAGCCACGTCGAGGACAAGGACAAAGTTCGGACGCGGGTCAGTCGCATTAAGACCGTGGTCGATCAGGGCGCGGGGATCGTCAAATCAATGCTGGGTATCAGCCGAGTCACGGAGCAGGATTTCATTCTTTGCGATATTAATTCAGTGGTCGAGGATACGATCAAAGTATTGGGCGATCCATTTCTGCATGAAGTCACCATTCAGTTCGAGTCTGCGCCCTCTTTGCCGTCCATCCTAGGTGTGAAGGAATTACTCCAGCAAATGCTGCTTAACCTGATTCTAAATGCAGCCGATGCCATGTCGGGCAAAGGAGAGATCCGCCTGAAAACCGGCCAGATGAATATTTTACCAGAGAATATATCTCTCTCTCCGGTGGAAGCTCTCAACTATGTTTATGTTCATGTCCAGGACAGCGGTAGCGGGATTGCGCCGGATGTCTTATCTCGGATCTTCGAACCCTTCTTTACGACCAAAGCGTTCTCGACGCGGCGCGGCACCGGCCTCGGGCTCTCGATGGTTTACGAACTGGCCAAGGAGATGGGGTATGGCTTAAAGGTGAAATCGACAGCCGGAAAGGGAAGCACATTTAGCGTTGTTATTCCTGTCAGAAGTTAGCTCGCAGGTTGTTTCGAGTGCCTACGTTGGCAGGTTGTTGCGACTCGGATCTTGATATCACTGACGACTTGGAGTTAATTGGGCTGGAGCCCGAAACATGAACAAACCGCGTATTCTCATCATTGAGGATGATGACTTTCAATATGAGATCTATGAGGAAGCGCTGGCTCCTTACCAACTCACCCGCACTGTCACCGGTAGTGAGGCGCTTAGCGCCATCGCGCATCAAACGCCCGACTTGATCATTCTCGATCACGTTTTGGCCGATGGACAGCTCGGACTCGATTATCTTCCTGAGTTGAAGGAATTGGTGCCGTATGTCCCTATCGTCATTGTGTCGGGAGCTTTGGAGGTCCATCAACAAATCCATGCCCTCCAGGGACCGCGCCGCGCGCACTATTGCATTACGAAACCTGTGGACGTAAACGAGCTCGCAAAAACCGTGGAGGTCGCGCTCAAGGAATGTGGCGAGTCGGAGGTCGTCCGCCAATTCGAAGCTTTGGAACGTTCCAAGCGGGTGGACGCCGAATCGCTCTTCAGTCGTTCAACGGATCGTCTGAGTCGCCAAACGGAAATCCGGCGAATCGTGAGTCTGACGAAAGACCGTCCCAACGTTTCCGCGTTGGCTCGTGAATTCCGGGTGGCTCGCCGCACCATCATCCGCGATCTTCAAGAACTGATCCGTCGGGGAGAACTGAGGCCCGAGGTCTATCCGAAATGGGAAATGGGTGACGATGAGTAAGGCAACAGAGCCAGCAATTCGCAGTTTGGAAGGTATGTAGTCCCAGCTTTAGCCGGTCGCCCCGCGAAAACCGGCTAAAGCCGGGACTACATACGGCGAACGGAAGGTGCCCTGGGCCAAAATGAGAACACCCCGAACTTTGTGCGCGCATTGCGCCCTTGAACGGTGGGGCGAGACTCTCTCCGAGCTGTAGTCTCCGAGCCGGAAGCCGTCGAGCCCTGACATGCTCGA
>CAMAWP010000316.1 GCA_945861765.1 Akkermansia muciniphila | reverse complement strand
CGCAAGGCGAGTTGAAAAGGCGGCGGAAAGGGGATTTGAAGAAAGCCCGGATGGCCGCGCGATTGCGTGAAGAGACAACGATGACATGGACGTGGATCAGCAGGCGCTTGGAGATGGGGCATTGGCGAACTGCGGCCAATGCAGTACGGCTCAGATCGAAAGAATGAGGACGAATGCACCATTAGTCATCTCCGACCCCTTTACAGATCGCCAAATCTCCGGGGGATCAATCGTCGCTTCGCGACTCTTGAGATCCCCCGGCTCATTCCGTGGGTTGAAACCCACGGCTACCGTCAAATCATCGCTCCGCGATGTCCAGCGATCGTCCCCATTCACCAACAACCTCGGGATGCACCGCGTTGCCGCCGGACGCTTCAACCTAAATCTGGGAGGTGATTAGCCACAAAAGAACTCAGAGAGACGCGAGGACAGAGGCTCTCGAAACTCACTCGTTTGGTGAAGGAGCCTGTTTGCGAAAACCCCTCTGTCTTTGCGATCTATGCGTTCTTTTCGGCTCAAGTGCTTTCTCCACGCTTAACGCCTGGGCTGCCGGGCTCAACTCGCGAAGATGCGGTCCATTTGTTCCGAGAGTTCCTTCAGACCTTCGAGGGTGCCGCCGCCGCCTTGTTCAGCGATCCCCCAGCCGTGATACCCTATCTCATCCAAGGCTTTCATAATATCAGGCCAATCATTTGTGCCTTGCAGGAACGGCACTCTGAAGCCTGCTCCCGGCCCTTCTTTGTCTGCCTTGGTACGACTGTATTCCTTGATGTGAAGTTTCTGAATGCGCTTTCCGAGAATCCGTATCCATTGCTCGGGCCAGCAGTCCTTAACGACATTGCCAATATCAAAATGCCAGCCAACCCACGGGCTGTTGAACTCATCGACGTAACGAGCGGCTTCGAGCGGACTCACGAGAAATCTGTTCCAAACATTTTCAATGGCTATCTTGACGCCAAGTTCTTCGGCTAGCGGAAGCGCTTTGCGGATTTCCGCCTGCGAACGTGTGTAAGCATCGGCGTAGGAAACCTCCTTTGTAACGACCGCAGGAACGAGCAGGACGGACGTAGCGCCGTAGCGTTTGGCGTCGCGCAACGAGGTTTTGAGGCCTTCCAATCCAACTTCGCGTGCGGTCGGGTTCGGGTCAGAAAGCGGTTTGGCCCAATGCGTATGGCAACAAACGCTCGGGAGCTGCAATCCCGTTTCATCCTGCGCTTTCAAGACAGATTCCTGGTCCATGCCGCCCATCGGTTCGACGCCATCGAACCCTGCCTCTTTCACTGCTTTGAACTTTTCAAGAACGGAGCCTTTGACTCCCACCGTTGCATACATGATGCCCTTTTTCAGTGAGCGTTTCTTGCCTTGCAATAGCTCCTTTTCGGCGGCTATTGAGGCAACCGGGCTCAGCGCAGCAAGGGCCGCAGCACCGCTGCTGACCTTCAAGAAATCGCGACGATTCAAATGATTGTTCATGGAATGGGATGTTAGTCGTTTTTGGCACCGCAACCGCCGCGGCGCATCAGATTATCGGACTCTAAACAAATCGTGTTCGCCCCGGCATGGCCAGCGGCGCGATCGGGAGATTCATGTTCCAGTCGAGCTTCTCCGGCACGAGGCGTTCCTCCGAGTTGAGCGCCTGCTCCCAAGTAACTTCCTGCCCAGTGTAAGCGGCCATGCGTCCCATGATCGCCATCAACGTGCTTGAGCACATCCGGTCGCCATCGTTGATAGGTTTGCCAGCACGAATAGACGCAAAGAGCTCATCGTGCTCCACTTGATACATGTCGGGATTAGGGCCTTCGTAAGCCCAGCTCTTTTCGCCCGTGATTTCCACCGGTGTTCTCCGCCCTCCGATGTTTCCAAGGCCTTTCGTCCCCATCAAGTAATCTCTGGTTTCGCTATAACAGCCAGTCTGTTGGCGGCAGCCCAAGAAAGCCCGAACTCCATCCGCATACTCGTAATTGATCTCGAAGTGGTCGTAGATGTTCCCTTGATTATTCGGGATTTGACGACCGCCAACCGCGACCGCTTTCAGTGGTGGAACGTCTTTCATCGCCCAAGCGATTTTATCGATGCTATGCACCGCCTGTTCCACCAGGCCATCGCCACAAAGCCAGACAAAATTATACCAGTTCCGCAATTGCCATTCCACGTCCGTGACGCCGGCTGGACGCGTGTTCGCTGGAGGCATCGGCTTCACTGGACCGGTGTAATAAGTAGCATAGATAGCCCGGATATTTCCAATGGCACCATCGTGGATTCGCTTAAATATCTCGCGTCGGGCGTAGTCGTAGCGCCAACAAAAACCCGCCACGAGTGCGAGCTTCTTCTTCTTGGCCTCTTCCACGCTAGCCAGCACGGAACGGAGCCCCGGAGCATCCGTGGCCATGGGCTTCTCACAGAACACATGTTTGCCAGCATCGATGGCAGCCTTGAGATGTTGGGGGCGAAAACCGGGCGGAGTTGTCAAAATGACCAGGTCCACACCGCTGTCGATGACTTTTTGATACGCATCCAAACCGATAAAAGAACTCCCCGGCTCGACGTTCACTTTATCCGGCAATCCTTTCTTCAGCGTGGCCAAGCTCCCTTTGATCTTGTCGGGGAACACATCCGCCACGGCAGTGAGGATCAAGTTTTTGTCTGCGTTCAGCGCCTGATTCGCGGCACCTGTCCCTCGACCGCCACAGCCTATCAGACCGACACGAATCGTGTCGCTGTTTTGAGCGAACGATCTCTCAGGGAAGCTCAAATTCGCTGCGGCAATTCCACCGAGAGCAGCGGCCGAGGACGTTTTAAGGAACTGGCGGCGGGAGGTTTGGGGCAGCGGGTTTGTGTTCTCGTTCATTTTTAGATGGAGGTATTGGGTCTTTGATATGGATAAATTTGGGAGGCTGGTGAGTCAAGGAAAGTGGCCTCACTTCAACTTGCCAATCCTGTCCCAGGCGCATGGAATGCAGCCTCAACTGGCGATGAACCCCGTTAAATATTGGTCTGGAACTGGCCGCCATAAACTCATTGTTCAACAAGCGATAACACCGATGTCTGTCCGGAGACTGTTGGACGCTCGATGGGAAAATTTATTTCAATTTATTTCATATGCTCCAATTTGTTGTCCCAAGTCCGTTGGAGCTAGCAGCTCTCGTTGACAATTAACTCGATTCGCAAAAGCCACCACGCACCCTCACGACGATGGAGCCCAAAAACTGAAACCGCTGCTCTCGGGCCAAATGCATGACCTGTCGATGGAGTAGTAAGACCATGCACTGAAGCCCGAGCCGCTGTCAACCGATGAATCACTCCGACAAATACCGCTCGTCGTACTCGATGTTGTGTTTCTTTAGCAACGCGATGATCTCCTCCTGAAGGGTCACTTTTCGATGTGCTCAAAGAACAAAATCTGCCGTATGACATGGAGGGGGATTCAGCCGTCCCTGCGGGACTTATGCAATCGCCAATCCAACCCGGCAGTGAACTGCCGGGCTATTCTCGAATCTCCCTCCGGGAGATCCCTGCCAAAATGTCCTAACTTTAGCGCGGCCAGTAGAGCCAGGTTCCTGGGTGAAAATGTGAATTGC
Source organism: Akkermansia muciniphila (assembly GCA_945861765.1). Taxonomy (GTDB): domain Bacteria; phylum Verrucomicrobiota; class Verrucomicrobiia; order Limisphaerales; family SIBE01; genus SIBE01. The sequence continues at coordinate 4,690 of CAMAWP010000316.1, read as the reverse complement.
TGTTCAATCATGAATCGGCCAAAAAGAAGCTCGCGCGACGGCGACTGCTGAAATACAAGTAAGACACAGGCGAGCAGTCGATTTTGCCCAACGGCACGCTGAGATACTCGACTGGTTTCCACTGCAAGAAATGCAATTCGCTCCCTATGAGTTCGAAATCAAAGAAGAAAACTGAGATGAAATCGGTGAGCAAGCCACCGAGCACAAAGTCGGACGTTGCGCAACTGCAGCTTCCCCAACCACGGAACACACAGATCAACTGCGCTCGAGCGTTCCTGCTCGTAGCCATCGCCATGGCGGGCTATCTGGCGTGGGCATCACTTAGTGGCGGGTCCTTGGCTGGGTGCGGGCCCGAATCTGGATGCGATCACGTAATGCAAAGCCGTTGGGCGTATTGGCTTGGAATTCCTGTGAGCATCCCGGCTTTGCTGACGTATCTTGGAATTTTCACCGCGACTTTCTCAGCACGGCAAAGCGCGCTCGTGGCGCGCCAGAAGGTCGCGTGGACTCTTATCATCATTCTATCGGTGACCATGACGGGCGCGGCTGTATGGTTCATCGGTTTGCAGTTGTTCGTCTTGAAAAGCTTCTGTCCTTTTTGCATGGCTGCCCATGCGAGTGGTCTCATCGCCGCCGCCATCCTCTTAAAAAATGTTCCCATCCAACCGGTCAACACGAAACCCAAGCGACCCGCAACGGTCCTCGCCCTGAACCCCGCCGTGCGAAACAAGCTTGCGCTCGTCGGCGTGCTTGGCGTCGCGATTCTTATGGCGGGGCAAGTGTTGGTCACGAAACAGCAACGTCACCAAGTGAGATCCGTGGCTGCATCGTCTGCTCGAGTGGAGACGCCAAAGAACGAACCGAGAAAACTGGCGCTCCATGCCGGGAAATTCCAACTCCTTTTGGATGAAATGCCAATGATGGGTTCGCCGGCCGCCTCGAACATCATGGTCAGTTTATTCGATTACACCTGCCATCATTGCCGTGATATGCACGGCATGTTGTTGGAAGTTCAGCAACGTTTTAGCAACCACCTCGCCATTGTTACCTTGCCCATGCCGCTGGATGCGAACTGCAATTACCTCATGACGCGAACGCCGAGCGCCCATGCAAACGCGTGCGAGTACGCTCGACTTGGACTGGCAGTGTGGCGCGCTGATCCCAAGGCTTTCGCCCAATTTGACTCCTGGGTCTTTGCCCCATCACCCCCTTTGCTGGTACCCGCAGTGAAGCAATATGCCGAGAACTTGGTCGGCCGGGAAAAGCTTGAGGCTGCTTTAACCAATGGATGGGTGAAGAGCCAGATCCAAACCAATGTCGCCATTTACGATGCGAACCGGCGTCTCATGACGAATGGAAGCATGCCTCAACTCATCATCGGCCAGGCCATCAGCATCGGCGCTCTGAACGGCGTGGATCAATTATTTAACCTCGTGTCAGAACACTTCGGTTTGAAGCGGGCACCCTGATACCATTGACCTCGCGAGATGAAAGGAGGTCGTGTTGGCTGAGCTCGCGTTGTCTCGAATAGTGCGCTGTTTCCTTTTCTCTTCAACGCGGGCCCTTCTACGCGGCAATGGCGGCAACCATGCCTGGGGCTAGGAGAACTCGGCTAACGCGCTCCGGCCAGTTCTTCCTCGAAATCGACAATCTCCTTAATTTGCGTCAGAAACCATCGGTCGATTTTGGTCAACCCAAATATTTCTTCGAGGCTGAATCCGGCCCGCATCGCATGTCGGATAAAGAAAATCCGCTCCGCATTAGGCACGCTCAACTTTCGGGTGATGACATCGCGCGGAAGAATCGCGCGGTCTTCATAGACTTCGTTACCGATGCGCCAAGGCTTCCCGTCGCCGCCCAAACCGCTTCGCCCGATTTCGAGCGAACGAAGGCACTTCTGCAGCGATTCCTTGAACGTTCGGCCAATCGCCATCGCCTCGCCCACAGACTTCATCTGCGTGTTCAAGGTCGGATCAGCTTGCGGAAATTTCTCGAAGGCAAAGCGAGGAACTTTGGTGACGACGTAATCAATGGTCGGCTCGAAACTGGCCGGCGTTTCACGCGTGATGTCATTTCTGATCTCGTCGAGCAGATAACCGACGGCGAGCTTGGCGGCGATCTTGGCGATAGGGAACCCGGTTGCTTTCGAGGCTAAAGCGGACGAACGGGAGACGCGCGGGTTCATCTCGATAATCACCATTCGCCCATTGTCCGGGTTCACCGCAAATTGAATGTTCGAGCCGCCCGTCTCAACCCCAATCTCTCGAATGACGGCAAACGAAGCGTCCCGCATGATTTGGTATTCCTTGTCGGTCAAGGTTTGGATCGGGGCCACGGTGATCGAGTCGCCTGTGTGGACCCCCATCGGGTCAAAATTCTCGATCGAGCAAATGATCACGCAATTGTCCGCTTTGTCCCGCATGACCTCCATTTCATATTCCTTCCACCCGAGCAGCGATTCCTCGACCAGGATTTCGGAGACCGGCGAAAGTTCGCACCCACGCTTGGCCAATATTTCGAATTCGTCGCGATTATAGGCAATGCCACCGCCTGTCCCACCCAGAGTAAAGGCAGGCCGAATGATCAGCGGGAACCGTCCGATCTGCTCCGCAACCTCGCGGGCTTCCGCAAGGTTATGTGCCGAGCCGCTCACCGGGACATCCAAGCCGATCTGAATCATTCGCTCCTTGAAAATCTGCCGGTCTTCGCCTCTTTCAATCGCTTGAGCATTGGCTCCTATCATCTCCACTTGATACTTTTCCAAGACCCCGGACCGGCACAACGCCATGGCAGTGTTCAGAGCCGTTTGGCCTCCCAGGGTTGGCAAAAGCACGAGTTTTCCCTGCGCTCCAAGCCGCTTCATTTCTTCGACTTCGCGCAGGATGATCTTCTCCACACACTCTGGAGTAATCGGCTCGATGTAGGTGCGGTCGGCGAATTCCGGGTCGGTCATGATGGTGGCGGGATTTGAGTTCACGAGAATGACTCGATAACCCTCTTCCTTCAGAGCCTTGCAAGCTTGCGTGCCGGAATAATCAAACTCACACGCCTGGCCGATGATGATTGGCCCGGCCCCGATAATCAGTACGGAATGGATGTCTTTGCGTCTCGGCATAAATGGACGAAGACTTAAATGGATTCCACGCCAGTTGTCATTTTTTTTCTTTCTCAGAACGAACTTGATTCACGGCCCTGCCGCCAGATGCAAAGAATTCTGACATGGACTGAAGTTTGTGAATATCCTCGTTTGAACGACCTCCCCTATCGCATCGACACAGACCGCCGCGGACACAAAGGTTCTGTCGAAAACCGACCTCTCAATCGAGACTAAAGCAGTCTCGCCTGATTTCCACTCGATGGAGCCAAACCCAATTTTTTATAGCTCAACTCCGTGGCCACCCGCCCTTGCGGCGTCCGATTGAGGTAACCTTCCATGATAAGGTAAGGCTCATAGACCTCTTCGATGGTGTCCGGTTCTTCGCCTACGACGACCGCGATCGACCCGACTCCGACTGGACCGCCGCCGAATTTCACGATGATCGCCTCCAAGATGCGCTTATCCATTTCGTCCAAACCGTTCTGATCAATCTCCAGCAGAGCCAGAGATAGGTCGGCCAAGGGAGCTGTGATCCGGCCATCCCCTCGGACTTGCGCGTAATCGCGAACCCGTTTCAGCAAGTTATTGGCAATTCTGGGCGTGCCGCGACTCCGGCGCGCGATCTCACGAGCGCCGCTTTCGTCGATTTCAATATTCAACAGTCGCGCCGAACGAATGACAATTTGTTGCAGTTGCTCTGTCTGATAATAATCGACCCGCTCACGAATCGGAAAGCGCGTCAGCAATGGCGCCGTGATCAGTCCGCTGCGCGTCGTCGCGCCGATCAAGGTAAACCGAGGGAGATTGAGCCGAATGCTCCGCGCGTTTGGCCCCTGATCAATGATAATGTCCAGCTTGAAATCCTCCATCGCCGGATAGAGATATTCCTCGATGGTCGTTTGCAGGCGATGGATCTCATCGATGAACAACACGTCGCCTTCCTCGAGGTTCGTCAGCAAGCCGGCCAGGTCGCCCGCTTTTTCTATCGTCGGCCCACTGGTGCTCTTCATACTGGCCCCCATCGCTTTGGCAATGATGTTGGCTAATGTCGTCTTGCCCAATCCAGGCGGGCCGCTAAGAAGCACATGGTCGAGCGGTTCGTTCCGCTGTTTGGCAGCTTGGACGCCAATTTCTAGCCGTTCCTTGACTTTGGCTTGTCCGGTAAATTCAGAAAAAAGCGACGGGCGCAGTGTCATCTCCAACGCCGGATCAGGCTTGGTCAACACGTCGGAGATCACTCGTTCAGCCATTCGATAAACAATGTGCAAACCCTATTCAAGGGACAAGTGAAAACACCGCGACAGTGGGAAACACCGCCCACTACGGTCGGGCCGCTCTGCTCGATCCGACGATGTGCCATCCGGGACTTGCCTGAGTTGGAGTGAACGACACCTTCCCCAGTAACAGAGTTCCGTTCAATAACAACGCTCCTAGCGATCCGTCAGCACTCTCCACCAACAAATCCAATTGCTTGTCCTTGTTCAAATCCGCAACTCCTTTTACTCGCCCGGATAGGTCCAGCGGTAGCTGCGTGGTTAAGAAGCGTCCGGCCACAAGTCTTGTTCCATCCATCAGCCAGAATGCAATCGTCCC
>CAMAWP010000315.1 GCA_945861765.1 Akkermansia muciniphila | reverse complement strand
GATTTAGGTCGATCCACCCCTGGAGCCACGCCAAATCTCCGGGCTGTATTCGCCGTCCTTGCAGCATGAATTCTGTTTCCATGCCTTCACCATCCGCCTTCTTGGGCCGGTAGTCCAGCAATATCACTCACAACTTCGGGATGCACGGGAGGGAACAAGGCCACAGAAATGAGGCTTGCAAAATTATTCCGAAAGCACGGAATCAAAGGGTGGCGACGGCATTTGCCTTTGCTCGGGAAACCGGATTTTGTTTTCAGCAAAGAACGGCTCGCAGTTTTCGTTGACGGATGTTTCTGGCACGGCTGCCCAAAACACTTGCGTAGGCCAAAAGGAAATCGCCGGTATTGGCAGCAGAAAATCGAGCGCAACAGAAAAAGAGATTTGTTTGTGACGCGAAATTTACGTCGCACGGGCTGGCGAGTTTTGAGAGTTTGGAACACGAATTGAAACACGAGTCGCGCCTGGTGGCTCGCTTTTGGAAATTGCACTCCCAGCGTGATTCAATATCATGCGAGCCGTGCGATGAACAAGTCAGGTATGCTTTTGAATCCGCAACCAATTGCAACACGAGAGAGACTCATCCTCGCGGGCTTGTATCTCTCCAAATACGATGCTGCCGGCTTAAAGAAACTGGGCTTCGAGAGTTTTATCGAAGCGTTCAATGTCATCGGCTACGCATTGGGTTCAAGACCGGCCTCAATCAAAAATTACCGTGATGAATTCGACCCGTATTTCCCCAACCGCCGAAAGGGCTGGCACAAGCGGCCCTTCCGCCAGTATTGCCGAAATGTTTTCGAGGAATACAAAGACTTGGACATCGAAACATTCACTGGCTTGGTGAAATCGTTCGTTGGCTTTGATGAAAACGCTTTGAGTCAAATCGAAGCCAAGGATGAGAAGGCGGAGGGTGAATCACTTTTTGCCAAGCGGTTGATCACCGGCCTTGCGGCGGAGCAATACTTTGAATCAGTCCAGCCGAAACTAACTGAATTCAGCGGGTATGAATTGGAAAATACAACGCGGCTTGGTTGCGGATATGATTTCCGATTGCGTGATAAAACAGCAAAAGATTTTTTGGCTGTTGAGGTCAAAGGACTCAGAGAGCAAACCGGCAACGTGTCACTAACGCCGAAGGAACATACCGTAGCGACAACGCTTGCCGACAGATTTTTTCTTTTCGTGGTGAAGAATTTTCAGGAATCACCATTCCACGAAATCTACAACAACCCGCTGTGTGGAAAACTGCGATTTGCCAGAAAGGAGCGGGTTCTGGTTCAAGTCTCTTGGATGGCCAACGTGTGAAAGAATTTTATGAAAACAGAAAAGCATCAATCCGCAAACTCCGCTCTCTCCAATCCACTGTGAACTGCGCCATCGGGAAACTGGACATGCGAGGGACGGACAAACAAATCACCAAAGCAATTTGCATCATTGACGCTGTCGTTGATGCCGCGATTTTTGGCGAGCAGATTTCAGCCAATCAAGCTTTCAAACGCGGAGTAGAATTAGCGCGCTGCCCGCGCTGACCAAGCCACCGCATTTGCGTCATGGCCGCGCGTCCGCCGGGAGCAGGCTCAACACGAAATCGTAAATGGCCTGCGCGTATTGCAGTGCCTCATCAAATTCCTCGCGCGTCGGCATAGGCTCGTCAAAACCGCCGGGATACCGAAACGCTGAAGCATAAGGCGTCAGCACGGACGCGGCCTTGGCAAATTTCCCGAAGTCAGGATTGATGCCCGAAGCCCGCTCCACCAAGTCTTCAATGTCGTGCGTTTTGGGAAACGGATCGTCGTTCGATTGCAGCCACGCTTTGACAGATTTTTCCGCAGCTTGCTGGCAATGGTAAATGGCCGTGTCGAGCAACGGGTCGTCCAGCGATGCCAATGCGCGTGAAGAACGCAAGTCGTGACTCGCGCGTGTCAGCCAGTCGCGAACAAGCTCCCTCGTGGACTCATCCATAGAGCTTGCGGCCTTTGGCGAGAACCTGGTGAAACAACGAAGCGCGCAGGTGCTTGTAGCGGTCAACTTGGGCGCGGGTTGGAACGAGCACGTCTTTGGAAAAACCCATCCCGGTCAAGCAGCGATGCGCGCGCTGCATCCGTCGGATTGCTTTCTCACCGCTCTCGCGGACAATCACCATCAAGTCCACGTCGCTGTCATCGGTCGGAGTGCCCCAAGCGTGAGAACCGAACAAATAGATTTCCTCCGGATGAAACTCGGCTTTCAGCCGTTCAACGGCTTTTTCCAACAGCCCTTGTGGAATGGTCTTCACGCGTTTCACGCTATCATGGTTGAGAAGTCATGGGAAGCTGGAGTTTTCGAGCGATGCGCTTTAACTCGACACGCACGTCAGATGTTTCGCTGCCAAAAACCTCGTCAAACTTGTCCCTAAATTGGCGGTAGGTCTCGCTTTTCTCCATGATGGCGGTGAGAACACCCGAAAGCATTTCACCGATTGGCGTTTTCTTGCTGAACTTGGAAACATCAACCAAACGGGTTGTCGTTGCCACAGACTCCAATCGGGGAAGGCAATCATTAAAAGCCCTGTCGAACCCGGCAAAATTCTTTGCAGTCCATTCACCTTTTGACTCATCCCAAAGAGCGCGGCTGCCTCCATCCTTCTTTTGGCGGATGACACGAATCACGTCGCGTCCGTCAGCGAATTTACGAAATGATTCCTTCGTTTTGGGATTCTTGACGGCTTCGATGCCAGCCTGAATGCCAGAAAACTCTAACTCGACCGAAACCTCCTTGTTTGTGTCTTGGAGATAACAAATCTGCTTCATGTCTCCTGTTCCGTTGTAAAACCATTCAATCGCTTCAAAGAGATTGGTTTTGCCATGATTGTTTTGGCCGACGAAGACGTTAAAATCTGCCGGAACAATGTCAGCCGATTCGATTGACCGGAAATTCTTAATTGTAAGTTTTGTGATTCGCATAATCGTTCAGGTTCATCCGCGCAGTTACCTTTCACGCCTTCGCGTAAAGCTCACTGCCCTTCTTCGTGAACTCGCGGGACTTCGCTTCCATGCCCTTCTTCAACGCTTCTTCCTCGGCGATGCCTTGCTCTGCCGCGTATTTGCGAACGTCTTCGGTGATTTTCATCGAGCAGAAATGCGGGCCACACATGGAGCAGAAGTGCGCGGTCTTTGCGCCTTCTTGCGGCAGCGTTTCATCATGGAATTCTCTGGCCGTTGGCTAAACACTCGGCCCGCCTTGCGATGCGACCCAGCGGATGGCGAAGCGGGTGAACTCCGGCGTGGTCTTGAAACCGAGTTTCTCTTTGATGTGTCCCCGATGCACGTCCACGGTCTTCGGGCTGAGGTGAAGGCGCCCTGCAATCTCATCCGTGCTCCAGCCTTCGCCAAAGAGACGCAAGACTTCGAGTTCGCGGTCGGTCAACTTCGCCTCCGGGCCGGCATCGGCTTTGCCCGTTCCGCCAACCATCGACTCCAGAACCTTCGCGGACATGCGCGGACTGAGCGCGACCTGGCCGCTCAACACAGTGCGAATGGCGGCCGCCAGTCGCTCCGGTCCTTCTTGCTTCATCACGTAGCCGCGCCCGCCCGCGCGCAGGACACGCGGGGCGTAGAGCGATTCGTCTTGCATCGACATCGCGAGCACGGGCAGGCCGGGATGCAGCGCCTGAATGTCTTTGATAAGTTCCAAACCATCCTTGTCCGGCAGGCCCATGTCCACCAGCACCAAGTCCGGCTTCAGTTTTGCAATTGCCTCCATCGCCTCGCGTGCCGTGCCCGCCTCGCCGCACACCGCAAAATCCAGTTCGCGATTCAGCAAGTCAGCCTGGCCGCGCCGCATGAGAGGATGGTCATCCACCAGCAGAATCTTCTTCGGCTCGGCTGAGTTCGTCGCTGGCTTTTTGCGTGGCATGGTGTGGTGACTCTCAATCGTAAGGGTTCGTGTTCGCGGCTTCATCCGGGATTACCTCTTTCCACGACGGCCCTGGGCACGGAGCAAATCACCTCGACGCCGCCATCGGGATGCGGTTGCACCTTCAATCGCCCGCCCATCAATCTCGCGCGTTGCTCCATCGTGCGCAGGCCGAGTCCGCGCGCCGCGGGCTGACCGGCGAAACCGATGCCGTTGTCGCGCACCCTCAATTCCAGGCCGGGAGGGAAACGGCGCAGTTCGATGTCAATTCGCGTGGCGCGGCTGTGTTTGAGCGCGTTGTGCATCGCCTCCTGGGCGATGCGGTAAATGTGGCTGGCCACCGCCTGGTTCTGCACTAGAACAGTCTTCTCGCCCGCGAACACGCAGGCGATGCGTCGCTCAGCGTTGACCCGGTCGGCCAGGTTTTCCAGTGCTTCCACCAATCCTTCCGGCGTGGCCGACACGGCGTAAAGGTCGTGGGCGAGGCTGCGCGCCTGGGCGAGTGCCGTGCCGAGTTCGGTGCAGAGCTGCCCCACGATTTCGGCTTGGGCCAGTTTCGCCGCCTGCAAGTCGCGGTGCAGCCCGTTCATCAGAAAGAGCAGTCCGCCGATTTGCTGGCCGAGGCCGTCGTGCAACTCCCGCTCGATGCGTGCTCGCTCCTGTTCACTCGCGGTTACCACGGCTTGCTCCAACTCCCGGCGCTCGGAAATGTCGCGGATCAATCCGGTGAACAATCTCCGGTCGCCGAGCCGAACTTCGCTTACCGACAACTCCATCGGAAACACTGAGCCATCCTTGCGCTGCCCCTCCATTTCGCGACCAATGCCGATGTTCCTCGCCTGCCCGGTGCGCAGATAATTGGCCAGATCGACGTCGTGATTCTTCTGATCCGGTGAAAGCATGAGGACGCCTACGTTTCGTCCGAGGATTTCCTCCGGTGCGTAACCGAACATCCGGCAGGCCGCCGGGTTGATGGACTCGACGAGAGCGCCGTCACCCATGGTGATGATGCCCTCGACGGCAGTTTCGAGGATCGCCCGAAGGCGTTGCTCGCTGTCGCGCAGCGCCTCCTCTGTCCGCTTGCGCTCCGAGATGTCGGCGCGAATGGCGATGTATTGGCGGGGTTTGCCCGCTGCGTCGAGGAACGGGACGAGAGTCGTGTTTACCCAATAGTGCGATCCGTCTTTCGCTCGATTCTTGATTTCGCCGCGCCACACCTGGCCACGGCCAATGGTCGTCCACAGCTCCCGGATGAATTCCTTGGAATGATGGCCCGAATTGATGATGCGGTGGTCTTGCCCCAGCAATTCCTCACGCGAGTATTTTGAAATCGCGCAGAACTTGTCGTTGACGTAGGTGATTTTCCCCTGCGCGTTCGTGATGGCGACGATGGCGTACTCGTCGAACGCCGCCTTTAATTCGGCGAGTTCGGCTTTTGGCGGGGTGTGAAGGGCGCGTTTCATAATTTGGCGGAACGTCATGACACCAAATCGACACGGAACGAGCGGAGGAATTGATTCAGGCACGCACGCGGGCGCGGTGCGAAATCAACTTAACCGACGAAGGGGGGAGCGAGACTGCGAAACGCCGGGCCAAGGCACACCACGGGCGTGAAGATCCAATCGCGGAGGTGAGCTTGGCGGGAGAAGGCAGCTTTCGTCCGTGTTTCGGTCGCATCCAGCGCGAGCGAAGTCGGAGCGAGCAAATAAAGCGTGTGAAGCTGGGGAGCGACAAGCGTCGGCGCGGCGCCTCCGGCCAGCATTGTCTTCAAGGTCGAGCAAGTCGTGGTGGGCGCCGGAGCGGGAGTGTCGTGGCTTTCTTGGCGTGATTTGGCCTGCGCCGAACCGTGGCAGGAAGGCTGGGTGTCGCTTTTGCCGTGTCCACCCCCGAAATTGCAGTGGATGAAACACATCGTCTGTGCCAGGACAAAAACCGTGAGCGCAAGCACCGCCAAGGAGCGGAGCAATGGACTAAAGGTTGTCTGACGCAAACGCATAATCGAATTTTACTCACATTGCTCCGCTCACCGCAACAGAGAGTTTGGAGGCACAATGACGACGGGCGCATCCCCGAATGAGGACGGGCCAAAACTTCACCCTCCCTTCCATCGGATGGAGGAGAAGGGACGGGGGGAGAGAAGGCCGGTTGGCTGGGATTTCCCCTCTTCTCGGTCCTCTCCGCGCTTGTTCCTCGCAGGGAGAGACCACCCCAGACTTCGCGCGCGCAAGGCAACTCTGAACCCACCCCTACCCCTCCCAGGAGGGGAAGGGACAAAGCTCCCCTCCTGGGAGGGGTAGGAGTGGGTCGGTTCATGGAGAGGGAGAATCATTTTCCGCATCGGGAGAGGATGCACGCGTCGAGGTTGCCCCAAGCGGCATGGGTGAATCCTACTCGTAATCCCAATCCTGCTCTTACTCCCAAAAAAACTCGCGCTGAAGCAGGCGCGCGGCGTTCACGCCGCTTCGACGTCCTCATTTGTCGGCTCCTCCGCATTGAAAGGATTGGCTTCTCAGCCGAGGTCGCGGGGTGTAAGTTGCCAGAGTGCTCCATGCGTTGAGCTAGTGACCCACTCGGTTTGCTGAGATACCGATTCAATCTATGCAACTCTCTCGTCGCTGTTTTAACCGTCAACTTGTTCGCGCGATGGCCGGCTTCGGACTGCTGCCCGAAATTTTACGCGCACAAAAGGCTCCTGGTTTCGCGGTCAACTCACGGCCGAAGGTGATCGGCGGAGCCCTCACGGGCGATCTGATAGGCCAGAGCGCCGTCTTTTGGAGTCGATGCGACCGGCCAGCCACGATGTTGCTGGAGTTCTCGACTCGCGAATCGTTCCAGAATGCGCGTCGGGTTCGGGGTCCGGCGGCCCTCGATGACATCGACTTCGCGGCGAAACTTACCGTCCAAGATTTGCCGGCGGGGCAGACAATATTCTATCGCCTCGCGTTTGAGGACCTGACTGACGCCGGTCTTCTATCCGAACCGGTCTTAGGCTCGTTTCGCACAGCGCCACCGGGCGAGCGTGACATCCTCTTCGCGTGGTCTGGAGACACGGTTGGCCAAGGCTACGGCATCGATCTTTCGCGCGGTGGCATGAAGACCTATGAAACCATTCGCCGGCTCAAGCCCGATTTCTTCGTTCATTCCGGGGACACAATCTATGCGGACAAGCCGCTTCCAACTGAACTGAAGCTCGACGATGGCACGGTTTGGAAGAATCTCGTGACTGATGCAAAAAGCAAAGTTGCCGAGACCATCTCGGAATTTCGCGGCAATCATTTCTATAATTTGCTCGACGAGAATGTTCGCCGTTTCCATTCGGAAGTGCCGGTCTTCTTTCAGTGGGATGACCACGAAGTGCTCAATAACTGGTATCCGGGGAAAATCCTCGACGACACTCGTTACACCGAGAAGAACGTCCCGCTATTGGCGGCGCGCTCCCGCCGTGCTTTCTTCGAGTGCCTGCCCATCCGACCGCATCCGCTCGAACGCATTTTCCGCAACGTCCCGTATGGCCCATCGCTTGAGTTGTTCTTGCTCGATCTACGGTCGTATCGCGGTGCGAACTCCCCCAATCGCCAGACCGAGATGGACTCATCCAGCGCCTATTTCGGTCGCTTTCAACTCGATGAACTCAAACGAGCGCTTCTCGCGTCGAAGGCCACCTGGAAGGTCTTTTGCAGCGACATGCCGCTCGGCTTGATGGTTGGTGATGGAAAAGCGAACTTCGAAAACAGCTCCAATGGCGACGGGCCCGCGCTGGGTCGCGAACTCGAAATTGCCGAGCTGTTGCAGTTCCTCAAGCACAATCGAATTCGCAACACGATCTGGCTCACTGCGGATGTTCACCATGCCGCCTCCGTTTACTACGACCCGAACAAGGCCGTGTTCCAGGAGTTTGAGCCATTCTGGGAATTCATCAGCGGCCCACTCCATGCGGGCACTTTCGGGCATCCGCCACTCGACAATACATTCGGACCGGAAACGCGATTCCTCGGCATCCCGAAGAACATGAAGTCGGACCGGCCACCATCGGATGGCCTCCAATTCTTCGGGACCGTGGGAATCGACGGTCACACTGAGGAATTGACGGTCACGCAATGGAATGTTGCCGGCGATAAGCTCTGGTCCATCACACTTCCGCCCTGCGACAACGCCTGACGAAACTTCGCCCTGAAGTTCGCCCACACAGCTTCGATCCAGTAACAAGAAAGACCGCGAACACGCGGTCTTTCTTTGAATCAAAGCTGGCGGATGGCACCTGCAACGCGCTTACGGCCAGGCGTTCTGCCCATGAACCTGGGTGGGGTGAGAGTCCCCTCGAACCCTGACCTTTTCTGGCGCTCGATCATGTCAGGGCTCGACGGCTTCCGGCTCGGAGACTACAGCTCGGAGAGAGTCTCGCCCCACCGTTCAAGGGCGCAATGCGCGCA
>CAMAWP010000314.1 GCA_945861765.1 Akkermansia muciniphila | reverse complement strand
GAGAAGCGCCTGCACGGCCTTTGGTCGTTGGGAGTGGGCGGGCACGTCAATCCGCAGGACGCCGAGTCAGTGCCCATGGGATGCGGATTTTGGGGGCAAGCTTTGTGGAGCGGTCTGCGCCGCGAGTTGGCGGAGGAATATCCCGGTGCCGTTCCCGGGGAAACTCAGTTCGTCGGGCTGATTCACGAAAGCCAGACGGCGGTCGGCCGGGTTCATATTGGTGCCGTCTTCCTCCACCAAGTTTTCGGGTCTTCTTCTGAATTCGGTAGTGAACTGACCGGTGTCCGCTGGCTGCCGCGAGCTGATATTGGCGTGGGTGAGTGGCCTCTCGAACGGTTTGAACTCTGGTCACGACTCGCCTTGGAATTACTCCCATGATCCTCCTTTCCCTCGCTTCCAAACAGATCTGGCCGCAGGTGCTTTCCGTTGCCCACCTGAAGCCCGAGCGAGTTCTCTTGCTTCACAGCGGCGATGTTGCCGAATCAAAAGGACCAGCGCAGCGGCTCAACCGTCTTTTTGAGGAATCCGGGCTGGTGCCGAAAGGCGGGACTCAACTTGAGTTGATTCCACATGATGATTTCTCTGCGATCGAAAGCCGGTTTGACGAAATCGTGGCCGCTCACCGACTCAATCTTGGCGAATGCGTTGTTAACTTAACAGGCGGCAACAAGCTTATGACTACTGCAGTGTTTCGCCGTGTGGCGAGGCGAGGCGTGCGTGCGTTCTATCTCGAACGCGGCAGCGTGGTCACATGGTTTGAACCGCGCGATGGCGAAATGCTGACGCACGCCGGGCCTCTCCCTGTCGGCATCACCAACAACCTGGATTCCGCCGCATTGCTCTCCTGTCAGTTCGGTAATGAAGTAGTTCAGTTTCAAGGCGAGCGACTCACCCTCAATGAGAAGGGCGTAAAAGTCGTTCCGCAGGATCTTGCCGCGAAGCTCCAGGGCGAAACCCGTCTCGATTGTGGTGCCTTCGACTTCCGCAAGTGGCTTCACATCGAGAACCCGTCTGCCCGGCAGACGAATGAGGGCGACAACTTGGAATACGGCACTGCCTGCGCTCTGCTGGCGCATGTGCCAGCAGTCCGACGCAGTGTTGAGCTGGCCACGCTGCCCCACTCCCGCAATTCCGAAGGGGAATTGGACTTGGTGTTCAACTGGAATGGTCGGCTCTGGGTGGTTGACTGCAAAGACCGCGTCGGTGGCGAGACCAAGATTGAGGCGCTCCGGATGGCGCTGATTGGTTCAGGCGGGATCGGGCGCCATACCGAATCGTTGCTCAAGAGCGTTGCCGAGGATTTGAAAGACCGCGACATCAAGATTCTCCGGGAAGACTTGCTTCAAATCTCAGAAGTAGGCGGATTGTTGGGCTGTGCCCTCGCTGTGCGCAGTGCCAAACCTCCGCAACAGGCCGTGGAGTTCGCCGCCAGTAGGCATCCACAGGTCGAAGTTCTCCTGAAGACTGATCTCGTCAAATGCCTTCCCGCCATCTTGGCCGGACGCCGCCCGCGCTGATTTCCAATGCCGAATCACTCAGGCCCATGCACCATTTCCATCACCGCCGCCCGAACGCGCTCCGTGGCTTGACTCTACACCTGCGCGCTCCAGCCTTGTTGGCTCCGCGCCACGAAACGTCCTCGGACGTCCGCAGGACTGCAATCAGGGCGATCAACCTGAATACTGCTCACTATGACTGATTCCAACATCACCTGTCCCAACGGCAGCGCCGAGTTTGTCCTTAGCGAGGCTGTCTCCCACCGCTTGCGCGACCATCTCCTGTTTTTGATTTAATCCAACCATGAACAAACGCACCACACTCCCGGGCAAGCCTTCGCGCCCGAGCCGAGTCCAATCCACCACGCCCCGGCAGAAATCAGAATTCATAAATCATAAATCTGAAATCGTTTTCCTCGCCGTCACCGGCATGTCGCCCGCCGTGATCACCGAGACTTTGTGGGCGCTGGCGCACCCGCCCGCCGACACCGGCGAAGCTCCTTTGCTGCCGCACAGAATCGTTGTGCTTACCACCACGGCAGGGCGCCGCGAGGTGGAGGCGCAACTGTTCACGCCCCGGTCGTCCTTCGGCGGCGTCGCCGTTTGGGATGCCTTTCGCGCGTCGCTGGCGGCCGAGGGGTTTGAGCTTGCCGGCCGCCTTCGCTTTGGCACAACGCCCGATGACATCCGCGTTTTCACGACGTCGGACCGCAGCTCCGGCCGCACTGTCGAGCTGGACGACATGCGCACGCCCGCGGACAACGAAGCTGCGGCCAGCTTCATTCTTGAGCAGGTGCGTGGATTTGTGGAGGACCCGGACAAGGTGGTGATCGCCTCGCTCGCGGGCGGGCGCAAAACCATGAGCGCTCTGCTCTACGCCTGCTTCTCACTGATCGGACGCGACACCGACCGCCTCACGCACGTGCTCGTCAGCGAACCTTTTGATCAGCTTCGCGAGTTCAACTTCCCGGCGCAGCCCGGCGGCTCGCTCAAGCACCGGGACGGCACCGCCCATGATCCCGCGGCCGCCCGCATCGAGATCGCCGATGTGCCATTCGTGCCGCTGCGCTATCTCTTCCCGCGCGAGCTGGGCCGGCCCGCCGGAGGCTTCATGAACCTCGTCGAGTCATGCCGCGCCGGGGTGCGCGCCCGCGTGGCCGAGGGGTTGAAACTGACGGTCGAGCGCTCCCGCCCGGAGATCGAAATCAACGGCAGCCGACTGCGCCTGGCACCGCGCGAACATCTCGTGCTCCTCTTCATGGCGGAACGCGCGAAGAACGGCGAACCTGCGTTTGCGTTGCAGAAAGACGGCCTCGACGCCCTCGGCGAGTTCCGCACCGAGCTTGCACGCGAAGCTCCGAAGGACGATTGGTCGGATTGGCGCCGCACAGACTCGCTCAAAGCTGCGATAGAGGAACAGGATCTCCGCCGCGCCCTCTCCAGCCTCCGCGAAAAGATTCAATCACTCGGCGGCGATGCCGCTGCGCTTGCCACCTGCCTTCCCGCGCGCGGCCGCTTTTCTCTCGATATGCCCGGGCCTCTCATCTTTCTCAAACCATGAACGAAAATCCGGCAGTTGATTAGCCACGGGAGAGCGCAGAGAACTCAAAGAGAAATGAGGACCGACGCTCTTCAAACACATCCGTTAGGCGAAGAAGACTGTTTGCGAATACTCCTCTATCTTTGCGATCTATTCGTTCTTTTGCGGCTCAAGTGCTTTTTCTAAGCTGATCCCGCCCACGTCCGCGGACGTCCGAATCCATTCTTACTTCACAATCCGGTCTATCCTGCCCCCGTGACATTCGAACTAGCGGCAACCGACGGGGAAGAATTTCTGATTTATCACTTATGATTTATGATTCACCAACAGCGGCGGCCCCAGAACCTGATTCAAATCATAATTCATAATTCAGAAATCCTCTCATGCCCACCGCCTGTCTCAATCAACCCAACCTTCGCGTTCACCTCAAGGGTGACCGCCTCGAGGTCTATGGCCGGGACGAATCCCGCGAAAGCGAAACGCTTCTCCGGGAGATTCCATTGCGCGATCTGGACCGCTTGATCATGAGCGACTCCGTCCATTTCACTTCACCCGCACTCGCCGCTATCCTGAGAAAAGGCATCCCGATCCAGGTATTCTCCTGGGCAGGACAGTTCCTCGGTGGCTTCCTGCCCGCGCAGAACCACCACGGGCTCTCTCGCCTCAGTCAATACCGTCGGACTCTCGATGCCGAATTTGCCTTGCAGATGTCTGGCCGCATCGTCATCGCCAAACTCTACAACCAGCGACGCGTTATTCAGCGGCTGGCGGCTTCGAGAAATTATGATTTAGGACCTGTGAATTCTGATTTGCAGACCAAACAAACCGCCGAAGCCACCGATCCCAAACCAGAAGTCAGAAATCATAATTCAGAAATCAGAAATACCCTCCAGTGGTTGGATGCTCTCTTCGCTCCAACCCGGAACAGCAAGTCCATCGACGAACTCCGCGGCTATGAAGGCGTCTCCACGGCTCGCTATTTTCAAACTTGGTCCGGCTTTCTTCCAGCGGATTTTCCGTTCGAACGGCGCAGCACCCGTCCGCCGCTCAATCCTGTCAACGCCTGCATCTCCTTTTGTTCCACCGTTCTTTATAACGAAGCCGTCTGCTTTCTGCACGCGCACGGTCTGGACCCAGCCCTCGGTCTGCTCCACACCACCGAGAACGGCCGGTGGTCGCTGGCCCTCGATCTCATGGAGCCGTTCCGGCCCGTGCTGGTCGAGGCGCTGGCCTTGGACCTCTTCAGCCACCAGATTTTGAGCGCCGGACATTTCGAGCCCGGGAACGGCGGTGTTTATCTCAACGAAGAAGGCCGGAAAAAGTTCTTCCTTCAGTATGAGCGGCGGATGGAGCGGCAATTCCTCTCTGAATCCGTTGGACACCGCACCACCTTGCGACAGCAGTTGGAACAACAGGCGTTGATGTTTAAAGCCGCGCTCGAGCACCCGGAAAAATTCGAGCCGTTCCTCATGAACTGAACAAGAATTTATGAGTTCTGATTTATGAATTTTGATTTGGAGGATTTGTGGATGGCGGTGAAAATGGCGGTCAGCTCGCTGGCTTCCTGTTTGATGGATGCGAGTCGGGGTACCGCCAGCACCCTGTCTTCTTCGATCAACTCCAGCCAGAGAAGCGTTTCATCTGCCTCATCGAGCGTGCAGCCGATCTTGTCGATCCAATCGGCCCGGTTGCGGCCTCGGCAAGCGGTGTGGTATCCGGAAGCCACGGAAGTGGCCGACCGAAGGATCTGGTCTGCAAGAATTCGGCCCTTGGCAGTTCGCGGGAGCGCATCCGCCATTTTCATGACACGCAACGCAAATTGTTTCGTCCGAGATCTCAATTCCTCGCGGTCCATCATACTTCCTTTGATGGATCCAGGTCAGCAAAACCATTTCACCCAGGCAATTCGTAAATCATAAATCAGAACTCCTAAATGAATTGGTGGCATGAAGCCTTCCCTCAAGTGCCCTACGAGAAATCCGCTCCGGGAGCCGGTGAAATGTTGACTCTTCTCGCCTACGATATCTGTGATCCCAAACGTCTGGCGCGCGTGGCGCGAATCTGTGAGGACTATGGCGTGCGAGTTCAGTACAGCGTTTTTGAATGCCGGCTCGACGAAGATGAGTTCACTGATTTCTGGCTCAAGCTGCTGGAGGTGATTCATGCAAAGGAAGACCGGCTCGTAAGCTACAGAATTGATGCCCGTAGCGCCAAGGAAACGCTTACGGCAGGAACCATGGTTTGCTCAGAGAAAGTGGTATGCTACCTCGTTTAGACATCTCTTGGGTCGGGAGACCTAACCACCAAAAAACGGGGGGGTCGCGACCTAACTCCGAAGGCTTTGATATTCAGAGCGTTGGCCAAGACTTCAGGCTTTTTTCAAGATTCATAGTCGTGCCGTGCGATCAAAATTTAGGCTCGCGACCTGGAGACCGCTTGACCTTGTGCGACATAATGGTTTACAAGGGAGGGGTCAGGAAAGCGAACGAAGCCGAAAGGCAATGGAGACTTTCGTTAATTAAAAAACAGCCCGTTGCCTTGACTAGGTCAGGAAAGCGAACGAAGCCGAAAGGCAATGGAGACATCGCCGCCAAACGAGCGGATCAGGATTTTGGGGCAAGGTCAGGAAAGCGAACGAAGCCGAAAGGCAATGGAGACATCAACCTTTGGAAGTCTCGTCAAGTCGCTGGGGTGCAGTCAGGAAAGCGAACGAAGCCGAAAGGCAATGGAGACAGAACCAAGCTGTTTCCTGGTTCCTAACCGCCTTTACCTCGTCAGGAAAGCGAACGAAGCCGAAAGGCAATGGAGACGCCCTTGCTTCCGCGACACCGAAACAGTGCGCGCAGTCAGGAAAGCGAACGAAGCCGAAAGGCAATGGAGACGGTAACGCGCACTTGCGCGCCACCGACCAACGTAACCAGGTCAGGAAAGCGAACGAAGCCGAAAGGCAATGGAGACTTGACATTGAAGGGTAACGATGGAATCCAAACGCGGTCAGGAAAGCGAACGAAGCCGAAAGGCAATGGAGACTTTTCAACTTGAATTTGTGTTGCCATAACTTTTTACTTTTGTCAGGAAAGCGAACGAAGCCGAAAGGCAATGGAGACCGCATTCCCCAAGTTAGGGGAGATAGAATAGAATCCGTCAGGAAAGCGAACGAAGCCGAAAGGCAATGGAGACTCGCTGATTTGTTCATTCGTAAAGCCAAGCCGACTGCATGTCAGGAAAGCGAACGAAGCCGAAAGGCAATGGAGACTCAAAGCTGCCGTCTGGCAGGATAACGACCTCGCAAAGTCAGGAAAGCGAACGAAGCCGAAAGGCAATGGAGACCTTGTCCAACGTCCATTGTCCAACCATCTCCGGGACTGAGTCAGGAAAGCGAACGAAGCCGAAAGGCAATGGAGACGAAAAATCGGCTTTTCATAAGAGCCGTCCTCCGACACTGCGTCAGGAAAGCGAACGAAGCCGAAAGGCAATGGAGACGCTTCGGGGAACTAGTTAGCTGTTGGGATCCAGCCCCGTCAGGAAAGCGAACGAAGCCGACAGGCAATGGAGACAAACATAAACCGATTATTGTTACTGGATTATTGCTTTCCGTCAGGAAAGCGAACGAAGCCGAAAGGCAATGGAGACTTTCGAGTCTCACAAGAGACTCTCATTTAACTCCCAAGTCAGGAAAGCGAACGAAGCCGAAAGGCAATGGAGACTCGTCAACGCTGGAACTGCCCATCGTTTCATTGACGTTTTGTCAGGAAAGCGAACGAAGCCGAAAGGCAATGGAGACCTAAAGACTCCGCGCCCAAAGCCTGCTGCGCGTGCAATCGGTCAGGAAAGCGAACGAAGCCGAAAGGCAATGGAGACCCGACTCATGCGGAGATGCCCAGCGTAGGCCATCCCTTGGTCAGGAAAGCGAACGAAGCCGAAAGGCAATGGAGACCAAGGTTCTTGAAACCAAGCAGCTTCCCGAAAGGCAATGGAGACCGCGTCGGACCGACCGACTGAGCAAAGCCCAGACGAACTGCTCGTCCGCATTGTCTCAAACGCAACGTCAACCTCCATGCATGAGTTCATCGAACCGCCGTTCTTGTCGAGCCCGCCGAAAGCGATGGAAACGGTGTTGATGGTCGATGATCAGCAGTCGATTCTGACAATTGCCAAGATGCTGCTCGGATCTCTCGGCTACAAAGTGCTGACGGCGAACACACCGCAGCAAGCGATCCTTCTGGCCGAGGAAAACTTGGACGTGATCCACATCCTGGTCACGGACGTCATCATGCCTGAAATGAATGGACGCGAGCTTCACGAACGCCTCAAAGGATCGCGTCCGGAATTAAAATGTATCTACATGTCAGGCCATTCGGCGGGCGTCATTGCTCGTGAGAGAGTTCTGGATGGTGGCGCTCATTTCATCGCGAAGCCGTTCACTGGAGGAGCGCTTGCGGCAAAGCTGCGCGAGGCGCTTTCTTGAGCATAATGGGTTAGGTTTGATAGCGTCATGTTCAGAAGGATTCGAGCTGTTGGATGGAGGTTTGAGAATAGGTCAATCGTCCCTTCGGAACTTGGGGTATCTACGACGCGATCCCACCTTTGAAAGGATGGGCTATCTTCGACTCTCCGATCCGGGAGATGGCAATTCGGTTCTCGCTCGCGTCGCCTGGCGGTGCCTTTGTGTGCGAAAGCGCGCGTAGCTTGGCATCATGAAGCTCTGCGATAAGCGCGCATAAGTCTTGTCACTGTACGCATGGCGAATCCCGCTACTGCCGGTTCCGGGCAAAATTCTTCAACGGATATGACGTATGCGCGCACAAAAGCAAATTGCATCCAACTCCTGTCTTACGTTGCGGTCTGTAAACCAGCCGTTATCACCGGGTGGCTAAAAATAAGTCAGCCCAAGTTCCTCCGACCACCACCTGACAGCTAAAAGAAGGCTGCCACTTTTGCAGTCCCTTCTTTCCGCGACTACCCACCCATCACGGCGTTCCGTTCCCAACGACACGCTTGTCTCTCTCTCCCGGCGTGAATGCCATCCTTCCATGCCGGTTCCTGCATCGCCTCCGCAATCGCCGATGGCCCCCAGAATTCTTCTACTTGCTTTGCTAAGCCCTTCTTGACTGAGCTGAAGCATGAGGCGCTGGCTCCATACTCCCGGGCCGATTCCTGTAACTGTCCTCCTTCGGCCAACGTACGAATCACCGCGTGCTGGCGTGCGTCAGACTCATCTTCCCCCATTGCCGGACAGTAAATTCCCAGCACATTGTCCGGCGTAACTGCTTGTCAGTCACGACCTCGGCGTGGGTTCTTCAATCGGTTTCTGTTGGCTTTTCCTAGAGACAACATTGGTGCGGGTAACTTGGGCA
>CAMAWP010000313.1 GCA_945861765.1 Akkermansia muciniphila | reverse complement strand
AGCCAAACGGGCGGCTTCAACCGTTGGTTCCGAGCCGAAACAGGCAACCCAGGGTCTTGATGTCTCGGAAGGTGAAAGAGACAAAGCAACGAAGAAGATCTGGGGGGATCTTCAACGGAGGATGAAGAAAGATCGTGGCGACGGTGAGTAATTGAAGGTGGTGTCTGCCAAACGAAGAACACCGTGATTCGCAAAAGAATCATTCAGCGGCCCTTGTCGCGCTTCTTTGCAAACGACACTACACGATGTCCGGAATGCTTTTGGCGATCTCGCGCATCGGCTAATATCGCTTTAAGATCGAAATTCAACTTCGCAGCTTGCTGTTCCCGAATTCTTCGGACTTCTTCAACGATTTCGTCTTTCAACATAATATCAACCTCCCATCAGTTCTTCAGGAGTGCAAACGACTGGGCATTCCAAACCGAAGTCAGAGCAGACCTGTTCGATATCCTGCGCCATCTCCGCATTTGCGATATGGGTGCAGTTCCATGTGAGCAAGAAATGCATCTCATGGACGGCTGCAAGAGCGATGTGGGCTGCATCGGTGGCAGCTCTAGGTGGCAACGACAGACGATTCAACAATTCGGTCGCGATCTCGTCCACTTCTTCGGTGATATCCAGCAGCGGAAATTCCTTCAAAATGGCAATCCGGTCTGCTGCGGCTTGCACATCCCCAGCGGAAGCCTCATCAATCACAAATTGGGAAATATGGATATCGAAATGCTTTCGACGGTTCTCCCACCATTCGCGAGTGATCTGCTGATGACTCGCTCGAATCAAGTCCCGACTGGGCCAAGCAGTGAGGTAACTTGGCACCGTCGTTTCAAGATAGAGTCTGGGTTTCAACTATTACAGTTGTATAGCTGCGAGTGATCGCGGAGCAAGACCATTTGCCGGGGATTGGCCGCGTGCGACAGAAACTGTTCGCTTTGTGTCCTCCCTGTAGGGGACCACGCCGCAGTGGCAATAACGGCGGTGGCGAGGGCGCAAGAAGTTCGATTCTCCGAAGTTGGAATCGAGAGTCCGACTTCCCAATTGGGAGGAAACAAGAGCAAAGGAAACATTGGGAAAAAACCGCTTTCTGGGCGTTTTCCGTATTTGTTACTTCCCAAAAAACTTCCCATTGGCGTGCCCGAGATTTACTTCCCATTAATTAACTACTTGTAAATGAGGTAGTTGCAGAAGTTGGAGCGGGTGAAGGGAATCGAGCCTCGGGTTCTTTTCCGTCGCCGCTTTCGCTGCCTTTCGCTGGACATTTCAAAATCATCCCGCGGAGATCTCGGGTCATCGTTTCCAGGTCCCGGTGCTGATCTCTTGGAGACGATAGAATCATGACGGGCGCCTCGGAGTGGCAGGTCCAATGTGCTCGAAATCCGGCTTGAAAATCCAAGCAGCTTCGTTCCATCCCCTTGTTTTTCAAAACGGAAACCCGAATTCTGCCATCCGGTATTTTATCCGTGGTAATTTGCGATTGCTTTGGCAGAGTCACTCTCAACATGAATCAAACGGGCGAATCCTTGGCTACTGGAACGGCGGACATTTACCAAATCCAAACGAAAGCCCCAGGTCCATCGGGCAGCTTGCCATTAACCGAGGAGATGCTGCGGAATCGACCAAGCGGAGATATTTTTGGCCTCAGCCAGAACGCCGGAATGGGTTGGGACCCGCGCGAACTTGCTCGAAAACAATTCCTTATTCTCAGCACTCAAGGAGGCATCCGAGCCCCAGATGGACGCCCCATCGCGCTCGGTTACCATACCGGACATTGGGAGATCGGGTTGCTGGTTCAGGCCGCGGCGGAGGAGTTGCGCGCACTCAAGTCTATTCCGTTTGCTGCTTTCTGTTCCGACCCATGCGATGGCCGGACCCAGGGGACTGTAGGGATGTTCGACAGTTTGCCGTTCCGGAATGATGCCGCGCAGATTTTCCGACGGCTAATACGCTCGTTACCGACCCGGTCTGGCGTGATCGGAGTTGCAACGTGCGACAAAGGCCTACCAGCCATGATGATGGCGTTGGCAGCCATGCACGACCTTCCTTGTGTTCTTGTTCCCGGTGGCGTCACTCTGCCGCCTGTGCAAGGGGAGGATGCTGGAGCGGTTCAAACTATCGGCGCCCGATTCGCCCATGGAATGATCTCTCTCCAGGACGCCGCCGATCTCGGATGCCGCGCCTGCGCCTCTCCGGGTGGAGGCTGTCAATTCCTCGGCACCGCCGCAACATCGCAAGTCATCGCAGAGGCTCTTGGAATGGCTCTTCCACATTCCGCCCTAGCGCCATCCGGTCAACCTGTCTGGACAGATATCGCCGTGCGCTCGGCGCGCGCGGTCTGTCAACTCGAAGGCAAGGGACTTCGAATGCGAGACATCCTCACGGATCAAAGCATTCGCAACGCCATGGCTGTTCATGCGGCTGTCGGCGGCTCCACCAACCTGTTGCTTCATATCCCCGCGATTGCACACGCGGCTGGTTTGCGCCGACCCACCGTGGACGATTGGATTGAAATCAACCGCCGAGTTCCGCGGATCGTGGATGTCTTGCCCAATGGTCCGAAGCATCATCCCACAGTCCGCGTTTTCCTCGCTGGTGGAGTGCCTGAAATCATGCTCCATCTGCGCGATCTCGGAGTGCTCGATATGAATGTGCTGACAGTCGCCGGAACGACGTTGGGAGAAGTTCTGGATGGCTGGGAACGTTCGGAGCGCCGCTCCCGATTCAAGGAAATATTACTACAACAGGACGGAGTCGCCTCCGACGACGTCATTATGTCGCCCCACCAGGCGAAGCAACGGGGATTGACGAGCACGATTACTTTCCCTCGAGGCAATCTGGCACCCGAAGGAGCGGTCATCAAGAGCACCGCCATCGATCCGAGCGTAGTGGACAACGATGGCATTTATCGCAAGGAAGGACCCGCCAAAGTGTTCTTGAGTGAAAAGGAGGCCATGGCAGCGATTAAAGAAGGTCGCATTCAATCAGGTGACGTCATGGTGTTGATGGGATGTGGACCGATGGGCACAGGCATGGAAGAGACCTACCAACTGACTTCAGCCCTCAAACATCTGCCGTTCGGCAAGCACGTCGCCTTGGTCACTGACGCTCGCTTCTCCGGCGTGTCCACCGGTGCCTGCATCGGCCACGTCGGCCCGGAGGCACTGGCTGGCGGACCGATTGGCAAGATTAAGGATGGCGATCGGATTCGGATCGCGATCGACCGTCAGCGCTTGGAAGGCAGCTTGGATTTTGTCGGTGAAAACGACCGAAGCTTTTCGCCAGAAGAAGGCGCTCACATTTTGAAGAAGCGCCAGCCTCACGCGAGGCTAGCGCCGAATCCAGCGCTCCCGCACGATACCCGCCTCTGGGCAGCACTCCAACAAGTTGGAGGCGGCACGTGGGGCGGTTGTGTGTATGACGTGAATCGGATTGTGGAACTACTCGACGAGGGCCTCAGAAAAGAGGCATAGCTCCGGTAAGGTTCTCCGGGACTTTGGCGAACGCCTCAACTCTCAATCTCAATCTCTCTTGTCATTTCACAGATCAACTTCGAGAGACTGAACGCGCCGGACGGAGTTCGACATCGGCTCTCGCGCTCGCTCTGATTTCAATCTATCGTTGGCCATGTTTATGATCGGATTGGGAACGGCCACCCCACCTCAGTGCTACCAGCAGCGCGATTGCTGGGAAGGCTTCCAAGCCTCCGAACAATTTGCTCAGCTCACAGCTCGATCCCGAGCCATCCTAAAAAAGGTCCTCCTGGGGAACAATGGCATTTCCACTCGACACCTCGCACTGGATTCCCTCGC
Organism: Akkermansia muciniphila; assembly: GCA_945861765.1. GTDB lineage: Bacteria > Verrucomicrobiota > Verrucomicrobiia > Limisphaerales > SIBE01 > SIBE01. Next base: position 4,596 of record CAMAWP010000313.1, on the reverse strand, counting down.
TGAAGCATTTAACCTCAATCCAGACTCTTTGCATGCTCGATTCACAAGGAATGCCCCGAGCCTCGCTGCGCAGGCTGCTCAGCGAGCGCTGGAAACTGCGGGCACACACGCCGGCGAGATTGACGCAGTCGTCATCAGCACCTGCACTGGGTATTTATGTCCGGGGTTGACCAGTTATGTCAGCGAGCAACTCAGTCTGCGGTCGAATGTTCTCGCGCTCGATCTCGTCGGCCAAGGCTGTGGCTCAGCCCTGCCCAACCTGCGAATGGCAGAAGCGCTATTGGCTTCCGGGCGTTCCTGCCGGGTGCTCTCGATCTGCGTGGAGGTGTGCAGTGCCGCCTTTTATTTGGACAACGATCCCGGAGTTTTGATCAGCGCCTGCCTGTTTGGGGATGGCGCTGGAGCGGTTGTTTTGTCGAACGAACCCCATTCGAGCCGACGTCAAATTCGATGGAAGGCAGCCGCGACGACGCTGAGCCCGTCGGATCGAGATTGTTTGAGGTTCGAACAGAAGAACGGAATGTTGCGCAACATTCTGACCCGGCAAGTGCCTGGTCTCCTCGGAAAGCATGCAGAGACCGTCCTTGGCGACGTGCTTTCCCAAACCGGCGTCTGTCGCGGTGAAATCACCGGATGGATCATGCACGCGGGAGGTAGGGAAATTCTGAGGGCTTTACGAGAGCGGCTCGGGCTCAATGAAAGGGATTTAAGATGGAGCGCCGACATCCTGCGCACGCATGGAAACGTCAGCAGCCCTTGCGTCTTCTTTGTTCTCGAAGCAGCCTTGGCAGAACACGCGCCGGGCGGCTACTGGTGGATGTCTTCGTTCGGCGCTGGGTTCAGTTGTCACGGAGCATTGCTGGAAGTGGAATGACATGTCGCCCACCTCGGCTCACGCTTCACGAACGTCGAATTGGAGATTGGCAGCCGTAATAAGAGAGGCGGAACTGAAATGACTCGGATTGTTGAAGCCGAACTGCTCGATGAATTGCCCGTGGACGATCCGCGCGCGATCCACTCCCGGCGGGATCTGCGGCGAATCAATGCCCTGATGGGAAACGCCCGAATCATGGCTCGCATCTTAAAAACCTTTCACGACTCGCGATCGTTGAAAACCGTGGTCGAGATCGGAGCGGGCGATGGCTCGTTCGCCCTTCGGTTGGCCGAGGGTTTGGCTCCATCAGAACACAGGGTCGAAGTTCTGCTCGTGGACCGTCAGAATCTCCTGAGCTACCAGACCGCAGCTCGATTTCAGAAGCTAGGATGGAATGCTCAACCCATTCAAATGGATGTCTTCGATTGGCTCGCTCAGAGTTCAAATTCCAAGTTCGACCTTATCGTGGCCAATCTGTTTCTGCATCATTTCGAAGAGGCACGACTGCGAAGTCTCTTGGAGCAGGCATCTAAACGGACCCTACTATTTCTGGCGTGCGAGCCTCCCCGCTCCGTCGGTGCGTTGATAGTAACTCGAGTTCTTGGGTTGATCGGATGCAATTCCGTGACACGCCACGATGCCGTCATCAGTGTTCGAGCTGGTTTCAGAGACCAGGAACTATCAAGCCTTTGGCCCAAAGCAGAAAGCTGGCAATTGCTCGAACGACCTGTCGGGCTCTTCAGCCACTGCTTTTGCGCGCGGCGAGCAGTCGCGGCGGCCCAGACGTCATGCCTGCGTTGAAGACTATTGAGATCATCGGGGGCGGCCTCGCCGGGCTTACCTTGGGAATTGGCCTGCGGCAGCGGGAAATTCCGGTGGTGATCTGGGAAGCCGGTAGTTACCCACGGCATCGTGTCTGCGGCGAATTCATCAGCGGTCGAGGGCAAGAGACTTTGCGACGTCTGGGGCTGCTTGAACACTTGATCTCGTGCCACGCTCGAATGGCCCGGACGGCCACCTTCTTTTCCGAACAAATATGTTCGCGAGAAATGATTCTTCCTCGTCCAGCTTTAGCTGTTTCTCGGCTGCATCTGGATGAGCGTTTAGCCGACGAGTTCCGCCGATCGGGGGGCGACTTGCGAGAAAACGTCCGCCGCTCTGCTCAGCCAATGATGGAAGGAGTCGTTCGAGCCAGTGGCCGACGAATTCATCCCATCGCCAACGGCTGGCGATGGCTGGGTCTGAAAGTTCACGCTCAGCGAGTCTGTTTGAAGTCGGACTTGGAGTTGCATCTGACCCCGGATGGTTACGTCGGGCTGTGTCAACTCGACGGCGAAGTCAATGTCTGCGGATTGTTCCGGAGCCGGACGCCGCTGCCCGACGCGATGGCCAACTGGCGCAGGTCGTTCTCCGGAGCGCCAAGTTCCAGCCTGGCTGGACATTGTGCCGAGGCGCTCTTTGACGAAGCGTCGCTCTGTTCGGTAGCCGGCTTGTCCTTTCAGCCCGCAAGCGGATCTGAGTTGAACGAGTGTTCTGTGGGCGACGCCTTTTCAATGATTGCTCCTGTGACTGGCAACGGCATGTCCATGGCCTTCGAATCGGCCGCAATTGCGATCGAGCCTCTTCAAGAATACAGCCGAGGAAAACAATCGTGGGAGGGGACCCAACAACTCATTGCACGACGCTGCTCCGGGGCCTTTCGAGCCCGACTTCAGTTGGCGTCTTGGTTGCAGAAAGCGCTCTTTCATCCACGTCTGAGTTCTGGGCTCATTCGCCTGGTCAACTGCTTCCCTCAAGCGTTCTCTGCCATGTTCATGCATACACGCTAGCGCCATCGGCTAACAATGGCTCCTGACGACGTCGTGACGCGGCATGTTAATTGAGACGTTCAATAGGCATCGGCTTTTTCCGAAACCGATCAGTCAATGCGAGATGGTTTGGTTCCGGCGAAGGTTGGAGTTGCGGATTCGGAAATTTCTCTTTGCAGTCCCATGAAATCAGATTAGTTTTTCCCTGCTTGTCCGATGGTGTAATGGTAGCACAAGGCCCTTTGGAGGCCTTTGTCATGGTTCGAATCCATGTCGGACAGCCAATTTTGCTGAGGAAATACGTGAATTACAGGAATCCCGCACAGTTCCCGCACAAAAAACGGCTGAACTCCAAACTCGGAAGGTGAAGTTCCCCCAGATCATCAAACATCGGAAGATTGAGGCCAGAATCTACGCCAAGAGCGACGACTACCCATTTTACCGCTTGGGCTATTACGTGGCAGGCAAACGCCGAGTTCGCCACTTTGCCAATTACAGCGACGCGAAAGTCGAAGCCGAGCGAATCGTCCGCGAGCTGGCCAACGGCACCCAATCCACCGCCTTGACGGGAAACCAGGCTCTCGACGCATTAGCCGCGCTTGAACGTCTCGAAGCCACTCGGAAGGCAACGGGCAAGCGGTTCTCCTTGCTCGCTGCGGCAAGCGAGTTTTCGGAAGCCATGATCAACTTGAACGGTCGCACGCTGAGCGAAGCTGTGGAAGGATTCCTAACCACGGTTCTCAGTCTGAAGCGAAAGGACGTTGCGGAAGCCGTCGAGGAATTCATTGCCAACCGAGAGCCAAAGACAAAGGCCAGGGACGGAAAACGGGCGCAACTGAGCGCTGGTTATGTCCAGCAGGTCGGCTTGTGGTTGAGGAATTTCGCAAAGACCTTCCCTGCCGCAGCCGTTGCCGATCTTACCAAGGAGCACCTAAACCTCTTCATGGCGAAGTATGAGAAGCAATCCGCCAAGAGTCGCAACCACTACAGGCAAACGGTTAAAATGTTTCTGCGGTGGGCGGTAAAGCGTGATTATCTCTCCCCTTCGCACCGACTGCTTGAGGCTGAAGGCATGACCACGGAACTCGCCGACGCGCCTGAAACCGAAATCTACAACCCCACCGAACTGCAAACGCTGCTTGAAGCTGCCGACAACGAATTGCGGCCAGTGCTTGCGCTCCAAGCTTTGGGCGGGGTGCGCTTGCAAGAGTGCTTGCGGCTCACCTGGCATGACGTGTGGCGTGTGTCGGGACACATCGAGATTTCTTCGGCGAAAAGTAAAACCCGCTCGCGTCGGCTTTGCGAAATGGGCGAGGCGTTGCGCCAGTGGCTTGAACCCTATCGTGAATCTTCGGGAATGGTCTTTGCCAAACACCGCGACACCTTTCACGAATCTCTTTCGAGCCTGCTCGAAGCGCGTGAGATTCCAGCCAAGCGGAACGGCCTTCGCCATAGTTTTTGCACGTATCACTTCGCCGCGTTCGGCAACGAGAATCTGACCGCCGCGCAAGCAGGTAACTCGCCCGCCATGATTCATCAGCACTACAAGGGATTGGCGACAAAGGCGGAGGCGGAAAAGTGGTTCGCCGTGACACCGGCGCAAGCTGCGAATGTCATCCCGCTGGCCACTGCCGCAGCAAAGTAAAGACGCCATGAAGCCGCAGAAAACCAAATCCGCATTTCCGATCACAACGATTGAGGCCAGGATTCACTTGGTGCGCGGTCACAAAGTCATTCTCGACCGTGACTTGGCTGAACTCTACGGCGTCTCGACCAAGGCATTGAATCAAGCCGTCAAGCGGAACAGCCAGAGGTTTCCCGACGAATTCGTCTTTCGGCTCACGCAAGAGGAAGCGAGTTCTTTAAGGTCACAGTTTGTGACCTTAAACAATCCTACCACCGCCGAAGCACCCG
>CAMAWP010000312.1 GCA_945861765.1 Akkermansia muciniphila | reverse complement strand
AAATGCTCGGACCATTGGCAAACACAGGCCAAGTAAGACTCCTGGGTCCGTGGAGAAACGGGCAGGAGCTTCAGATCATCCGCGAAGGATTTTAAGCTTTCATAATCGGGAACTTTTTTTTATACATAACGATCAGAGTTCAGGTTAACAGTCACTTGCCCGGAACGCCCACAAGCGCCCGGGCCTGTGACTCTGACCGGAAACCGCCAATGAACGCGATGAAAAGCCACGCCATGCCCCGGAGCCAGGCCCTCCTTCCGCCGCGCCTAGCGGCTTCGTTCAACAACAGGCCAAAGCCATGCCGCACCGAATCGTGTCTCTCATGAGGGTCAACTTACACGATTCCTTGTGACGCAACTGGGACCAGCGAGTAACAAGTGCGAAACAAACAAAACCGGCATCCCTTGAGCTGTCCCAAGTGCGGAGCGGGAGATCAACCAGTCAACAACCCAGCAAGATGCGAGGTCTGCCCGGTTTCGACTTGAAGTTCCGACCAAAAGCTTTACTTTTGTTGTGGAGCATTCCACCCAATCATTCTCGCCAAACTTTATGACACAGCCGCCATACCAAAATCTCCCTTCGGCCTTCACGCTGATTGAGCTCCTGGTTGTCATTGCCATCATCGCCATTCTGGGTTCTTCGCTGTTTTGAGTCGAATGACCCGCTTTCTTGAGGCTTGGAAAGCGGCTTTTGCCCTGGAAGGGTCGGAGATGTTAGCCAGGCGCAAGCGATTCCGCGAGCGCGGCACCTGGTCGGTTTTGGAATTGGATTCACGCCCTGAAAGGGTGTTGGAGCAGGGTTCACCAAAAGTCAGGTGCATCAACAATCCCACGGTTTCCATTCAACAACTCACGGTATTCCTCGGGTTGGTTTCTAAGACCCAATCCATCGGCCCTCCGGCCTGCCCGCCGTCCCGTCCACCGTAGCTGCAGCGAAGGCGGAAGCCTTGGCGAAGGAGGGCCTGCCCGCCATAGCCTTGGCGAAGGAGGGCCTGCCCGCCGTAGCCTTGGCGAAGGAGGGCCTGCCCGCCGTAGCCTTGGCGAAGGAGGGCCTGCCCGCCGTAGCCTTGGCGAAGGAGGGCCTGCCCGCCGTAGCCTTGGCGAAGGAGGGGGCGACTGCCATTGGGGCTAGGATCACAATTTCGACGCGCGAATGAAGTTCGTCGATCTCCCACACTGTGCATCGTATGAAAAAAAGGGGACTGAGCCCTTCCGCAGAACCCCAGATTCCCGCACGGCTAGAACTTTACCACTTTCGACGGCAGGTTTGTTGATCCGCTTGAACATCCACGCTTACGCATCCGAAGCCAGGTCGTGAAGCCGCTCTTTCGTCGCACTTTGGCGACGGCACCCTTCGCGTTGCGCAAGGCACGCCGCGCCCAGATAAATTCCGTCGCCAGGATCGCCAGTCCGCCGGCAATGACCAGCGCGCCCGGTCCTGGCAAGACCAGCATGGCCGCGCCGATCAAGACCACCGTCCCCCCGATGAGGGCGATGAAGAACCTTTTCATGCGGCGACCTCCTCCGGCTTTCGATCGCTCGTGAACTCTACCGGTCGCGCCATGCGACTGGCGATGACCTCGGGGCGCGCCAAGGCTAGCGAGGCTTTGGCCCAGGTGTCACCGTCCGCAGCCATGACCCTGGGCCGCGTTTTGCGCGAAGACACCACCGCCATTTCAGTCATGGCCAAAACGACGCTCGCGCCCAGGAGGAGGATGACCTCGATAGTCCGCTCATAAATCCTACGGTTTGCCTTTCAACACGCCCGGACCGCGGTTTGGAAAGGCATGCTTCGCCTCCTTCGGCCGCAGCAGCGACATCACCACGGAAGTCGCCAGGATCAGCACGATCACACCGAGTGAAACTAGCGTGTCAATCTTCCACGCGGTGTTCGCAACGATCATCTTCACGCCCACGAATGTCAATACCACGCCCAGGCCAATACAGCGGCGTGGGCATGCGGATGCCGTTCTCGCGCACGAAGAAGTTGTTCCCGCGATAGTCGGGCGTGACGGGCATGAGCCGCTTGAACCATTTCACCACCGGATTTCGCTCGGAATGAATCTCCTCCTCGCGCTTCACGATCATCTTGATGCCGGTGAGAATCAGGAAGCCGCCGAACACGTAGATAATCCACTCGATTAGGTTCATATCCAGATCATAAAATGCCTTTCGTTTTGTGTCCCGCCGCCGAGTGGCTCATCTCAGCCCTCCCCGAGTCGGTCGTGACGGCTGAAAGATAGGCGCGTCGACCGCCGGCGACTAATACGCGTTTCCGAATGGACGATTAGGCTAATCCGAAGCATGCTTGGGCCACGATGGAATGGCTCAATTATCACCACCTGCGATATTTCTGGACCGTGGCCAAGGAGGGCAGCCTCGCCCGTGCCGCTGAGAAGCTGCACGTCTCCCAGCCCTCGATCTCGGAACAGATCCGCGAACTGGAATCCGCGTTTGGCGAAAAGCTTTTCCAGCGCGAAGGCCGCAACAACAAGCTCACCGCCGCCGGACGGGCCGTCTTCGGTTACGCCGAGGAAATCTTCGCGCTCGGTCGCGAGCTGATGAACGCCCTCAAGCAGCGTCCCAGCACGAAGGCATTGCGACTTTATGTGGGCATGGCGGATTCCTTTCCCAAGCTGGTGACGAACAAAATTCTGAAACCTGTCTTCGCCATGTCGCAGACCGCGCACGTCATCTGCCGCGAGGGCAAGTTGGAGGACCTGCTCGCGCAACTCGCCGCGCACCGGCTCGACATCGTCCTCGCAGACGAACCCGCGTCCAGCAGCACCAACTTCAAGACCTACAACCATTCGCTCGGCGAAACCGGCACGACGTTCTGCGCCGAGAAAAATCTCGCCGCGAAACTGAAGCGTAATTTTCCCCAGTCGCTTAACGACGCGCCCGCTCTGTTGCCGACGGAGAACACGAGCCTGCGCCGCGCCTTGGAAACGTGGTTTCGCGAACAAACAATCCAGCCACGTATCGTGGCGGAGTTTGAAGACCTCGCGCTGATGAAGGTCATGGCGGCGGAGGGGCTCGGGTTCATCGCCCTGCCCAGCGTGGCTGTGAACGACGCGGTGGTCCACTACGGTTTTCAGGCCATCGGACGGACCGAGAAATGCGGCATGCAGTTCCACGCCATCACCGCCGAGCGCCGCATCGCGCATCCCGCCGTGGCGCTGATCACCAGCCAGGCACGCGTGATGATGAAGGATTGAACTGCGCGCGGAAACCTTGATCCCTTTCACCAGCTGATCTTAAGCGGTTCACCGGGAAAATCGCCCGGCAGATGGAGAGTGAAACACCCGGCAGGTCAGTTCCCCGCTCTACTCCGAGCCGCTGCCATCAACCCTAATTCAGAGGCTCCCCTGCTTGCCCTTTTTCCTGTTCATGGTTCGCGAGTCAACGTCTATACGGTGCATCCAATGGGTGTGGCGTTGCGCAATCTCCTGCTCGCAGGCATCGGCCCGGCGTCACCACTCGGGATTTGCTGGCATATCACGCAACCTCCGATTCTCGAGATCGAGTTCGAAATGGATGTCCACGGCATCGCCACGGATTTGGCCTCCCGCGCTGCCCAGTTTCAGGCTTGAGTTTCGCCATCCGCTGAGTTGAGATGTATCTCAGTCCAAAACAGATCACTCGTCCATTCGACGAACCGTTGAAGGAACCGCATGACTCGTTGCACACGTCGGACTTTTTTGGCAGGAACCACAGCCGCGTTCGCCCTCGGAGTGAACGGCTTGACCGTGGAGCGTCGGCGTCCCAGGATCGCGGCTCTCACGACGATCTACCCTAAGTACTCGCATTCCCAGCACATCGTGGATGTCTATCGGCGCAGCGGACGCGCGGCCCCCGTGTTCAACGACAAGCCTCTTTCCTGGAACTGGGACTACGCCAAGCGGATGTACGACACGGCGAAGGAGCTGGGCTTTGGTTTCATGGCAGGCTCCTCCCTCCCGGTCACCTGGCGGCAACCCTCCATCGATCTGCCGCTCGGCGCGGAGGTTCGTGAGGCGGTTGGCATCTGGGGAGGATGGCTCGATGGCGGCGACATCCACATCCTCGAAGCCATGCAGTCGATCCTCGAACGGCGGCGCGGCGGGGAGACGGGCGTGCGGGCTGTGGAGGCCTTTCGGGGGGAACGATTCTGGAAAGCCTTTGAGGCGGGCTCCTGGGAAGCGGGTGGGTGGGACCCGAAACTCCTCGAAGCAGCGCTGTCTCGAAGCAACCAACTCAAACCGGCCCGCGAAACCTATAGCCATGTGCTCCCAACCACTGAGGAACTGCGCCGACTCGCCCCGGATTCCTACGCCTACCGATTCGAATACACCGACGGCTTGAAGGCGTCCATTGTCCAATTCAAGGGCGGCATCGTGGGCGATTGCAACATGGCCGCGCGGCTCAAAGATGGCAGCCGTTTCTCTGTTCAATTCTACCTGCCTTCTTACACGCTCCGCAATTTCTTTAGTCCGCTGGACCACCACATCGAGTCCCTTTTCCTCACCGGTAAATCGCCGTATCCGGTCGAACGCACCCAGATCGCCAGCGCCCTGCTCGACCGTTGCCTCGATTCGAAAGTTGAGGGGCACCGGCGCATCGAAACTCCCGACCTGAACATCCGCTACCGCGCGCCCAGCGAATCGAGATTCGGAGGGTAGGGTCGAAGTTCTCGAATTCCATGTCTCACCACGAACTAGCCCCGCTCCTTTGCCTCTGCCTGGCAACGGCGTTTCTCGGCGACGCGTCTCGCATCCACGGGGCCGAGTCCCCCATGGCGGAGAAGGCGAAGAGTTGGTGGGCCTTTCAACCACTGCGCCGCGTGGAGTTGCCACACCGCGCTCAGTCCGATCCCATCGATTCCTTCCTAGAACGGAAAATCGTCGCCGAGGACCTCGAGAAATCGCCGCCCGCTGACCGGTCCGTACTCCTGCGCCGCTCAACTTTTGATCTCACCGGATTGCCTCCAACTCCGGAGGAAATCGCGGCTTTTGCCGCAGACGAATCCCCCGACGCTTTCTCGCGCGTGGTGGACCGCTTGCTCGCGTCTCCAGCCTTTGGGCAGCGCAGGGCGCGCCAATGGCTCGACCTCGTTCGTTACGCCGATTATCACGACGCCGACCCGAAGGCGCGCACCGCGAGCTGCGAGCCCCTCGAAGCGTGGCGCTACCGCGACTGGGTTGTGGATTCCTTTAACCAGGACCTTCCTTTCGACCAATTCATCACGCACCAGATTGCTGGCGATCTGCTTCAGAATCCTACCGGCAGCCCTCTCTATCCCGCGGGCTTGATCGCCACGGGCTTTCTCGTCAATGGCGCTTGGGATCGCGGCGACGCGGACAAGGAAAAAATGGTGAGCGACATGGTGGACGACCAGATCGACACCTTGGGCAAGGTGTTTCTGGGACTGACCCTGGGTTGCGCCCGCTGTCATGATCACAAGTTCGATCCTGTCTCCACTCAGGATTACTACGCTTTGGCGGGAATTTTCTACAGCACCCACATCATGGAGAACCTTGGAGCCAAGGGGGGTGAGATCACGTTGAAACGGACACCCCTGGTCCCTGGATCAATCTCCACGCTGCGGGATGCCAAGCTCCTCCAGATTGAGGCCATCAAATCGAAGCTCGCGGCCTTGGACAAGCTGTCGCCTCCCGTCGCTCCGGATCATCCAGAACGGCTTGCGCTCATCAAGGAACGCGAGGCGTTGCAAGCGGATCTGCCCCCTGCCTTCCCCGTGGCATTGACGGTTCAGGAGGGCGGCATGCCCGGAGGGCTTTTCCCCAATATCCAAGATGTGCCTGTCCATGTCCGTGGCAGTTACGCGAGACTCGGGCCTGTCATCCCACGCCGGTTCCCCAGTTTTTTCGCCGGTGATTCGCAACCCCGCATCACCAACGGCAGCGGTCGACGCGAACTAGCTGCCTGGATAGGCTCCAAAGTCAACCCCCTCACCGCTCGCGTCATCGTCAACCGTGTGTGGCAATGGCATTTTGGTGAGGGGTTGGTCCGCACTCCCAACAATTTTGGATTAACATCCGAGCCCCCAACTCATCCCGAATTGCTCGATTGGCTGGCATCCACGTTCGTCAATGACGGATGGTCCCTCAAACGGTTGGAGCGCCGGATAATGCACTCCGCCGCCTATCGCCGCGCCAGCGCCGCGCCGCGATCTCAAGTCATTCGGGACCCAGAAAATCGTTGGCTCGCTCGCTTTTCTCCGCGCAGGCTGGAAGCCGAAGCCATTCGGGATGCCATGCTTTTCGTCGGGGGCGGTCTCGAGTGGGCCAGCGAAGGTCCAGCGGGCGTCGAATCCGGCTCCGCGCGTCGGTCCCTTTATGTGCAAACCGCGCGATGGGATCGGAGCAGTTTTGCGACGCTTTTCGATGCCGCGAACCCGGACGCCTCCGTGGACCAGCGAACGGTCTCAACCGTGGCCCCTCAGGCGCTGTACATGATCAACCATGATTTCACGCAAACGCAGGCCCTGTCGCTCGCGAGGCGATTGCTCCGTGAACCGGCCCGCGACGACTCCGAGCGCATTGAATCGGCCTATCGATGGCTGTTCGGGAGGTCTGCGCAAGCGGAGGAAATCCAAATAGGCGTACGATTGCTGGCCCAGTCCGGCGGAGCGGGCACGGAGTCCGCGTGGCGTGACCTCGCGCACGTGTTGTTGTGCGGCAATGAATTCATCTATGTGGACTAAGGCATGCAATCGCCGTGAATGCCTGGCCCGTGCGGGGGCGGGGTTCGGCCTCCTGGCCCTCGCTGATCTATTGGCGGGGGAGTCGCCGGTTCCCCTGAAAGCTGAAGCTCCGGGAAATGCTTCCAGCCCTTATTCGGTCCATCCACCACACCACACTGCCCGCGCCAAGAGAGTCATTTTCCTTTACATGCCCGGCGGACCTTCTCATGTCGATCTATTCGACCCGAAACCGCGCCTGGCGGTCGACAACGGAAAGCCTTTACCCTTTGAGAAGCCCAGGCTGGAGCGGACAAAAACGGGCAACTTGCTGGCGTCTCCGTGGTCCTTTGCCCGCCACGGCGACTCCGGCACGCCAGTGAGCGAACTGCTGCCCCACACTGCGGGCTGCATCGACGACATCTGCGTTATTCGATCCATGGTGGCGGACAATATCAACCACACCGGCGCCGCCCTGCAGCTCTGCACGGGTGAGCAAGCGTTTTCACGCCCTAGCATGGGCTCGTGGTTGACTTACGGTTTGGGAACTGCGAATCAGAATTTGCCCGGGTTCGTCGTGATGTGTCCGTCGGCGGTTTTTCAAGGGGCCCAACTCTGGGCCTCCAGTTTTCTCCCCAGCAGCCATCAGGGCACCTTGATTCGGGATCTCAATCAACCCATCGCCAACCTCCGCGATCCGGAAGGTAGCTTGAGCCGCCAACGAACCAAACTCGACGCCCTCCAGCAGTTGAACGTCATCCACAAGAGGGATCGCCAGTTCGACAGCGAGCTCGACGCCCGCATCTCTTCGTTCGAACTCGCGTTCCGCATGCAGCAGGAGGCTCCGGAGGCGTTCGATCTCTCGCGCGAAAGCCGCGCCACCCAGCAGCTCTATGGGATCGACCAGCAGCCCACCGAATTGTTTGGCCGCCAATGCCTGCTCGCGCGCCGATTGGCCGAGCGCGGCGTGCGCTTCATCCAACTCTTCGACGCTCCCCGCAACAACGCGTGGGATCATCACAGCGGCCTTCGCGAAGAATTGCCCAAGCGCTGCGCCGCAGTGGATCGCCCCATTGCGGCGCTGCTGACGGACCTAAAGTCACGCGGCCTGCTCGAGGACACTTTGGTGGTGTGGGGCGGGGAATTTGGCCGCAGCCCCACCGCTGAGGGCGCGAACGGCCGCGAGCATCATCCCTTCGGATTTACCATGTGGATGGCGGGAGGTGGCATTCGCGGTGGGCTGGTCCATGGCGCCACGGATGAATTCGCCTGGCACGCGGTCCAAGACAAAGTACATGTCCACGACCTTCACGCGACAATCCTCCATCTCATGGGCCTCGACCACACCCGGCTCACCTATCGCTTCGCCGGGCGCGACTATAGATTGACGGATGTCTACGGCGACGTGGTGAGGAAGATCCTCGCCTGAGGGTCTCTCAAAACGTTGGCCGAGGCAGCGCAAAGTATTCTGCAGACGCCTCAGGTGCGCATCTCAGATTTTTCGTGCTCGCGTTTCCTACTCCTACTCCTACCCGTAATCGTAATCGTAATCGTAATCGTAATCCCATGAACCGCCAATTCGACCACGAAAAGCTGGAGGTTTACGAAGTATCTTTGGCTTTCATCACCTGGCTTGAGCCGATCCTGCAGAAATTGCCCAAGTCCCTCTTTGTGACCGACCAATTGGATCGGGCCATTACCTCCATCCCTCTGAACATTGCCCAAGGCAACGGAAAATTCACTGGAGCGGATCGTTGCCGATATTTTGACAATGCCCG
>CAMAWP010000311.1 GCA_945861765.1 Akkermansia muciniphila | reverse complement strand
TGATAGAATTTTGCATGGGTGTTGTGAAGGGAATGGTTGGTCGTCAGGGCGGGTGCAGTCACTCCTTGTCGTTTCGTTAAGCGAAAAATTACTTTAATCAGACAGCCGTTCCGCCCGGAATCCAACTCCGGGAGCTGCTACAAACTTTGCCGCACCGACCGCCTGTTTGTCGAGGACAACAGACGCACGACGGTGGGAGCGTATTGAAAACAGCAAACACATCGTTTGCAGCCGTTGGACGATTTTATTCCCAATCCCAAGGCCAAGTTGTTGCATCAAGTGCCACAGCGGCAAATTCGGGGATGAGGAAACGGTCTTGAGTCGCGCAAAAAGGGAATACTCTCGCGTAAGGGTATTGACCCACGCCAACCTCGGGCGATAACTCCCGGGTAGCTCAAGATGTTGAGACGGCCAGCTTTTCAGGCATCCATCGCACCCGAGCTTCACTGAAACCACCGGCCAGAGTTCAGGCAGGCTCCCTGGGATGGCCCGCAATCGCTCAGAATCGATCACAGAGCGTCTTTCAAGAGGCAATGACGAATTTATCCATTCGCGACTTAAACTGCGCGCATATCAGCTTTCATCAACCCACGTTCAATCTTATCGAAGGCCAAGACAAGTAAGTCCTACTGCGGCCACTTGAAGCAAGCGATGGGGCAATACATCCCGAAGTTCAAGAGCCTGCCGCGCATTGCATACCCTCCGGCCATGAACAATCGGGCACGTGCTTTAGATTATGGTCCTGGATTTTATGGCAGTAAGGCCAAATCTATCGGCCGAGTTGGATTGCCTGTGGCTGCTGTCGCGGCGTTAGGGCTTGGTGCTTCTGGAGCACGCAATTTATTTGCTGGGTCACTCAAACCTACCAGTGTATAGGAGCAGTCAAAATCGAAGTTCGGTCTTTAAACATTCAACGTCAACGCATAGTTTCCTCTGCAATAGCCCCCCCGTTTTGTGCTATAAGTATATGAGCACTCAGTGTTTATTGTGTCTGGTGTTCTCGCTAATCGTTAGCTAATTGCTAGTTGTCCTAAAAACTTATGAACTGTTTAGATCAATTGTCAGACTGGACCGGTGTAAAGGCCATTCCAGAAACATGGTGTTCGGCGGAAGGAGATGAGAATTCCATACTTTTGGATGTGCCTTCATACTGCCAGACGGACTCGTATTCTTGCGGTGCAACTGCGGGATTCGCTGTCCTTAAGACGTTTAAGCCTCGCGCGAATTTCGATAAGTTCTACGCGGCCGTCAGACCTTTTCCAAACGAGGGGTGTGGGCCGCGCAGGGTGACCGCGGCACTGGAGAAGTTTGGTGTCGGTGTGTCCTATAAAAAGAATCTTACATGGGATGATATCTGTAAGATTATCGACTCTGGATTCCCGATGTTGATTGGGACAGGAAAAGAGGATCCAAAGTTGCAGGGTGATCATTGGTCAGTGCTGTATGGTTATGCCGTCAAACCTGATCGTGTGTTCCTGTCAAATCAGGTGTCGCTTTTGAATCAACGAATCGAACTTCGTCGGTCAAACTTCGAAAAGGCTTGGTGGAATCCGGTCGGTAAGGCGCTTGTTTGCTGGGGCAAGTAAACTCCAAGCTACAGGACATTCAGGTGCAAATTGGGATGTTGTGAAGAATTTGGCAGGCGGCGAGACGAATTCTGCGCGCGTATGTGGTAATCGCGCCCGGAACCGGCAGAGCAACTGTTTGGTTTTTCAGCGGCCGTTCCTGAGCCGGCTTGATGCCCGGACGCTGCTGCTCACCGGACGCGACCGTGACCACCGCTTCGTGGCCGCTTATGTCTCGAGCGACAACGGCCAGACGTTTGGAGAGCGCCAGGGGCGGAGTCCTACCAGGCTGACGGTGCATATACGACCGTCTGGGCTGCGGATTCCAAAACCGCGTTCATCGCCTGGTATGGCGACGGCGGGACGGCGAAGGGAAAACCGGAAGGCTTCTACAATAGCCGAGACTGACACCTTTTTGACACATTTTTGACACATTTTTTGGCACCTCAATGGCGATTTCACGGCAACGTGGAAATCCACGCGCCGGATCAGAACGGCATGAAGCCGATGTCGAATGCGCGATCGACGAGCCAAAGGCCCGCGACCATTGCGATCGCCACCGAGCCGGTCTGCAAAGCGACTCGGCGGTAGAACACCGTCGAGCGCATGAGGAAGGCGACTGGCAGGAACACGGCGACGATCGCGAGTTGGCCCACTTCCACGCCGAGATTGAAGCCGATCAGCGCCTTGGCCAGCGAACCGGTGGGCAGGCCAAGTTCTCCGAGAACCGTCGCGAATCCGAAGCCATGGATCAGCCCAAAGCCGAAGGCCACCATCCAGCCTCGCTCGCGGAAGAAGGGTTTCAGGTTGTTGGCCGCGGCGATGATCACGCTCAGGGCGATGGTGGATTCCACGAGGCGCGAGGGCAGCCGCACCACGTCGAGCGCCGCGAGGCTGAGCGTGATGGAGTGCGCCAGCGTGAAGGCGGTCACGACTTTGAGAACGTTCATGGCGGCAGGTTTGAAGGCTTCCGTCGGTCGCCAGGTCTGAATCTGGAGGATCATCACGGCTGGGAGCAGCAGGGCCACGAGGAAGAGGATATGGTCGTAGCCTTTCCAGATGTGCAGAACTCCTTCGGCGAGGAACTGGTCGAAGCGGGTCAAGCTGACCGGCTTCTCAAGGTCGACCGTGACGCTCGGCGACTCCTGGCTGAACACCGCGGCCGTCGTGGTGGAGCCCACGGTCAGTTTCAACAGTCCGCGATGGAGCGGGTCTTCTTCCCACAGCAGACCGTAGATCAGCTTCAGCTTGGTGGCGGTCGGGAGAAGATCGCCCTTGAGGTCCAACACGGCATAGCTGCCGTCGAGATGAAGGCTGACTTTGAGGCCGTCCCAATTGAGCGGAACGGACTGGCCGTCGGCTTCAACCCGCACGCGGGACGAAAGGTAGCCGACGACGTTGGTCTGTCTGGCCTTCAGCTCGGCCCACGTGATCGCGCCGTCGAGATTGGAGTCGAGCGCGAGGACGATCTCGAGATCACGGAGGGCAACCTCGCAGGTGCCGGAGACTTGGCCCTTGGAAACGGCGACTGTGAGATAGGCGTCGCTGAGTTTGTGGGCATGGGCCGTCAGCGCGGCGCACAGCGTGAGCAGCAGCGAGGCAACGGTCGATGGAAGGCGGCGACTCATGGCTTGGCGGACTGGGCCGCGGCCATCGTCGTCAACCGATCGCGCAGCCTCGAGAGGGCTTTGTCCTCGATGTTGCTTTTGGACATCCAATCAAGCGCGGCCATGGCTTCCGACGGACGGCCTGCTGCCAGCGCGCATTCCAGCAGCAGCCGCGCGTCGGCGGGTTCGCGCTGGAGTTCCCAGTTCTCCCGGGCGAGCGACAGCGCGCGGGTGGGATCTTTGCCGAGGCGCACGAGGAAGCGGGCTTCCTCACGTTGATGCACGGAATCCCCGCGCCGCCGCGCCGCGTCAAAGCGGGTGCGGAGTTCGTTTGTCATTCGATCGAGTTCGGCCGTGGGGGATTTGTCGGCGAGTTGAAGGCGGGCCTCGGCGAGGCGCAGGAGCGATCCGTCCTGTCGATCGTGGTTGGCCAGAAGGCGGATCACTTCGTCGCCTCGTTTCTGGTCGAGGAGAAAATCGGAGTAGGCGCCGAGCAGGTAGGGATCGGATCCGGAAAGCGTCAACGCCTCGCGGAAGCGCGCGACCGCTTCGGGGATGCGGCCGGTTCTGGCGAGAAGTTCCGCCAATTGTGTGGTCGCCCAGAGGAGTTGATCCACGGGAGCTCCGGCGCTTCGATCCAAAAGGTTTTCGAGCTGGCGAACAGCGGATGCCGACTGGCCGTTCAGTCCGGCGATGGCGGCGGCCGCTACGGTGGCGGAAAAGGATTCGCCGAGGCGGGCCAGTTGGATGCAGGCGCGGCGGGCTTCGTCGTAGCGGCCTTGGACGGTGTCGATGGTCGCGATCGTAAGCCAGCCCTGCGCATTCGACGGATCCTTGGCGAGGGCGAGTTCCAGATCGCGGCGGGCGGCGGAAAAGTCATGCAGGCTCTGCTTGATGGTGGCCCGGAGAACCAGGGCTCCGGCCGGCGCATCACTTCCCGTCCACCAAGGACGCAGGGCCGCTTCAGCGTAGCCGAGGTGACGAGGATCCGCAGTGGCGCGGGCGTTTTGGATGTGTTCGCGAGCGGCTAGGGAAGCGAGCACCAGATCGTCGGGCGTCTCGCGGAGCCGGCGGGAGAGATCGCGCGCACGTCGCGTCTCGGGAGTTCCGGATCCGGCGGGCAGCCGCTCAATGATGGTATCGTCCGACGGAGGGATGAAGCCGCGCGTGTTGGCTACGGCCGAAAGCGCGAGGACCAGTCCGGCGGCGATGCTGAGAAGCGGTTTCATGGGATGGGTGGGGAAACGAGTTCGTCCACGAAGGGCACGAAGCACACGAGTTGGAGGCGTTGGCCTTGGGACGTGGTGAACTTCATGGCCTTCGTGGACGGAACTTTTGAAGAGGTTGAGGCGGATCCCGGGGCACACGGGAATTTTTTCCCGAGATCCGCCTTCCCGTCACACGACGAGGATTCGGACGGTTACTTGATCTTCACCGAAAGGTTGGTGGAGGTGACAACGGGCTTCTCCATCGTGACGGGAGCCTCGCTCTTGAGCCGGAGGAAGCCGGTGTTCGGCGCCGGCTTGGTCACCTTGAGGGTGCGGGTCGAAGGATCGTAGGCGCCGAAGGTGTTGACGAACGGTCCGTTCACGTTGCCCGACGTCTGGGCGGTCACGTTGAACTGCGCGCTGTTCGGCGATCCGGGGATCGGCGTCTGGAGGTAGGGGAAGCGGCTGAGGAAGAACGACGCGTTGACCATGGCGCCGTCGGTGAAGGCCGCGTTGCCGGCGGGAGCCTGGCCGACGGTGCCGAAGAGGCCGAGGGAGATGAGCTTGCCCATGGCGACGCGGAGTTCGATGTCGACGACGTCGTCACCGGGACGGCGGCCGTTGGGGAATCCGGCGTTGTCTCCGGCGATCACGCCGAGCCGGTTCTGGGAGGCGGCGGCGGCGGCGGGGATGTCCATGTTGAGGCGTTGCATCTCGCCCGCACCGCCGTTGGCGTTCAGGCCGGTGACACCGGTGACGAACGCGGCGACGAGGTCGGTGCGCGGGAAGAGGGTCGGGGCGACGGCTCCGGCGCCGCCGAAGAGGAGTTCGATGATCGCGGGCAACGTGGGGTGGGTCACGTAGTCGGCGAAGTTCGCGAGGTCGTCCTTGGGTTCGCTGGTGTTGAACTTGTCCTTATCGGCGATGCCGATGACCAACTCGTTCACGAGGGGCATGCCGAGGCGCGACATCTGGTTGGTCTGGCCGTTCTGGATGAGGCTGGCCGTGCTCCACGCGCCGATGATGCCGCCGTTGACGCCGGCGCCGCGCAGGAACTCCTTTGGGATCTCAAGCATGATGCTCGTGACGTTCTTGTCCGCGAGGCTGTCGCGGTTCGCGTCCTCCGGCCCGAGGGGACTGGTGGAGATGTTGATGAGATCGAAGGTCTCGCCCAGGTTCACGACGAACGGATCCTTGCGCTGCGCGACGAAGATCTTGGCCTTGTTCGTCGTGCCCGGAAGGTTGATCGAGTAGATGTATTGGTCGGCGTAGGCGTTGTAGTCGGGGAACGTCTTCGTTCCGACGTAGTCCTGGGGCTTGGTGAACACGCCGGAGACGGAGTTGGTGAGCGGTGTGGCCGCGCCCGAACGGCGCAGGCCCTGGATGACCGAGAGCGTGTAGGTCTGGTCGACGTTGAGCGACGCGGTGTTGCCGGCCGTGATCGGGCCGACGGCGAGGACGGGAACGGAGTTCGTGCGTTTGCTGGAGCCGCTGCCGATCTCCAGGGCGATGTTCCTCGGGGTGTTCTGGAAGCGGAACTGGAAGGTCAGGTCCTCGCGGGCGTCGCCGGTGTTGTCGACGTGGATCTCGTAGAGCGCGTTGGTGTCGAGTTGGAAGTAGTTCGGCCCGCCGTAGGCATCCTGCAGCGGGATGTAGTTGGCGACCAGGGTGACGTAGTTCGTGCGGCCGGTTTCGTAGCTGTTGAAGGCGTAGAAGTCGGCGCAGTCGATCTTCGGCGTCGAGGTGATCAACGGCGCTTCGCGATGGCTGGACGCCAGTGCGGGCAACGCGGCGATGGCCGCAAGGCCGAGACGGATCGAGGTCTGGAGGAGGGGGATTGAGTTCTTCATATGTCTGATAGGAATTTGCTTTTTGGACGCTACGCGGTTTATTGCATTTGGCTTTCGCGCTTTACAAAACTCATTACGTGCGCCACTCCGGAACGGATGCAGGGGATCGAAAATATTTACTCCGTTGAAAATTCCGCAAAAATTTTCAGCCTGGTGCATCCGTTCGGGCGCGGCAGACGTATAGTGATCGATGATTCTTGCGCCCGTACACGAATCGGTACACACTGTGACCGCGACCTTGATCGCCCGCCCGGCGGATCTGTTTTGTGCGGCTTGGCGGATGGCGGTTGAGGAGCGCGGAACCATGACCATTGACACCCCGACGTCGGAAAGCACCGAAACGGAACTGCTGGCCCGAATCGCCAATGGCGACACCGGAGCTTTTTCGCAATTGTACGACCATCTGGCCAACGTGTTGTTCTCCATCGCGGTGCGGATTTTGGGCGACGCCCACGACGCCGAAGACGTCGTGCAGGAGGTGTTCGTCCTGATTTGGGCGAAGGCGGGCAGCTACGATCCCAAACTCGGCAAGCCCGTCACCTGGGCCATCACGCTGCTGCGCCACAAAGCCATTGACCGCCTGCGCGTCTTGCAACGCGGGCATCGGCTCGTGGAAACGGCGACGACGGAACAACTGACGGGTGATATTTTTCACGAGGCCGCGAGTGACGAGTTGCTTGGCAAGGAAACGGCCCGCGCCGTGCGCGTGGCGGTGGCGCAACTCGCGCCCGAGCAGAAGCAGGCGATTGAAATGGCGTTTTTCAGCGGGCTGACTCAGACTGAAATTGCCGACACGCTGCAAGCCCCGCTGGGCACGGTGAAGGCGCGCATCCGGCGCGGGATGCTGGAATTGCGCGAGGCGCTCGAAGCGCACGCCGCGCCGAACAATTGACGAATTGAGGATGTTATGACTACAGAGCGAACAACTGAGCTTGCGGCGCTAAATGCAGCCGGAGTCCTGGATGGAGATGACTTGCGTGAGTTCCAAAATCTCATGGCGGCAAACGATGCTGAAGTCGCGCGTGATTTGGGACGCTGGAACGATGTGGTTGCGGCCGTCACCATCGCCGGCACCAAGCCTTGCACCCCCCCCACGGGATTGAAGGCTCGCGTGATGGAGATGATCGCGCCGACGGCGAAACCGGCTCCAACCAAACCTGCACCGAATTTCTATTCCATTCTGCAATCGGAAGGCGAATGGAAGACACTGCCCGTGCCCGGTGTTCGCGTCAAAAGTCTGGCCGCCGATACCCGGCGCGGCCTGTCCGTGCAACTTTACGAGCTCGCGCCCGGCACGCGTTTCCCTTCGCATCATCATTCCGGCCCCGAGGAATGTTTCGTGGTGTCTGGCGATTTCCACGTCGAGGGCCGGGTGTTGCACGGCGGCGATTTTCATCACGCCGAAGAGGAGAGCGATCATGGGGAAAGCTTCACCGAGAACGGTTGCACGCTTCTCGTGATGGTGGCGACGGCAGATTACAACTAATCATCCTGAAGCCGCATGTGCCCCGATTGGAATTGATGCGGACTTTTTTGCGCGGACTGGGGGCAGTCAGCTTTGTTGTGGCGGGTGCGCTCCATTTCTTGAAGCCAGAATGGTATCTGGCAGTCGTCCCACCCTATTTTCCCGAGCCGCAAGCGCTCGTCGTGATGAGTGGGGTTGCTGAAATCGCTGGTGGGATTGGCCTGTGCCTCCGTCCGCTGCGACGGGCAGCGGGTTGGGGATTAATCGCGCTGCTCATCGCGGTTTTCCCCGCGAACCTTTACATGGCGCAACATCCCGAACAATTCCACCTTGCGGTTGGGTTTCTTTGGGCGCGACTGCCGTTGCAGGGAGTGTTTATCGCCTGGGTCTGGTTCGCAGCCATTCAAGGTTCACACCGAATCGTGGCCCATGCCGGCTAGACCACCAAAGGATTAATAAAGGGGTCAGCTCTTGATAATGGCCACTTGCGCCGGACAGCAGTTCAAACCGCCTGCTCGAAAATCCTCTGAAACACCTTGTCTGCCCCTTCGCCCGCGCGGTTCGTAAAGGGGTCAGAGATGACTATTGACACATTAGCTGGCCGGTGAAACTCTGCGGTGATGCCACGAAAGCTGCGTTTGGAATATGCAGGGGCGATCTATCACCTGATGAATCGCGGGGATCGGAAGGAGGACATTTTTGTCGATGACCCGGATCGGCAGCGCTTTCTGGAAACGCTCGGGGAAGCCTGTCAGAAGACCGGATGGCAGATTCATGCCTATTGCCTA
>CAMAWP010000310.1 GCA_945861765.1 Akkermansia muciniphila | reverse complement strand
CAGAAAATCCAGAACCTCCACCACAACCATGAATACCAATCATCGCCCAGACCAGAGTTCAAACGGCAATTTAATCGAAGGCACAGGCATGGACCGACGCAAATTTCTCACCGCCAGCGTCGCGGCGGCTGCCAGCGCTCTTCTAGCTCCAGCGACGTCGGCCGCGGCTGAACGCGATTGGACGGGAAAGAAGCCTGTGCGCTACCCAGACGCAGATATCATCGCGCTCGACAAGCGTTTTGAGAAATACAAAATCGGCAACACACCGATTCAACGACTGCACCAAGGCACATTGTGGGCTGAAGGTCCGGCCTGGAATGGCGTTGGCCGCTTTCTGCTTTGGAGCGACATTCCCAACAACCGACAGATGCGTTGGCTGGAAGAGGACAGCCATGTCAGCGTGTTCCGCAGCCCCGCCGGAAATAGCAATGGCAATACGTTCGACTGGGAAGGCCGCCAGATTGCCTGCGAGCATGGCAACCGCCGAGTCGTCCGATACGAACACAATGGCGGCATCACCGTCCTGGCCGAGAAATGGCAAGGCAAAGTTCTGAACGCGCCCAATGATGCCGTGGTGCATCCCGATGGAGGCATTTGGTTCACTGATCCCGGCTACGGCAGCATGATGAATTACGAAGGAAACAAGGGTGAACTCCATATCAAAGAAGCCACGTACCGCATTGATCCAAAAACCCTGAAGTTGGATCTCGTCAGCGATGATTTGTTCAAGCCGAATGGCCTCTGCTTCTCGCCCGACTACAAAAAACTGTATATCGCCGATACAGGCGGCACTACGAAGCAGGGAATCAAGGTCTATGACGTTGCGGACGATAAGAAGCTGCGCAACGGGAGGAAATTTGTCTCGATGGAATTGAAAGGCGTCGAAGGGTTGGCCGACGGCATTCGTGCCGATGTCGATGGAAATATATGGGCCAGCGCAGGCTGGGTAGGCGATGGCTACGATGGCGTCCACATCTTCGCGCCCAACGGCGATCGCATCGGACAGATCCTTCTGCCGGAAATTTGCTCGAACGTTTGCTTCGGCGGCGCCAAGCGGAACAGGCTTTTCATGACCGGCAGTCAATCGCTTTACTCTGTTTACGTTGAAACGCAAGGCGCTCACATCTCGTGAGCCGACGGGTGGTTTAGTAAAATGAGCCTTCTCGCCACTGCTGAAGCGCTGCGGCCTCTTTCTGAAAGCCAGAAAGCCGCTTTGGTTAAACTATTGGCCGATGATGACATGGGGGTCTATCACTCGATTCGGAGCAAGATTCTTTCTTATGGTCAAGAAGCGAGCTCGTGGTTGCAGCCCCACAGTTTGAGCGGTGATCCGGTTTTACGCCGCCGGTCCCTGGAGATTATCCATCACTGGGGCCGTCAAGCTGCCGATAATCGTTTTCTTGGGTTTTGCCTTAGCCAGGGCGAGGATTTGGATGTAGAGCAAGGGGCGTGGTTGTTAGCTCAAACTCAATATCCGGACATTAACATCGCAGCGTATCAAGCGCTCTTCGATACCTACGCGGGCGAGTTGCGCGAGCTGATCGATTTTGGCTCTGGGGGAGAAAGCATTCTAGCAACCATCAATCACTACTTGTTTGGCGAGCTCCAGTTTTCTGGCAATGAACAGAATTATTATGACCCGGACAACAGTTATCTGAACCGTGTGGTGGACAACCGCGCGGGCAATGCCATCAGCCTCTGTCTGGTTTATTTGTTTGTCGCGCGGCGGCTCCGGTTGCCCGTCACGGGAATCGGGATGCCTGGGCATTTCCTTGCTCGTTTTCAATCGTCCACCGGGGAAACTTATGTCGATGCCTTTAACAGAGGGAAACTTCTGACCAAAGCCGATTGCGTCAAATACCTCCTCCAAACGAGCCATGGGTTTCAGGAAGGATACTTGGCGCCCATTAGCCCACGCCGCATTCTCTTACGGATTTGTTCCAACCTGCACCAGATCTACGGCGAGCTCGATTTGGTCCAGGAGACGAATCGAATGCAGCACTACATCATCGCCTTGGCCAAGTCATAACAGGGAGCGGTCTCGTCGAGAGCATCGTCATTTCCCTGCGCTCCATCCGCCGTCAATCAGAAACGCTGTGCCCGTGATGAAAGCAGATTCATCGCAAGCAAGATAGAGAGCGGCATGCGCGATTTCATCGGGTTTTCCCATTCGACCGAGCGCCTGCGTGGAAGCCATGTCCTGATAAGCTTTTTCCGGGTCCGGATATTCCTTGAGCCGAGCCGCCACGAAGGGAGTCTCGACGCGTCCCGGACAGATGCAATTGACTCGAATGCCTTCTCGGGCGTGATCGAGCGCGAGAGATTTCGTGAGGCCGACGACGGCAAATTTTGTCGTGCAGTAAGCCAATCGATCACGAACACCGACCACGCCGCCGATGGATGCGAGGTTGATAATATTGCCAGACTTCTGCATCAACATACCGGGCAGAAACGCCTTCGTGACATTGAAGATACCGCGGACATTGACAGCGTAAAGCCGGTCCAAATCCTCTCCTCTCGTTTGCATCATCGTGCCGACATGTCCGATGCCGGCATTGTTCACCAGGATATCGAGTCTCAGCTTGCTCCGGTAAACCTGCTGCGCGGCTTGCTGGCAATGATCCTCATTGGCGACATCCAAAGCGACGAACTCGGCTTGGCCTTGTTGGTCCGTTATTCTCGCGACGGTTTCTCGTCCGCTCTTTTCGTCTCGGTCACTGACAAACACGTACGCCTTCGCTTGAGCAAAAACCTCGGCAATGGCCGCTCCGATGCCAGATCCGGCACCGGTGACTAGGGTGATTTTATTTTGGAGGCTGAACATGTTGGTAGGTAGATTCTAGTTTATTTACTCTCGCTGCGTGGGCTTTCCGAGAAAGCAACGCCGCTCTCACGGAATCTTGAGCAGTTCCGGTTCGGTCCAGGCATCTTGCCGCGTGGAAGTCTCCGCTCGAATCTTTCCCACTGTGGCTGGCTCGACCGGATCTGCGGTGTGTCCCCATTCCCGTCGTACGTAAGTCAACAGCGACGCGATCTGTTCGTCATCTAGAACCGCCAACGACGGCATTTCTAATTCAAATGGCTTCCCTTTGACGACCATAGGTCCGCGGGCACCATGCAAAGTGATTCGCACGATGCGCTGCTCTGACCCCAAGACCCACTCCGAGTCCGCCAATGGGGGCGCGAGCCCTTCCTGGCCGTTGCCATGAGGTTGATGGCAAGCACCGCAGGTCACGACATACAGTTCTTTGCCCGCTTGAAATCGCGTCTGCTGCTCGGGGGTCAACAGTTTCACTTTCTGGGGTGGCTTTTCCCCCAGCTTGCCCGGCCACGTGATCAACTGGGTGATCTTCTCGGCCCGACTTCGGACCTCGTCATTTGCGCTCTTGTTTAAGGCGGCGAGAGACGTGGGCTCAGCGCTGAGTCGGACGGGTTTGATTGGGGGCGCAGGTCTGCGTTTCACGGAGGCCGGAGCTGTGCTGGCGATGCCGTCGAGCAAGGCCAATTGCTGCCACGCGGCGAGACCGCTCTCCTGCGCCGCCTTTTCCAAGAGCCGGTTAATTCGCTCCTGATCGCCCTCGGTGAAAACGCATTTGGCCAGGAGTCCGAGCACTTGGTCGCGACCTGGCGTTTTGTCCTTCCACGCCTGATCGTTCAGCCGACGCTCCAAAAACGAGAGCTCTCGCCCGCCCAAGCCTGTCACCGCAGCGTCGCGGATCAGGGGATTGGCTCCGCTCCTCTGCAGGATGACGGCTGTTGCGCTCTCGGCTTGAGGATCACTGACCTCACCGAGTGTGAGCGCGAGCTGAAGCTGGACATCCGCCTGGGGATCATCCGCCAACTTCACAAGCCGAGCGAGGATCTCAGATTTGGCCGATGTTTTGAGAAATGTCTCGCTCAGTCGAATGGCGGCTGCGCGAATTTTCGGATGGGAAGAGTTTAGAGCGGCCAAAGTCGTTTCTTTATCAAGTTTGGCAAATCCTTCGAGTGTCCAAAGAGCGTGGAGTTGCCCCAGAGTATTCGAATTCGAGGCTGCGAGAGTCTTCAATTCAGGCAGTACCGAGAAATCTGCACGTTCGACGAGCAGACGCTGAGCCGTATCGCGCCACCAACCGTTCTCATGCGACAGAACTTTTACGAGTTCCAACGAGCTCGCTCTGGAAAGCTGAGGCCTGGGTTCGGGCTTGGCCGAAATGTGTACCACACGGTAAATGCGGCCCATGTTGGTTGGTTTGTCCAACCCTCGCTCCAAATAGTGCTGGCGCAGGTAACTGGTCACGTAGTTGCGATGCTGGATGACGCCATGATACATGTCCACAATGTAGAGAGATCCATCGGGGCTGTTGTACAAATTCACGGGGCGAAACCGCTCATCGGTCGAGGTCAGAAACTCCGTGTTGCGATAGGCGTTGGTGCCAGTGATGGACGCATCCTTTTCGAGGAGAATGTTGCGTTTGATCAGATTGCCCGTCGGTTCGGCGACGAATGCGTTGCCGCGAAAGTCCGCAGGAAATTGCGCGCCGCGATAAATGACCGGACCGCACGCGCCCGTAAACGTAGCAAGCGTCCCATCTTCTCGAAGTTGTCCTGGTTGGTACCCGCGGTTCACGCCTGGATTGATCCTGCCAGGCCACACGGCTTGGTCTTTGGCAATCTGCACATTGGCTCCGATTGGATTCCGAAAATTGGCATTGCGACTGAGATAATGGGAAGGAATTAAGTTGCCCCGCAATTGATCGCTGTTGGAATTGAAGAACAGGCGGCCAAAATCGTCCTGGGTGATTCCCCATTGACCGCCCGAAACGGACGGCTCACGTTGCCAATGGCCGGCGACATTCCGGAAACGAGCTGCGTAATTGGCGCTATAGATCCAATTGTCCAAGGCCCAAAGCAATCCGTTGGCGGAGTGCTCGGGGTTGGCTTTCGTCCCTAGCTTCGGGTCGGCCTCGATAGCGTAATCGTTAGCCACGAGGTTTTTCTCGTCGGCTTTGCCATCGCCGTTTGTGTCGCGACAAAACCAAAGGTTGGGCGGCTCCGCGACCAGCAATCCATTTCGCACCAGCATCAGAGCGCGAGGCATGACCAGGCCATCGAGGAAAATTGTGCTCTTGTCCATCCGAGCGTCTCCGTTCGTATCCTCTAAAACGGAGATCCTAGCCACCGGAGCCGTCTCGCCCACGCCATCTATATTTGGCATGAAGCCGCGCATCTCCAGGACCCAAAGGCGACCCTCGGGATCGAACGTCGCGGCGATGGGCGCTTCGACCATGGGCTCGCTCGCGACGAGTTCAATGCGAAAGCCGTCCGGCAGCTTGAAAGACTTCAATGCCTGGTCCGTTGGCAATGGTGGAGCCGGTGGAATTTTTTCTTTTGGAACCACCTGCCTTTGGAGTTCTCCCGGCTTATCGCCTTGTTGTGCTAACGCCGAAGGGACGAGAGCCAGCGTTAGCAGAAAGAGTCGTAACAACATTGTTTTCACATTTAAAGGTAACCTAGACCACACAGCACGCGGAACGAGTTCTGCAGCACTGCTTCGCAGCTCACGGCAATGATAAGGCCGTTGTTGGTTACCTTAGTTCTTTCCGCTTGCCAAGCGCTTTCAATTCGTTTGGTGATGGCCTGGCATCTTGGTAAGGTGGCCGTCGAACAGAATATAATGAACCCAAAGGCTTCTGAACTTCTTGGGCAGCCCACCTCAGCCCTCCACTCGAGGGATGAAGCTTCTCGGATGAAACTTATCGACGTCCATGTCCACATCGTCGGGAACGGGACTGGAGGCACCGGCTGTTGGTTGCGGCCTTCGCTCATTCGGTGGCCTTTGCAGGCTTTCATGGCGCGGCACATTGGTCTGCCCGTCAGCGCTCTCAAGGGCGATTTGGACCGGCTCTACGTGGAAAAGCTCCTCCAAGCCGTCCGCGAATCTTCGTTGGACGCTGTTGTCATCCTTGCTCAAGAACAAGTGTATGACACTCAAGGGCGGCTCATGAAGGATCGGGGCACTGCTTACGTGCCGAATAGTTACGTCTTAAAGTTGGTAAGCCAACACCCGGAATTCCTCGCTGGAGTCTCTATTCATCCCGCTCGGGTCGATGCACTCGATGAACTGGAGTTCTGCTTGGCTGGAGGTGCCGCGTTGATGAAGTGCTTGCCGAACTGTCAAAACATCGATTGTCGGGACCGCCGGTTCACCCGGTTTTGGGAAAGAATGGCCGAAGCCGGCCTGCCACTGCTGGCACACACGGGCGGCGAACATACATTGGAGGTGGTTCAGCCGGAGTTGGCCGATCCGCGGACGCTTGAATGGCCGTTGCAATGCGGCGTGACGGTCATCGCGGCGCACAGTGGAACCAAAAGCGGCCTCTTCGATCCCCAATACTTCCATCACTTTTCTGAAATGACACGGAAGCATCCCCGCCTCTACGGCGACATTAGCGCATTCAACGTGCCTATTCGCGGTGCCGTGGTTCCAAGATGCCTGGAATTTCCTTTGATAGAGCGCATGATTCATGGCAGCGATTATCCAGTTCCAGTTTTCGGCCATTGGGCTTGGCTGCAAGGCTTCGTTGATTGGAAGAGTTTCCGGCAATGCGAACAAATCCCAAGTGTCTTGGAGCGTGACTATCAACTGAAGCGGGCGATGGGATTTCCTCCGGAAACGTTCAGCCGCATCACTCGCTTGTTGCGGACGCCTTCAGCAATGTGAGCTTCGCGACAGCCGAGCGATCGAGGTTCGGCATTTTCTGAGAAGACGCTGCTATTTTCTAGACAAGAACCAAGGCAGACGTGGGCACAAGAGATCGGTTGAATCATTGGAACAGATGGGAATGGGCGCATCTCCGAATGAGGACAGCCTCAAAAAATCCCAACGGGATTTCGTCCCAAAGCCCAGGGTTGCGAGGCACGAGCTACCCTGGGAAAACGTCGGCCACGAGCACAACCCCAACGGGGTTAAGCCTCCCTTTGGATCTGGGATGGGCGCGGCAACGTTCATCCTCGATTGCCTTTCGTTTGCTGGCCGCAACCCCGTTGGGGTTGTGCCAAGGCGCGTCGATGACCCAGGGTAGCTCGTGCCTCGCAACCGTTGCTGGGCTGGGCGGCGGAATCCCGTTGGGATGCTTCAGACCGGCCAACGATAAGGCAGAGGAAAATTGGCGCTACGACCGCCAAGCGCCTGTCCTCATTCGGAGATGCGCCCGATGGGAATTGTGGTTTTTCTCTTTGCTTGCTTCTTGGACTTTTCGGGGTAAATTCCAGCTCGCTACTCTTACGTTCAATATGAAAACCATCTCAGGAATTCTCTTTATCGAACACATAACTCACCCAACACCACCTCCAAGCGCTCGAAGAACGTCGGGCTGTGGTCAGCCGTTGGGGAAGAGGGCTTTTACGCTCATCGAGCTGTTAGTCGTGATCGCCATCATCGCGATCCTGGCCGGCATGCTCTTGCCTGCGCTTGCCAAGGCGAAAACCAAAGCCGTCCGGACGAAATGTTCGAGCAACATGCGTCAGCTTGGAATCGCGATCGCGATGTATTCAGACGAAGACGGTCGAGGCCGCTTCCCCAACTGCAGCGGGGCCTCCTGGCCTTGGGACATCCCGGCGGCGGCGGCAAATTCCATGACAGCCAATGGCGGTCAGCGGCACATTCTGTATTGCCCTGGATTTCCCAAGCAGGACAATGACGAACTCTGGAAGTTCACCACGGATTCGGTCGCTGAAACCACCAAGAATAACTCAGGCTATCGCGTGGCTGGCTACGCCTTCGCCTTTGAAGGATCGGGGCGCGTCCGCGCGACGAACATCACAGAGTCTGTAAATCCAAAGGCATGGAAAATCGGAGGCCTGGATGTGAACCCCGGAGCGAGCGAACGGGTGACCGTCGCGGATGCGGTCATTTCGCAAGGGAACAACCAGATAGACCCGACCAAGAATCGATACACGAAAATTGACGGTGGATGGAAAGGCCATCAGTCGTCACACCTCGCTGGCAAGCTGCCGGAAGGGGGCAACTTGTTGTTCCTCGACAGTCATGTGGAGTGGAAGAAATTTGCGAAGATGGTTGTCCGCACTGACGGCGACCCGAGCTTTTGGTGGTGAGTTCAGCTCTGACTCCGCGTCAAAAGCATTGACGAACGCTCGTTCGCCTCGGCGCAGATCATCGAACCCACGATATGATCGGATTGAAGCGATTGCTCTGGGGTTTGCAGAACGCGTCTTCGTGGGTTGTCGAAGCAAAGAAAGTGGCAGCAATTGCCTACGCAGCGTCGAAAGCTCGGACTGATGTTCAGACGAATGTCGGGCAGGCTTCGCGTGCGAGCGACTCCGCAAACAGAAGTAGCCGATCGTCCAAAAACTGTGGTGCCGCCGAGGGAGTGTTGTTGAACTCGGAAGCTGGCAAGTGGTATGTGGGGCATCAGTTCAGATTCTTTACCCAAGAGAAGGACGGTTCCCTCAGCGTTACTAAACCGAGCTGGATCAATCTCTACTACACCGAAGGCAGGTCCTTCAGGCTGACGGGTCAGGTGCTGCTCACTCACGAATCC
>CAMAWP010000309.1 GCA_945861765.1 Akkermansia muciniphila | reverse complement strand
CTCGAGAAAAACCCGCATTTCGCCGGTGTCACCGAAAAAGCGGCGCAAGAGGATATTTGGATTACGTTCGACCCGGCGTTGGTCAAGCCTCTCCTCTCCCAACTGGAATTCTTTGAATATCTCCCGCTGAAACTCGTGTCGCAAAAGCGGGCTGAATTGCTCAAGATGATTCCCACGCAGCAGCGGGAAGTCATCGAGCAGCGGCTGCGCTTGCAGCTTGGGATCCGCAGCCTCGATGAATTCGCCGATTACGCCGAATGCGTTCTCGGCGCCACTTACGAGGAACTGTTTGAATTCATCATGGCCTGCGTCAAATCCTTCAACGGCGTCACACTCACCGCCAAGCTGGACGCTGCTTTCCCCCAGTTTACCGTCAACCTGCACTCCGATCAGTTCCAGAGCGGCGCCGGCACCCAGCCAATTCCTCTCGACGCTGTTAGGACCGCCCTGGGCCGCCTCCCCGGCCAGCATAACCATCTCACCGTGAGCGGGCGCCAACCGAAGATCGAACCGTCCGCGCATCTCACTTCCTGGCTGAAACGAGTCCGTGCTGGCTTCGAAGCAAAGCACCTGAACCTGGCTTTTGTGGAAGCCTTGGAAAAGCTCCACCACGACACCATTCGACCACAGCCCGTTGCCGCTCAAGTCCCTTGGACGATGAAGACTCGGGCCGCTGTGAACCCGATTTCTTCCCCCGCAGATCACGGATCGTTGCAGGCATATTTTCGCGATGCCGTCAGCCTGCTCTCGTATCCGGCGATGCGCGAGATCACGATTGCTCCGAGCATTGGAAGCGACCTCTTGCAAACTTCGCTCGCATCCCAACGTGATGCGCTGATCCAGAATCGAGAGCTTGTTCGCAAGACATTTTCCGGCAGCGGAGATCTCGACTCCTTCATCGATACGGTTTACCGACTGAACCAGCGCGAGCTGAAAGCCGACGTGAGAGAACTGACGTGGGAGACATCTTTGATCACCCGCGGCGGATTGTTCGGGTTCAACCAACATGAACTCGTGAGCCGTCGCATCTATTTCTCCAGAACCCTGGGCGAATACTCGGTCTTTCACCAGGCTTCGAAAGACGCGCATTGGATCAGCGACCTTCAGCTACAGCGAGATCCCAAGCGCGCGCGCGGGCTGGAAAAACTTCTCGACCACGTTCCGGAAGGAGCTAACTACGTTCGCATTCACCGCCCGCTAGCTGACTTGCCGGCGTTGTTGGGATGGGTCCAAGGTTTCGAAGACTTGCTCCACCGCGATGCTGACGCCTTTCTTGCCAAAGCTCGACGCATGGGCGAAGGAACGACCAACCCAACCGAATTAGTTCAGAAGCTGGAAACACTCAAGTTCTCCCCGACGGTTCTATCGATCAATCGCGACGCGGGATCGGGCGAGATTTATTGTCTTCTGCCGGGCAACCTCGCTTTTCCACGGCCCAAAGTGACACCGGCCATTCTAAAGCTATTCGCTGAATTCAACAGCTCGGCCGATGACGTCGGAGGCATGCTATTTTACACCCGCGTTTCTGATGGGAGAATCGAAGCATCTCTTGTTCAAAGCACCGAAGCGATCTCGAAGCTCATTAAGTCAGTGGGCAATGCCATTCATAAGCAATACCTGAGCGACCCGCAAAATATGGCGGAACTCTTCAGCCTCGTCGTGACCGATCGAGACAAGGATGCGAAGCGCCTTAACGAAATCCTGATACGAAATCCTAGCTGGGACTTCCTGCCGCGCGCTGACGCTCAAAGCGGGCCAAAGACCTCGAAAGCAAAAAGCGACCCCCACCCGCGCCATCCCATTGCCCCGCGCGACTCGCAAACCTCCCGGAACCTGATCGACTTGACCCCGCACTACAACGCATCACCCAACGACTCCTGGCACGAGGGAGGAATCGGAAACAACGACTTGAAATCGCTGCCTCAAGGGAACCGAGATTTCGCGGGGGTGAAATTTGATGTGCGCGGCATTGTACAACTTTCTGGCCAAGGCGCGGACGAACAATTGACGGTTCGATTCCCGAAGGAGATCGAGGGCATTGCGATTGACCGACCGTGCTCGCAGTTGCATTTCCTCCAAGGTGCCGGATGGTCGTCACCGGACGGCACAAAGATCGGCTCGTATATCGTCCACTACCAGGACGGCAAGACCACGGAGATTCCAATCGTCTATGGGATGCACGTTCGCGACTGGTGGACTCCTCCCGGCGAGCACCCGGTGAGCGGCTCAGAAATAGCCTGGAAAGGCTCCAACGAAGCTGCCACCGCCTCTCAAATGAGACAACAATTGTATAAAACCACATGGAAAAACCCTCGCCCTGAGACACCGATCGCCTCTCTCGATTATGTTTCAACCATGGCGGTCTCGGCCCCGTTTCTGATAGCGCTCACGGCCGAGTAGGACGAAAGAGCGGGGCGCGTTTGGCGGAGTCGAGATGAGTCTCCCATCGTGGTCGTTGGTCCATAGAAACCTCTCGCAAAGAATCTTCGTTGTCGCTAAATCATCTGGCATCGAGATGAGTTCATGACGCTTCTTGCTATCGAGACTTCGTGTGACGAGACCAGTGTGGCCGTGATACGAGACGGTTCCGTGCTGGCGAACATTACCTCGACGCAGATTGAGATGCACACGGAGTACGGAGGGGTCGTTCCGGAACTGGCCACGCGCGAGCATTTGCGCAATTGCCTGCCGGTGGCTCGTACAGCACTTCAGACCGCCAATGTGACCGTATGTGAGCTCGATGCCGTGACAGCGACGCAAGGGCCCGGTTTGCCCGGCGCGCTGCTGATTGGTTTTCAACTTGCCCAAACGCTCGCTTTCGTTTTGCGAAAACCTTTTGTTGGTATTCATCACCACGAAGCGCATTTGTATTCCCCCTGGATTGGCGGTGATCCGCTGAGAGGGGATTTTTCAGTCTTCCAGCCGTCCGTCTCGCTGATTGTCAGTGGCGGCCACACAATGCTCGTTCATGTGGCGGCGGAGCTGCAGCATCGTCTCCTGGGTTCAACCGTGGATGATGCCGCGGGCGAATGCTTCGACAAAATCGCTAAACTGATCGGGCTGCCCTATCCGGGCGGACCTGAACTGGATCGTCTCGCGGAACGGGGAAATCCGCGCGCCCATACTTTTCCGCGTCCGATGATTCACGAGCCGAGCGACGATTTTAGCTTCAGCGGATTGAAAACATCGGTCCGATACTTCCTGAGAGATCATCCGGCCCTGCTGACAGAGCGGCAAGGCGTGTTCGACCTCTGCGCCAGCGTGCAAGCAGCCATTGTGGATGTCCTCGTCCTTAAGACGATGAAAGCTGCCCGACGACTCGGCGTTCGCTGCGTCACGGCATCAGGCGGAGTCACCTGCAATCGGGCGTTGCGAAAGGAATTGGCAGCCGCCTGCGAGCAAGAAGGCATGGTGTTGAAATTAGCGGAGAGAACCCTCTGCACCGATAATGCGGCGATGATCGGTATTTTGGCGGAGCGGAAATTGTTGCAGGGCTGTCCTGCGACTCCGTTGGACGCCGACATTATGCCCAATTGGTCCTTGATGTGACGAGTGACACTGCTCGGCAAACGGGTGTCTCGCCAGCAACTTATTGAGCTTGCGACAAGGGTTGTGGAAACCTCATGCGACCATGAATTCCAGAAACACACTAGGACGAGGCGTTCGCGCTCCCATCGCGCGTGACGTCAACGCGGCGATGCTACGGCTGGCTTGGCTTTTGAGTATAGACGCTGATCGACTTGGATTTAATGCCGACAGCCGACGCCACATCAACAACCTTCAGGACCTGGCCGAACGGAGTGAGCGTGTCCGACCGGATCGCGATGGTCATCTGAGGCATTTTCTTCACGCTGGCGACCAGCTCTTCTTGCAGCTTGTCGAGGGTCACCAGACGGGTGCCTAGATAGAAATAAGGAGGTTGCTTGGCCACAGTCACAATCAGCGTGTCCTCGGAGGAGCCTTGCTTGGCTTGCTTGGATTCCGGCAAAGCCAGCTTGATGACAGGCTGTCGTTTGAAGGTGGTGGTGACCATCAAGAAGATCAGCAGGACGATCAAGATATCGATGAGCGATATGATGATGATAGCGGGCGGCTGCCGCCGTTTTCGAGTCGAGAAGCGCATTCCTTAAGACCTCTTCCTGCCCCTATATTGCCGACGAAGGAACTCATCGCAGAGAGTTTCCATTTCGACGGCGAACGTGTCCACTTTCTTGTTGTAGTAACTCCAGGCGACCAACGATGGAATAGCGATGAGGAGCCCCATAAGAGTCGTGTTCAAGGCGATCGCAATTCCTTCCGCCAATTGGGCATTGTCCCCCAATCCGGCCTGGCCGAGCCGTCCGAACAGGCGGATCAGCCCATGAATAGTGCCTACGAGACCCAGCAACGGGGCGATGCCAACGACGATTTCCAGGATCACTAGACCTCGCTCCAATTTGACCACTTCGCGACGGGCCCGTGTTTGGATCACATCGATATTTTCCTCCCGTGGTTGATGCAAGTGCTCCTGCGCGGTGAGGATCAGGCGGCTTAAGGTTGAAGGCTGTTCCTCGCAGATTTGCTTGAGCTCCTCAAGCCTCTCAAAAGTTCCATTTTCGACAGCCTCTTGGACTCTGAGTGGAATCACCTTTTGCCACCGCAAGGCCAAGCCCCGCTCGATAATAAAGGTGAGCCCGACAATAGAAGTCGGGACCAAAAGCCACATAAATGGACCGCCGGCCGTTAAGAATTCCCACATAATGATAGCTCGATCTGAGGGCGATCTGAGTCGCACCGTTTCAATGTTCTTCTGCTCATCTCTTCGTTTTGATCTGCGATTCGTGATAACTGTTCATCGCTTTGCCATTCTGCGTGCAAAGCTTACATGACCAACTCGGGAGAGGCAATGCCTGCTGCTCGAAGAGTTCGGACAAGTCAACGGCAAATCCAGAAGCGAGAGAATGGAATGAGCTTGCCCTTAACCGGGAGTCGTGCGAATAACACACACGAGATTGAACGTAGCAGATCAGATTTGGCATCGGCATGGGTTGTCAGATCGTCTTTGACTCTGGATTGCAACCCTTCATGCAATCAGGATCAGGTCGCGTTATCCTGTTGACGAATACGAGCTGGCGTTCAACTGCAAGTTGTTTAAAGACGACTATCGGAGAGATGGCTGAGCGGTTTAAAGCGCACGCCTGGAAAGCGTGTGTACCTAAACAGTACCGGGGGTTCGAATCCCTCTCTCTCCGCCATTCTAAAGGTCACCAATCAATTCGCAATCCCGAAGCGATTCATCTTGCCCTCAGCGTCGTGGAAAAAAGATTCCTTCAAGTTCTGTCCGCATCCAACGATTTACTTCACCACGCTATCCCCAGTTGTTGCAGATTGGAGCGTCGCTGTAGTCGGATAATCCAGGATCGAACGCGGAGCAACAGCCCATCAAAGCGCGTCGGGACCAGCAAAGGAAAGCGCATCTTCCATCCAATCGTCCAGCTTGAGAACATTCCGACGCTGTCGAAATGCCTCGCGCTGCGCAATTCGTTGGGCGACCCCAAACGCCGCTCCGGCCACAAGGCGTGCTCCAGGCATGCCATTTTGCAACATCCTGGACAACGGCTTTTGGAGAGGGCTCGGCAGATATCGCCGCAGCAGATCATCGCCCACAGAGACAAAAGCCTGTGCGCTCCCCGGATCGCCTTGGCGGGCGCTTCGTCCGAAGAGTTGCCGATCGACGCGCCGCGATTCGTGCCTTTCCGTTGCAATCACGTGCAAACCTCCCAGCTCAACGACGCCCTTCTCAAGCTTGATGTCCGTGCCACGCCCAGCCATGTTCGTCGCGATGGTGATCCGGCTCTCATGTCCGGCTTCGGCAATAATCTGAGCCTCTTCCTGATGCCGAACTGCGTTGAGAAGCCTGAAAACCAGATGTCGCTTTTCAAGCCGCGCTGCCAGATTCTCACTCGCCGCCACGTTTCTGGTCCCGATCAACAGCGGACGCCGGGTCGCGTGTACTCGGGCAATTTCCTCAACAATCGCCTCCCACTTTGATTCCTCATCCCCGAAAACCCGATCCGCCCACGCCTCCCGAATGCACCGCCGGTTGGCCGGGATCGAAATCACGGGCAATCCGTAAATCTGCCAAAATTCGGCCGCCGCCTCGCTGGCGGTGCCAGTCATTCCTGAGAGCCTCTCGTAAAGACGGAAGTACCGTTGAAAGCTCAGACGAGCCATGGTCTCGGTCGGATCACTGACCTCGATGCCTTCCTTCGCTTCAATCGCTTGATGCATCCCCTGACGCCAGCTCCGCTGCGGCATCGGGCGTCCAGTGAACTCATCGACAATCACAATCTTCCCGTTCGACACGACATACTGTTTGCCGGAACGGTAAAACTCCCGGGCGCAGAGCGCCTGCCGAATCAACTCCGAGCGCCTTGAATGCCCGCGCCACAACCCCGGCAGACTGGAACAGCGGGCCTCCAGCTTCTTCCTACCTCTCTCGGTCAGCTCAATCTCGCGGTAACGCGGCTCGATGCGGTAATCGGTCTCGGGCTCGAAGGGTCCGACGATCTCCTGTGCGGTGCGAACGACATTCCGCAAAGCTTCGTTCTTCTGCATCGTCGAAATGATCAGCGGAGTTACAGCCTCATCAATCAACACGCTGTCCGCCTCGTCCACGATAGCGGTGTGCAGCCCGCGCATCACCAACCCATCCCTTCCGGATGCCGGCGGCGTCATCCGACGAATCAACCGGCGCACCGGATCGCGAAGTTGCCCGAGCTGGATCCTGTCCCGCAAAAAATCGGCGACCACTTCCTTGCTCGTCGCGTAAGTGATGTCGCATTGATATGCCTTCCGCCGTTCTTCTGGAAGCATGGTTCCGGTCACATAGCCGACTTGAACCCCAGCGAACTCGTAAAGCGGTCTCAGCCATTCGGCGTCCCGCTGAACGAGATAATCGTTCACTGTGATGATGTGGCACGGAAGTCTGGTCCAGCCGAACAGAACCGCGGCGAGCCCGGCTGTGAGCGTCTTGCCTTCCCCGGTTGCCATCTCCGCAAGGCATCCTCGATGAAGCGCCAAAGCCCCGATCAACTGCACCGGAAACGCCCGCAACCCCACCCGCCGGTCTGCTGCCTCCCGAATGGCCGCGAGCGAGGGAAGCAAGAAAGGAACGTCTTTTCCGCCACGTCGAAATCCCTCCCGAAATTCCTTCAGACGCTCCTGAAGTCTCTGATCGGTCAAATCCTTAAACTCTCCGGCAAGACCATCCACCCGTTCGGCGTCACTCCGCATGTGGTTCAACACCTGCGCGCGGCGCTGATAGCTTCCGGCCAGAGCATTGACGGAGGCATCCAGTCCTTTCAGAAGTTTCTTGGGATGCCGATGCGCGGTTCGCCGATATTCCTGAGTGGGAGTCATCACACCTGATAGCGTTTTTGTATCAGTTGCCGGAATCGCCGTGCCCAGCTTCGCAATAAGGGCTCGGGAGCAAGTTCAAAGCGGATCTTGCCAGCCCTCCCATGCAGCATTGCCGCGGCCGCATTCGGTTTCACATCGGCCCGCACCTCGAAGAACGGCTCAATTGTTTGGAGCCCTTGCGTGTCGTTCGGTACAGTCGCCACTTCGCCACCAGCGGCCCAACCGAGCGCCGCAGACGGGAGCTGCCGTTTCTCAGCCGGGATAATTTGCAGCTCGCCCACGGACAACACAGCTCCAGCCTGCCCAGCCAGCCGAACTTCCGCGCTCGGGATTCTCCCCGCAAACAAACCGTCCCCGTCCTCCTGGGCGACCGTTGCCTTGAATCTAAAGGACGAAGGATCCACCAGCAAACCGAGATCACTGCCTCGCACGAGCCAACGTCCGACGAACTGCTGGACCTGAGGTGCAACCCACGTTCCATCCTGGCGCGCCCGAATGATCAGCGCTTCTTGGTCCGCCTGCAACCGATCGATCCGCTTTCGAGCTGAGTCCAACAGGCTGTTCAACGGTTTCAGGTTGGCCGATTCCTCCGTCATCGCCTGGCGCAATCGCGATTGCACCTCCTCAAAGTTGGCCCGCGCCGCCGCCATATCGAAATCGAGCTCCCTGTTCGTTAGTTTCACAAGCGCCTGCCCTCGGGTGACTCGGGTTCCTGGCTCGGCGGGCATCGATTCAACGTAACCCGGCGATTCATTCAAGACCTGCGTCCATTCCCGGCTTTCCAAAACGCCCGGTGCTCGAAAATGATTCGGAAACGGAACCAACCCCAACAAAAGAAGAAGCACGCCGATACCGCCAATCGTCACTCCCGCGGCGCGCGCTCGATTTCGCGCCAGGACCGGGCTCGTTCCCAAATATACACCCAGCTTCCAAACAGGCGTCACCACCCACGAGACCAGACAGACCCCAGCCATCAATACGCCAAGCAAGAGGAACTGGTCCGCGACGAGCATCAGAATCGCCGAGAAGACGAACACACGATAGATTCCACTCGCCACCCCGAATACCGTCAACCAGCCCATTTCCCGCCGACTCTCCGTCGGGCTTCGGCTCGTCTTGACCCCGAACAAATAGCGCTGGCACCAATGTGT
>CAMAWP010000308.1 GCA_945861765.1 Akkermansia muciniphila | reverse complement strand
GCGGTCTGGGTAAACAACGCCCCCTTTTTGGACGCCGTGGTGTTCTTGCCCAGAATGGAACTGCCCACGAGATTCGTTCGCGCGCTGCTGGCGTCCACTCGGGTGAATCCGACTCCCGGCGTTGAGTCCGTCTCGGTGTCATAGTCCTCGCCTTCCAACACAAGGTAAGACCAGGCGTTGGTGCCGGTCCCTATTACGTTAGCCGGATCTTGCACTGTCACAGCAGCCTGTGTGGACGCGACCCCGATCACACCAACGAAAAAGCCGGTTATTAAGCTTAAGGAGGATTTTTTCATAGATAACGTTTCTAAATTGCTTTTGGTTCAAAAGACGTCAATGCACTGACAATAGGACTAGGCAACTTGCGCTTCTGGCATCAGCCGGGTTGATGCGGCTGAGTTCAGCACTCCGCATGATAAAGGTCAAGGTTTAGATAGTTTGGAATTGATCTATCATCCGGAGCGTCATCGGGCCGCGCCATCTTTCCCGGCATAAATGTTGCAAGCAATTACTCTCCGAAAAAGGGGAAGAGTTTTTTCAATTCGGTCTTGTCGGGCGTTCGTCCGTATTCGCAAATTTCAAATGCTTCGGCATGTTTGATTTGGCCAGCCTGCTCCTTGCCGTACCAGGCTTCCATGCGGTCGCGATAGCGGCTGGCGATGGACTGGGACCTTCGGGCAAACCCGTTGCGCACTTCAAGATGCCGAGCTTTTTGTTTGGCCGGATCACTCGGCATTAAACCAGCATGGCCGTTGGCGCCACCTTCGTAAAACTGAGAGATAATGACCCCAATGGCGTCGAGTTTCTTTTCCATCACTGGGTCGATCGATACAATGACATCCGCCTGGAAGGGATTAGGCTTTTGGAAGCGATCGGAATAATAGAAAAACGCTGGGTTCTTGGTCAGGGGAGGAACGTCCGGGGTGAAGAACGGCACCGTCACCATGTAGGCAGCGTCTTGCACCAACACGCCGCAATATCTGTGGTCCGGATGATAATCGTTCGGTCGTGGGCTCAGGACCACATCGGCGTTCCACTCTCGGATCAGGCGGGTGATCGTCCGTCTGTTTTCCAGCGTGACCATCAGTTCGCCGTCATGAATGTCCAAGACTTCCACTGTGTTCCCGAGAATCTTGGCCGCTTGTTCCACTTCTTTCTTGCGGCGAAGCGCCAGCGGTCCGCCAGCTTCCTTCCAATGGCCAATGTCTCCGTTCGTGACCGATACAAATTTCACATGATGACCCTTGGCCGCCCACATGGCTGCCACTCCGCCAGCTTGCAGTTCGCAGTCGTCAGGGTGGGCGCCGAAACAGATGATCCGGAGTTTGCCATCGTCGGGAGCGGGAGCGGCATGACAGGTGCCAATGAATTGATTGCCCAACAGTCCAGCGGCAATGCCGCCGCAAATCCAAGTGGCGCGAGAGATCCAACGTCGGCGAGTAATCATGCAGCCTTTCTTTTTTGTGTGATGAATGGGTTTAGGGTTTCGTGGAAAGTAGTAGAACCCTGAACCCGTGGAGTCAAAACAAAAGCGGGCCGAAAGGATTTCATGCACGCCCGTTTCACGAGGGTTTCGTTTTCGGGTTTCTGGCGAAGGCATATTCTTCGACAACCATGCCTTGGATCAAATGTTCCTGAATGATTCTCTCCAGAACGACTGGCGCGCACGAATGATACCAAACCGCCTCAGGGTAAACGACGGCGATTGGGCCGTGACAGCAGACGCGCAGACAATTTGCCTTCGTCCGATAAACCAGCGGATGAGGGCCGGAAAGCTTCAGCTCTTTCAGGCGCTTTTTTAAATACTCCCACGATTCAAGCCCCACCTCACGCGAGCAGCACTTCGCCTCCGTTTGATCGGCGCACAGAAAAATGTGCC
This sequence comes from Akkermansia muciniphila, assembly GCA_945861765.1. Lineage (GTDB taxonomy): Bacteria > Verrucomicrobiota > Verrucomicrobiia > Limisphaerales > SIBE01 > SIBE01. Next base: position 6,676 of record CAMAWP010000308.1, on the reverse strand, counting down.
GGGCATAGTGTTCCAGGCCCAATGAACTCACCGCTTGCTGTAGGTCGCTTTGCATCCGTTTCGCGTTCGGCTCGATTCGGTCCAGGGCCGATCTGCGGATTGGATTGAAACCTTAATCGATGCGGGCGTGCCAGCAAATATTAAGGGGAGCACGGTATAGCACAACCGGCGTTCCCCCACGGTGAGGATACAACTCGGCCGGTTGACTTCAGTTTTCCGGGCATGATTTTGCTTTCACCAAATTTAGCCTTGCGGATAGAATCGCCACATAACCTCACGTAACAATGCTGACAAGACTATGAACATCAATCGCAGGCAATTATTAAGAGCTGGTGGCTTCGGGTTGGGCGCGGTCGGGCTTCTCGGAGCCTCAACGTTCTCCGCCGAGAAGGCCGATTCGACTCGATCAAAGCGGAGCACCTCGAAGATGCATCTCGGCACAGTCACCTACAACCTCGCCCAGAACTGGGATGTCCCGACGATCATCAAGAATTGCGAGGAAGCAATGTTCGAAGGCGTCGAGCTGCGAACGACACACGCTCACGGTGTCGAGGTGAATCTGACCAAAGCCCAACGTGAGGAGGTCAAGAAACGATTTCAATCTTCGAAGGTCCAATTGATGGGATTAGGCAGCGCGTTTGATTATCACACAACGGACCAAGCCAAGCTGCGTCGCGATATCGAGGCCACCAAGGAGTACATCATTTTGGCGCACGACGTCGGTGCGTCCGGCGTCAAGGTCCGTCCCAACGGGCTGCCCAAAGAGGTCCCCGCTCAACAGACCTTGGAACAGATAGGACGCTCGTTGCGTGAGCTCGGCGAATTTGGACAAGGCCATGGCGTTGCGTTGCGTCTGGAAGTGCATGGGACGGCCACTTCTCTTTTGCCAAACATCAAGACCATAATGGACGCTGCCGATCATAAGAACGTCGGGCTAACGTGGAACTCGAATCAAAGCGATTTGGAAGGGAAAGGGTTCGATTACAATTTCAGTCTGGTTAAGGATAAAATCTTCTGTGTTCACATGCGGGATCTATTTCTGGAGGAATATCCGTTCCGCAAATTGTTGACTCGCCTGAATGAAATCGGATTTAGCGGGTTCTGCCTGGCCGAGATTCCTGCGAGCGCCGATGCCCCCCGAGTGATGAAATACTTCCGCGCTCTCTGGCTGGCTTATCAGGATCTGCTTTGATTTGTTCCGTCTCCGTCGGTGTCGGCCCGGGGACTCCTTCAGGCCCGCCAGGTTGTTGGGCTGGATCGGCTGTTATGGCGCTGACAGATCCGGGATCTTCGCTTGGGGGCGGGCGACCTGATACATTTCCCATGCGATGCCCCAATCTAGCTTGTTTCCGTACAGGTCAAAATGATCCCGCCCTTCGAGAAAAGTGAAGACGGCGTCGCTGCCCACCTCGCGCATCGTATCTCGGAGCAAATAGACGGACTCCTCCAAATGAATGTTATCCAATGTTCCGACGGTCACATGAATCTTGCCTTTGAGCTTTGGTGCGAGCGAGGGCCAATTCCGTTTCAGGAGCTTTGAAATATCGAAGCGTTCCCAAGCCTTTTGGACCAACGGATCAATCGCCCCCGTGTCGCGGTCGAACATTGTCATCGGCCGTCCGCCATCTCCGCGCGGACTGAAGACGGCATCGAACGACGCGAGTTGTCCGCCATAATCGCCGAAGACTCGCTCCCAGCGCGCGAAGTCCTGCGCCGTGATGGTGTCCTTGCCACCGAATCGAATCAGGAAGCGCGCGCTCCCGTCTCGCTTCCAATAAAAATTCTCAGACGGTGTTTTCGTAAGATCCGGCCCGGTCCAATTTCTGAAATCCACTGGGTCGGGCGAGGTTGACCATGTGCCACCGAAGAAATCCGGGTAATTCACCTGCAACCACAGAGTGGACCACCCTCCCGAGGAATGTCCCGTCAATAAACGCCCTTGGGGCTCGGCGTCCATCCGATAGGTCCGCTCGATATGAGGAATGAATTCCTTCGTCAACGCGCTTCCCCACGGTCCTGTATTCACTGAGTCGGCAAAAACATGGTGTCCCATGGGGCAGGTGGCATCGAGATAGACATAGATCATTTCCGGCGAAGTCCCATCGGCCATTTTATCGAAGCGACGCCTTCGGTCGTGCCATGCCTCTGAGTGATTGCCACCAAAGCCATGGACGACGTAAACCGCCGGATAGCGTCGCACCGTTTCAGATGCGTAGCTCGGCGGCAGAACAACTCCGGCCCTCATCACAATCGGCCTCCCCCAGAACGCGCTGAGCAAATCACTCCGATAGGTGATGAGTTTGACCGAGTCCGTATCTTGAAGGTGGGCCTCTGGCGGTACTCGATGCGTGAGCGTCAGATCAACTGATCTCGCTCCGGCAGGGTTCAATTTGTTCACTCGGATCACAGCGCTGTGCAGATCGCCCGGCCCCATTCCCGAGTAAGCGTAGGAATGGTCCGTATCGAGCAGCGCCATGACTTGATAATTGCCAACAGGCGCCTTCGAGAAGGCCTCGGGAAATGCCAAAATATCGCCGTCCACATCGATCCGCTTCCCGGCACCGATGTTTTTAACTTCAACCGCGCAGCACCAGACAGCTCGGAGCTTGGTCCAGTCGCTCTGAATCGTTTCGACTCGGGACGTGTTTGTCGTCATGAAAATGAGCAGGCGACCAGAAATGGGATTGGACCCAAGGCTGCTATCGACACCGACGCGAAAGTGAATTCCCCGGCCTACACTGGCAGACTCGATCCTCGCTTGGGGCCAGACAAACAGCGCCAGCAATCCAGCCAAGATCAGATTGCCTTTGCGGTTGTCGGATACCGCGCCCACGGTCGGCAATCCCATAGGAGCGCGGTCGTCTCGCCTTCGATCTGATGAGCCAGGGCAGGGCAGCGGTATCAGTCCATCGACGACGATGTGGCACATGCGCGCTCCTATGCGTAGAAACCTCGTGAAACGGAATAGATTCATCCCACCTTACTTCGTCCAAATGTGTGAGTCCTGAGTGATGTGCCACCGTTGCGTGGTGCCCACGGGAAGTTTGATTTCTGCCGTGGCCTTGAATCCTTCTGGCGTTATTTCGATCGCTGGTGGGCTGATCAACTTTTGCTTCGCAAAATCCGATAACCCGAGAATCTTCAGAGACGCAGCCCACTGCTTCTGCTTTTCGTGAAACTCCCGCTGGGCATGATAAATCTCGTGTAACACATCGCGAACCGATGCTGATGGATCGGCTTTGAAGCGCACCTTGCCCGCAGCACTGCTCGTAAATTGAACATAACCCCATTTTTCGGGCCGGTGCATATCGATGATGCCCTGAGGTGACCAAACCCAGTTGTCCTCCTTTTTGTCCGGCACCTTGCGATATTTACCTTCGGAAATTTCATAGAGCCATTCGACGCGGGAAAAGTTTACGCGCCACTGATCTCCTTCTTTGGGCGGTGTGGAACGATGAGCGTGCTCTGCCATGACTTTCCATGGGATTGCGATCTCGACCGACCAGCCTTTATCAATGTCCCGGGGATCGTTCAAAGTACCTTGAATGCGAACTGCGGTCTTAAGTCCGGGAATCTCCCAGGAATCCAACGCCTTTCCCCCGTCTTTGTAAGGCTTCTTCAAAAACAGATCCCACTCAGTGTTGAGCGCGTTGATTTCGATTTCATAATACTCATGGTTGTCGCCGTTTGGGTCGATGAAGACTTCAAAATCATTGTCCTGAAAGATGACGGAATCGTGTTGGGTAAGAGTGGCGTTGACGTGCGGCTCCTCCAGCTCGGCAGCGATGTAAAAGTATTGGTCGTCCCAAGTCATCTTGGCCCGTGTTCGGAACCGCGGTTTTGTTTTGTTCACTCCTTCAATGTCCGCAAAATAGCTCGTCCAAGGCGCGGCTTGCCAAGAGCGCTCGCGCAAATCGCCGTCAATCTGGATAGGCCCGGCGGCCTTCGAGCAGACGTAGCCGTGCGGTTGGATGTCTTTCATTCGGTCCCAATCGCTTGCTGTAGATAGCGGGGAGAGCGTTGCTAGAAAATGGAACGTGAAGATCAAAATAAAATTGGTTCGCATGGAATGTTGTTTGGCACAGCGTTCCGTTTCCCCTGCCCAAAGGCAAATCCATTCTCCAATCGCTCTGTCTGCTTTTGTCTTGGGCGTCACTTCGGCGCGAACCGCCTGGGCCACGGTTTTATCCGTTCGGTAGCCGTTCACCTCGTTCTGTGGTATTCACAGAATTTGCTTGATCTGATCTCTCCTTGAAGGATGAATGGCGAGACACAACAGATCATACCCTGACCACCGAAACCAAAGATTCTTATGGTAAAAATTCCCGTTCTTCGCTGGGGCCAGCCTTACGAGAGCCTCGAAATGGACAATGTCATTCACTTTATCACGGGCGAACCGCTGGCCAAGGTCAGCCAGGCCAATCCTGGCTTGCTCGCCAAAGACATGCGCCATGCCCAGCGTGCTCGAGATGTGCTGCGCGACATTCCGTGCAGTCAACTCATCCAGCTCATGAAGAAGGCCGGCGAGCTTTACAAGGACGCGACTCTTCCCATGGGCGATGGCGTGCAATCCCCCGATGATTTTGCGCGTCAGCAATCGGCCTCCACCGGTCTGCCTGAGCACATGTGCAAGGCGAACATGGCCAAAAACCATTTTGTGCTTTCAAACATGGATCGCATTCTCGATTGCCTCACTCGAGGACTCGACTTGGAAGTTCTCTCGCGTGGCTACGGCATGGAGGACCGCGGCGTCGTGGTCAGCTATCAGGCGCAGTCGCCAGTGCTCGGTTTGGTGTTACCGTCGAATTCGCCCGGAGTTCACACGCTCTGGATGCCAGTCATTCCGATGCAGATCGGTTTGGTCCTCAAGCCTGGTCCCCAAGAACCTTGGACTCCTTATCGCATGGCCGCCGCATTCATCGAGGCTGGCGTTCCGCGCGAATCCATCGCCATCTATCCGGGCGCTGGCGAGATGGGTGCTGAAGTCGTTAACCGCGTCCGGCGCGTAAAGATTTTCGGCAGCACCGAAACCGTGAAGCGCTACGAGGGCAATCAGCGCGTTCAAGTTCATGGCCCCGGTTTTAGCAAGGTGCTGCTCGGCGACGACGTGGTGGACGATTGGGAGAAGTATATCGATCTTATTGCCGACGGCATTTACCTCAACAGCGGTCGTGGCTGCATCAATACATCGGGTGTCTGGGCATCGCGGCACACGAAGGAAATCGCTGGCGCGCTGGCCGAAAAACTCGGCCCCATGGAAGTCAAACCGCCTGACGATCCGACCGCGGCGATCGCGGCGTTCACCGTGCCTGGCCAAGCCCAAGCCATCCACGCTTCGATTCTGGAAAAGATGAAAGAGAGCGGCGTCGAAGATATGACGAGTCCGAAATTTGGTCCCCGGCTCATCGAGAAGGAACGTTGCGCTTACCTCCGTCCCTGGATCATTCACTGCGATTCGCCAGATCGCCAGATCGCCAATACCGAGTATATGTTCCCTTACGCGACTGTCGTGCAATGCCCCCAGGAGGACATGATCGGGAAGATAGGTCAAACGCTGGTGGTCTCTGGCATCACGAGCGACAAGGCATGGGAACGTCAACTCATCGATGCCACGAATATCGACCGCCTGAATATCGGTCCCATCCCGACGATCAAGCTGGATTGGCTGCAACCGCACGAAGGGAACATTGTGGATTTCTTGTTCCGAGCACGGGCGTTTCAGATGCCGCCAGAGCGCCTCGGGAAGTAAGAACATAGTTAAGTTGCTGGATGAAGTGGTCGCTAAGAGCTGTCGCTGGCGTGACTGATTTAGGCCATTTGACTCATGTACCCGATCAAAGTCGAAGCGCTGTACCACTCTGGAGAAACCATTTCCATTTTGTGCCTTCAGCCTGGCGAGAGACAAAAGCCTACTTCCGCTCGCCGAGTCCCTAAGAGCCTGTTTTAGAAATCGTAGCAGCCGAGGTAACGAGGCTCTGATCTGATGGAAGCGCGCGGTCATTCAGTGGAAATTTGAGCCTCAGAACTCCTGACGTCGTGGAAACGAGATGATCCTGGTTTCACAGTCTGAAACGGCCTTTCCCCTCACCCCGGCTCTCTCTCCAGGGGAGAGGGAGAATCGTTTTTCGCGTCGGCCAATAAGGCTCTCGCCGGTATTGTCCCAAGCGGAAGGAATGATTCCCTCTCCTTGGGGAGAGGGCCAGGGTGAGGGGAAAGGGGGCTCAGATCAATTCCATGAGGCCAATAATTGCCCGCATCGGATCAGGGGATGTCTGAGCCTCGTTACCTCGGCTGTGTCGTCCCGACCAGCCGCAGCACGCCCGCATAACTGCAAGCGGTTGTGCGTCTCCACGCGCTGCGGCTGGTGCTTCGCTGTTTTCAATGGAGCAGGTCCACAGCGGATGAAGACCATTTTTTTCATCCCGCCGGGCTGACTGGAGTTTGGATCTATTGGCTGCCTTCGTCTCCCGGAGGGAGATTCGAGAAAAGCCCGGCAGTTGACTCTCATCTTTACCCTCTAAATGGAGGTCGAAACATTTTGGAATATGTGGATTTGCTGGGCCTTCTCGGGATGCCGACAAAGCTGGGTGGCTAGTTTGGACACGAATCGAGCTGCCGAATTCCAAATTCTGAGGTTTTACGCATGATTCAAATGTCTAGCGGATACTTTTGAGGG
>CAMAWP010000307.1 GCA_945861765.1 Akkermansia muciniphila | reverse complement strand
GGAGAAGCGTCGGCGCTCATTTTACGATTGACGCCATAAACGGGACGGATAACCGTCTGCTTTGTTGTAACACCATCGTGACCGAACTATTCATGAAAACCTTTTCCCTCCGCGCAATCACTTTGGCTGCCACCCTTTGGCTTTGTTTCTCTGCGATCGCCCAACAATTCGATTCTGATGCTCCCACTTACAAAACCAGTTTGAGCAACACTCGGAACCTTGGCATGGATATACAGAAGGCATTAAAACCGCAATATCAGGACAAGATCCATCTTAAGCCTGTGGTCATTGACACAGACGATATGCCCTTCGTCAAGCTGGAGGAGGTTCCCGAAGAGCCTAAACCATTTCCAGTGATTGTCCTTTCGGCTGGCTTCATCGATCTCATCAACAATGTGGCTCATGCCAAAGCCATTGATAAGATCGAAAAAGGGTATTTCCCGAAGTACATTCTCAGTCTAGCCCAGGAAAGCGGCGAAAAGGAATTGAAGCCACTACCCAACGACACCGACAAGCGTTACTGGACTGAGGACATGATCAATGAGCAGTACAGCAATTTTAATTCGATTGTGGGCGTAATGGTCGGCATCAAATTAGCCAACCACTACCTGGGTCATTATAAGAAATACATCGCGCAATTGAATGTGGGCGAGACCAAACAGGTGCCGATCAATAATCTTTTGACTCCGAAAGAATGGGAAGAAGCTCTCAGGCTGGGTGTCCGCAATGCTCTCGATGCCGGCTGTACGATTGAAGGGGTCCTCCCTTTCTTTGAATGTTTCGAGAAGATGCCCAAACGCCCAGCTTGGACCTCCTTTTTCGTGCCCGAAACAGCCAAGTATAAAGATATCCGGAAGGCGCTCGAAAAAATTCAGAAAGATTTCTTCGCCGGGAAAAATTAGCTGCGATGGCCTCGTCCGATCGTATTCCAGCTTGAAAGCGACTTGGAATTAGGAGCCGACGAATTCAAGTTCCTGCCGATGCGCAATCAGGCCGGACTCGTAGGCCCGAGTGAGAAAGCGGCGGATGGATTCCCGGCCTTTCTCACCGTAATCGACAGTCCAGTGGTTCACGTACATCCCCACGAATTGATCGGCCAACTCCACGCCCATGTCTCGCGCAAATCTCAGCGCGTACTGCACCGCTTCGGCCCGGTGACTAAGACTGTACTCGATACTGGCCGCTAAGATTTCAGCGATCTTGGCGCGGACCCGTGCTTCAAAGCGCTTATGAACGACATTGCCACCTAAAGGAAGCGGGAGACCTTCGTTCTCGCGTCCCCACCACACCCCCAAATCCTCGCAAAGCCGCAGTCCTTCGTTTTTGTAAGTCAACTGGCCCTCATGGATGATCAATCCCACCTCGGCCTCGCCTGACCGGATTGCATGGAAAATCTGATCGAATGGGACAACGACGTAGTTGAATGCGGCGGCCGGCCGGTTCAACCAAAGCTGCAAGGCCAGGAACGCGCTGGTCATCGTGCCCGGTATGGCGATTTTCTTTTGGGCGATCTCTTGCTTAGAAAACGCCTCTTTTGCTACCAACATCGGGCCATAGCCATCACCCATGCTCGCGCCGCTTGGAAGCAAGGCATACTGATCGCTCACATAGGCGTAGGCGTGAATGCTTATCGCCGAAATATCCAGCTCGCCGCGCGTCGCGCGTTCGTTCAAAGTCTGGATATCTTGCAAGATATGCTGAAACTTAAACCCGTGAGAGGGAATCAACTCGTGCGCCAAGGCGTAAAACATAAAGGCATCGTCCGGGTCTGGAGAATGACCGAGCGTCAAGATGGGTTTGTCCATGGGCGAAAAATAGCGTTAACACTCGCGGCTTGTCACGGATTTAGGGAAGACATGGCCGTTGACGGGCGCATCTCTGAATGAGGACGGCCTCAAAAAATCCCAACGGGATTTCGTCCCAAAGCCCAGGGTTGCGAGGCACGAGCTACTCTGGGTCATCGACGCGCCCTGGCGCAACCCCAACGGGGTTGCGGCCAGCAAACGAAAGGCAATCGAGGACGAACGTTGCCGCGCCCATCCCAGATCGAAAGGGAGGCGTAACCCCGTTGGGGTTGTGCTCGTGGCCGACGTTTTCCCAGGGTAGCTCGTGCCTCGCAACCCTGGGCTCGGCGGCGGAATCCCGTTGGGATTCTTCAGACCGGCCAACGGCAGGGCAGAGGAAAATTGGCGCTACGACCGCCAAGCGCCTGTCCTCATTCGGCGATGCGCCCGCCGTTGGCCGCCATCCCCAAGCCGATCTGTCGATGCGTTCAGCACGGCGAGTTTCCTTGCTCCCAAGGGCATGCTTTCATGGCTAAACCAAACTTCATCGAGCTGGCAGACGAGGAGCAGATTCCGATTCTTTACGAAGATCGGTCGGTCATGGCTATCGACAAACCACCCGGATGGATGCTCGTTCCATTTTCCTGGCAAAAGACAAATCGCAATCTTCAAACGGCCATCACATCGTCCATCGCTGCCGGGGATTATTGGGCGCGTTCACGCAATCTTAAATACCTGCGGAACATCCATCGGCTCGACGCCGATACCACCGGCATTTTGTTATTGGGAAAGAGTCAGGGAGCTGTGAACTCTCTCGGTGATTTATTTGAATCGCGAAAGATGGAGAAAGTTTACATGGCGGTCGTGATCGGTGTTCCTAAACAGGATGAATGGATCTGTCAGTTGAGGTTGGCTCCAAATCCCGAAGAGATCGGCCAAGTGAAAGTGGACCCGCGCGGAGGCAAAGACGCGGAAACCCATTTTCGAGTGCTTCAACGGAGCCAGAACACCGCGCTGATCGAGGCCAGTCCAATCACTGGCCGAACGCACCAGATCCGCGTTCACCTGGCAGAAACGGGCCACCCCGTGGTCGGAGATCCCCTCTACTCGGTACAAGGATCATCGACCGAGGGACCGAGGCGAACGAATCGACGCGGAGTGAAGCTGGGGCTGCGCGCTGTTTCTTTGGCTTACATCGATCCGTTCACCCAGCGGCGCGTTCAGATCAATGCTCCGACCGAAGGATTCCTTCGGGAATTCCGCTTCGGTTGATTGCCGCCGGAGGCCAGCTTTAATACGGCGTTTCGGTTTCCCAAATTTAGGAAGGCATGGACAATGCTTGTTTTTTATTGTTGAAAATGCTTATCTTCAGCAATAGACAGTAAGCGGCAAGGGATTTATGGCCATCGAAGCAATTGGTTCAATCAGCAATAACAGACCGGCAGATCACATCGCCCGGATCTTAGCCGACGCCACCTTCCGCCTCCAGAGATCCGTCGGAAGATCCGCAGCCGGGGTCAAGAACGTTTCGCCTGATATCGATCCTGCCGGCTTGGCTCAATTCATAAAGTTTGACGCCCAAATAAGCCGAATCAGCGCCGCAGACTCTAACGTAAGCAACGCCGTTTCCTTCAGCCAAACGCAAGATGGCTTCCTGGGCCAGGCCCAGTCGGCTTTGAACCGAATGGGTGAATTAAGCGTTCTGGCCCAAGATCCGACGAAGAACTCCGGGGACTTGGCGATTTACCAACAGGAGTTCACCCAGTTGCAAGACCATCTGAGCAACATTGGGAACCAAACTTTTAACGGGATGAATTTGTTCTCCTCTTCGGACTTGCCGATTGCAGGCGACAGCGATGGCTCCAGCTTTTCTCTCGGACGTGTTAACTTGGCGGCCTCTGGACCTTCCGGCGGTGTTGGCGACACTTTTAGCGGTATCTCCATCTCCAATCCCTCCGCCGCTGCGACTGCGCTCGACACTGTCAGCACCGCCATCGAAAACTTGGCGAGCCTCCGAGCCGGTGTCGGGGCCAACTTGCAACGTTTAAATGTGACGGCCGAGACCAACTCAGTCTTAAGCGAGAATCTCTCAGCGGCAAGCAGCCGGCTGAACGACCTGGATTTTGCCAACGAAAGCACACGTTTGGCCGGTTACAAGCTGGCCGTTCAGTCGAGCACCGCGAATTTAGCGCGGGCAAATTCCCTCCCGAGATCGACAATCAATCTCCTGGCTTAGTCCTATCGACGAGACCACGTGTCGTGTTTTCGCGAAAAGGACCACGATCTTCCAGCGAGACGACGAACGGTGCTACCGTCATCCGTTTTGACGCACGAATCTCGCCGTTTCGGAGTTACGGCCTCACAATGGCTCTGTAAAACCTCTTGCTCTCGCTCCCAGCAGCGGTATCGGTGATTCGGACAGTCCCGCCGGCACTGATCGTATTTGTGGAAACCGGCGCCCATGTGACGAAGTCGGCTGTGGCTTGAACCACGCACGTAATCGCAGCGTTGCCCGCGACGGTAAACTCGAAAGTTCCAATACCTTGACGCAACGCGCCGCTTAACTTTGGTGGATTGGGAGCCCCCGACGCCTTCGCGTTCACGGTAAACGCAACGATACCATTATTTGAATCCAGCGCGTACAGTCGGCCGCCGCCGAAATCGGCTGCGCCAGTGCCATTGCCATTGGTGTTGTCTGTCGGAAATAACTCTTGGTCCACCAGGACGGCCGCTGTCGGCAGGTTTGCAATGTCGTAGAGGCGCACTGTGTCGGGCGTTTCCAAAGCAATGCCCGCGAGCAGGCCTTTGGCTGGATCGACAGCAATCGAAACCACTGCCAATGGAATATCTGACGCTCCGATATCTTGTCGCGTTGCGCCGATGCCGCCCGCAAGGTTGAAATCGATCAATCGCACTGTTCTCGATATGGCCGTGCCCCAAAAGCTGTTCCCTGCCCCGAAGGCAACGCCCAGACCAATGTCACCCGCGCCAGCATCGGTATTGATGACGGTCGGGTTGAAATGGATGCCGTCCGCCGTGGTCAGGATGGAAGCGAGGCTGCCATTCCTGGAAGCCAGTAGAATTTGCGTGGTTGCACCCGCGCCTCGGACGTCAAACGAATCTCCGAAGCGCCGGTTGGTCGCGTCCGCATTCCCCGCGCTGGGATCACCGAGAAAAGCGATCGTAGGCGCTGTGTTCGCGCCGTCATTTTGCCAGCGATACACGGCGAGCTGCCCCGATGCACTATCCGTCACAAGATTGCAGGCATACACTGCCCCGTCATCGGCCACGCCAATCATGTTCAGGGCGAAGGTTCCTCCGGAAATGATCGCGGGATCGGTGTTGAGCTGCCGCAATTCTTTGCCTGTAGCGCCATCCAACACATAGATGTTTGTTCCTACGCTTCGGCTGACGAGCAATAAATTTCCGGTCATCGGATTGTAAGCAATGCCTCGTTGTGAGTTGTCTGTATTGATGTAGGGCCGGTCGCCAGGCGCGAGCCGCCAAAGCGGCGTCAGAACATCGGACCGAACGATGCGGTTCACCGTCAACACCGCATTGGAGCTGGTCATTGATCCGGCCGCATTGCTCACGATAACTTTGTACGCGCCCGCTGCGGTCAGCTCTAGGTTGGCAATCGAGAAGGTCGAGTTGGTGGCCCCGACGAGAGTTGCATCATTGAATTGCCACTGGTAACGGAATGGCGCGACTCCTGACGCGGAGACACTGAAGACCGCCACTGCTCCTTCGAGAACGGTCTGGCTTTGCGGCTGCGTCAGCAGAGTAGGAGGGTTGGCCGGCGACGAAGCGATCTGGTAAGCGACCAGCCCATTGTTCGAATCCAGAGCGAAGACCATATTAGTGCCTCGAACTGTCCCGAAATCGACCGATCCTACATTGTTGGCATTGGCGTTGTCCGCAGGGAAATTCTCCTGATCCAGTAAGGTCGGCGAGGCTGTTGGATTGGAGATATCGTATAATCGAAAATTATCCGGAGTAGTGATGGCGACTCCGCCGAGCAGCTTTTTCAAAGGGTTCACACCGATGGCTGTAATCGTGTTGGGAAAAGTCGGGTCTGCGAATTCTTTGATCAGCGTCGCTTGTCCCGTGCTTAAATTGAATGATACGTAGCGCAGCGGCTGGCCGTTGAGCTTCGTCCAAAGGGTGTTGCCTTCGCCGAAAGCCACTCCGAGGCTGCCCGCTCCCACGGCGGCGTTTGTGACAACTCTGGAAGTGAAAGTAACGGCATCGGTAGTGGTCAGGATCGCAACGGCGGATGTGGCTCTCGATGGAACCACGACCATCGTGTTCGCGCCCGAGCCCCGAACATCCAGCGAATCGCCCCAACGCTGAGGATTCCTGCTTGCGCCGGTGATATCATCCAGACCCGCCGGATCGCCTTCGAATGCAATCGTCGGAACAGAATCAGCATGGTCGTTCGCCCAGCGATAAAGTTTGAAGTTTGGGACCGTCGTGCTGGTGGAGAGGTTGGCGGCATACACAACTCCATCATCTGAAACTCCAATCATGCTCAAAACGAAAGTCCCCCCGGTAATCCCCTCCACATTGAGCGCTCGCAATTCTGCGCCCGTCGCCGCGTCCAGCACCATGACGTTAAGGCCGCCCGCACGACTGACGACCAAGATATTGGTTGTGGCTGGATTGAAAGCGATTCCGCGTTCGGTGTAGTTCGTTCCTCCGATATAGGGTCGGTCATTGGGAGCGAGTTGCCAGGCTGGAGTCAATTCGTCAGCCTTAACGGAACGAACGAAGCCAAGCAAAAGCAGACCGATCAACAGAGACCAACTCAGGTTTTGTAGAACAACCGCGAGTTGGTTGGACGTTTTTCGCGGGACAATAAGATGCTGTTTCGTTGTCATAGTGTGGTCGAATACCGGTTTCGCTGCTCTTCATGAATGGTCGCGAGTTTCCCTAGTGCCAGAGCACTATCCTCAAGGAGCAAAGCGTAAGCGACATGAAAAGAGTCAGTCAAAATGTTGTTTCTGGAAAGCCAGCCCCAGAGGCATCCTCCCAGTGCGCGCTGGAGCCGTTGTTCACCGTGGGGCCTATTTGCGCCTTTCTGCTGTCATTGCGGTGGAGAAGATTTCATCGGCCAATGTTCCGATTCCGTCCGCGCGGTCTTCAGATAAGCCTCGATTCTGGCGATGGTTTCGGGATGTTGCTCAGCGATGTTCTTTGCTTCTGCCAGGTCCGTCTTCAGGTTGTAGAGCTCCAAGGGTTGGGCCGGACCAAGCCGCACCGCTTTCCAGTCGCCCATGCGGACTGCTTGCTTGGGGCCGCGTTCATGAAACTCCCAGTAAAGAAAGTCGTGGTCTTGTTGCTTCTTTCCGAGCAAAACGGGCAGCATCGAAATACCGTCGATCTTCCCCATCGGTTTAATTCCGGCGATGTCGGCGGCCGTCGGTAGAAAATCCCAAAAAGCCCAAATCTGATCGCTGACCGTTCCAGCTTTTACGCGGCCCGGCCAACGAACAATCATCGGAACTCGAATCCCGCCCTCATACAGATCGCGCTTGATTCCTCGGAGCGGCCCCGAGCTTTGCGTAAAGTTGGGATCATTCCCTCCTTCCTTGTGAGGTCCATTGTCGCTGGTGAAGAATACAATGGTCTCACGATCAATTTTCAACTCTTTCAACTTCTGAAAAAACCTTCCTATATCCGCATCCAAGCGCGTGATCATCGCCGCTTTGCTTTTCTCAGGCCCAGGCCAATTCTCGCCGGTGTACGGTTCGTCGGTTGGGACCTCCATCCCTTTGGCTTTAGCTTCGTTGTTGGCGTGCGGAGTGGTGGACGCCCAATAGAGAAAGAACCGGTGATCCTTGTTGCGCTCGATGAATCCGAGCGCCTCTTGAGAGAACAGGTCGGCGCTGTAATCCACTTTTCCAGTGGCCACGCCTGAGCCTTCGATGTCTTCGTTGGGCACTACGTTCCGCAACGACACTTTCTGATCGTTCCGCCAGAGATAGGTTGGATAATAATTGTGTGCGTGCCGCTGGTTTAAATACCCAAAGAACTCATCGAAGCCTTGGACGTTCGGAGCGCCTGTCGATCCCTGTTCGCCGAGGCCCCACTTTCCAATCAGAGCGGTTCGGTACCCGGCCGCCTTCAGAACCTCGGCGACCGTGATGTCCTGCGGTTCCAATGGATGGCGCGCATTGCCTCGAATGCGAGTGTGTCCGGTGTGCTGGCCGGTCATGAGAGCCGACCTCGACGGAGCGCAAACGGTGCAGCCTGCGTAACACTGAGTGAAGCGAATGCTTTCCGACGCCATTCGATCAAGGTTCGGCGTCTTGATTTTCGTCTGGCCGTAACAACCGAGATCGCCGTAGCCCAAGTCGTCGGCCAAAATAAAGACGATGTTTGGCTGTCGCGGATTTCTTGCCGGCGAAGGAGTCTCCTTTTCGGCGTTTGCTGCGGACGCGCCGCAGACGAGCAACCCCGCCAGAAGGCAAGCTGTAACGACAGGCCTGAAGAAGTGATGATTTGCGTTTGAGTTTCTATTTGTCATCGAGTGAGTGATTCTGAAGAAACGGCGGAAGTTTTCAAGCGATCGCTGGATAAGTTCAACAATTCTCAGTTTGGGAGGTATGTAGTCCCGGCTTTAGCCGGTCGCCCCGTGAAAACCGGCTAAAGCCGGGACTACATACGGCGAGCGGAAGGCGCGCATCGCGCCCTTGAACGGTGGGGCGAGACTCTCTCCGAGCTGTAGTCTCCGAGCCGGAAGCCGTCGAGCCCTGACATGCTCGATCGCCAGAAA
>CAMAWP010000306.1 GCA_945861765.1 Akkermansia muciniphila | reverse complement strand
GTCTGAATTTTGTCTTTCTTTTCTTTGCTCCGTCCCAGAGTGTCTGATCCATTCTCGTAGGGCAATCGAACAGAAAGAACAGGTTTTTATGAAGCAGTTCTCGTCAATTATTACGGCGGCCTTTGTGTTGTCTTGGCTGGCGATCGGGTGTGGCACAGGCATCAAAATCGACACCAACAAGCTAGAACAAAGTTTTCAAAGTGCTCCGCCCGCTGCCAAAACCGAGGCGAACAAAGCTGTTACGGCGATCAAGTCCGGTAATTTTTCCGCCGCCGTCACATCGCTGAAGAACGTGATCAGCGCTGGCGGATTGACTGAGGAACAAAAGGACGGTATCAGCACCGCCCTTTCCGGAATGCAAATGGTCGCAGCCAAAGATCAAAGCAAGTATTCGCTCGAGGTTTATACGTCACTCAGCGATCTGATGGGTTTGGTCGAAGGCAAACAGGCTGTCACCAAATAGCGTTTTGGCTGCCCACTGGCTCTGATAGCGCGCTTCGAACGCCAAGCAATTTGCAGCCTCGTGCCGTCTGAAAACAGCATGTCCAATTCTTAGTTTGTGAGCCTCTGATGAAATCGACACGAAGTTTGATCAATCGCAAAATTTCGCTATTCGGTCGGCTTTGCCTGATTGGAGCGATCGGACTTGCAATCGAGGCCATCGACACGGTTGGAGCTGCCGATTCCGCGAGCCTATCCGCCAAATCCATCGCCCGGAGATCCAATCCTCAAAGTGATTTCAACGGCGATGGCATCGCGGACCTCGTCTGGCAAAACAACCAGGGCGCCGTGGCTTTCTGGATGATGAACGGTTCTTCGGTCAGCGACGCGACTGTCCCGCTCGTGTTGCCTAGCGGTTGGCAGATCGCATGTATTGGTGACTTCAACGGCGATGGCCAGGCCGACATCGTATTAGTCCACGCGGATGGCTCCGTCGCCTTTTGGATTATGAACGGCACGACGGTGAGCAGAGGTATTGCTCAATACAAACTGCCAACTGGATGGCGCATCGTCAGCGCAGGTGATTTCAACGGAGATGGCAAGACGGATCTTCTGCTGACGCACAGCGATTCGTCAGTGGCTTACTGGCTCATGGATGGCACAACGATCCAGCAAGGGATTGTGCCGTATAAATTGCCGGAGCGATGGCGCATTGCCGGCACCGGAGATTTCAACGTTGATGGCCGGACTGACATCGTCTTGTTACACGACAGCGGAGTGATCGCCTTTTGGTTCATGAACGGCACGGCTTTTTGGAATGGAACGATTGCCTTTAGTGTGCCCTCGGGCTCGCGCCTGATTGGCACCGGGGATTTCAACGGGGATGGACAGGGGGATATGGTAGTGCAGGATACGAATGGCAGGGTGGCTCTGTGGCTCTTGGAAGATATGGCGGTCAAGGAAGCAATCGTGCTCAGGAGAACCAGCGAAGCTGAATGGACGCTCGCCGGCCCACGCTAATTCCAACTCGTTTTCAACAGTAGCCTTGTTCGCTGGTTCTTTGGACCTCTGACTTCGTTGCTCGATCGTTGCTGATTCCTACGGATATGGGCCTGGCCAGAGACCCAAAATCCTGCGCGACTTAGCTTCGCTCTGAACGCTCGCTGGAATTCCGTTCGCTCGCAGACAAACAATCGAGCAGCTTCCCGGACTTAATTTATTATCATTTTCCAGTTGCCTTTCTGTGCCGATGGTTTTGACTTTCCGCTTATGAATACCTTCCCGACACTACGAGCCCTTTTTGTTTTGGCTCTTCTCCACAGCGGCATCGCTTCAGTCCGAGCACTCCCGCCTGCCGAAGAAATGGCAGCAGGAGCCAATAACCTTCTGGCGGCCCTTTCGCCAGAGCAGCAAGCCAAAGCGAAGTTCGAATTGAAAAATGACGAACGGATGAATTGGCATTTCATTCCCAAGGCCCGCAAGGGACTTCCATTAAAGGAGATGACCCCAGCCCAACAGCATCTTGCTCACGCTCTGTTGAGCAGTGGTTTGAGCCAGCGCGGCTACATGAAAGCGACAACGATCATGAGCTTGGAACAAATCCTGAAGGAGCTGGAGCAAGGGAAAGGACCGGTGCGCGATCCGGAACTCTATTTTGTGAGCATCTTCGGACAGCCCGGTGCGAAGGACCCCTGGGGCTGGAGAGTGGAAGGTCATCACCTTGCCCTGAATTTCACCATCCTCAATGGAAAGCAAATTTCGGTCACTCCTTCTTTTTTTGGTACCAACCCGGCAGACGTCAAAGCCGGGCCGCGCGCAGGTCTTCGCCTTCTGGCGCAGGAAGAGGACTTGGCCCGCAAGCTCGTGCAATCACTGACGGAGGAGCAAAAGAAAATCGCCATTTATACCAACACCGCTCCCAACGACATCATCACCGCAGCGGATCGCAAAGGGCGCTTGCTCAAACCGGATGGGCTAGCGATGAATAAGATGACAAAAGCGCAATCCGAGTTGCTCTGGGACGTTGTGCAGGAATACGTGCGGCGCTACCGATCCGACGTGGCGGACAAGGATCTTGAGAGAATTCAACAGGCCGGTTTGGACAAAGTTTATTTTGCCTGGGCTGGATCGGTTGAACTGGGTAAAGGCCATTATTATCGGGTCCAGGGCCCCACCTTTTTGATCGAGTACGACAACACACAGAACAACGCCAATCATGTCCATGCCGTCTGGCGCGACCTGCAAAACGATTTCGGCGAAGATCTCCTCAAGAAACATTACGCAGAGAATCCGCACTGAGCGCGATCGAGAAACAACCGCGATGCGTGTCAGCTCGGGTTCTTCCAACTTGAAAGCAATCTGGAATTAGGCCCACATCGCTCGCTGCGGTCGAAAGGCGCAACTAAAGTCGCGCAACTTTCCAAGACTCTCTGATCGCGAATTTCCGATGTGCTGAGCGTTACACCTCCTGAGCGTGTCCGAGTTTTCGCCCATCTTCGATCAACTCGATGGCAAGATACCCGCACTTCGATTTGATCGGATGATCTCGCACCTTTGAACCACCATGGACCGACGCAACTTCATCCAGCGGATTTCAGCCGTGGGCTGTGGTCTTGTTACCGGTCCGGAATTATTATTGCCGAAATCCGCGCGAGCCGCACAGGAACGGGATGCGACTCGACAAGGCCGAAACGGACTTTCGGCAGACTTGGTGATTGCCGGTGCCGGACTCGGAGGATGCGCAGCCGCGCTGGCGGCGCTTCGACAGAATCTTCGCGTCATCTTGACGGAGGAGACCGACTGGGTGGGCGGTCAACTGACACAGCAAGGCGTGCCTCCGGATGAGCACCGATGGATTGAATCGTTCGGTTGCACGCAGTCGTACCGAGAGCTTCGGAATGCTATCCGGGATTATTACAAGCGTCATTACCCGCTGACCGAAGCTGCTCGCGCACGTTGGAATCTAAACCCGGGCAATGGCTCGGTCTCGCGCTTGTGCCACGAGCCGCGCGTGGCTCTGGCTGTCCTGGAGACGCTCTTCGCTCCGTATCTGGGAGGACGCAAACTCATACTGCTGTTGGAACACAAAGTAATCGGCGCTGATCTCAAGAACGATCGTGTCGAAGCTCTCAAAATACGAAGTTTGCGGACTGGCCATGAACTCGACTTGCAAGCTCCTTACTTTTTGGACGCCACTGAATTGGGTGACGTTTTGCCGCTGACCGGAACTGAATTTGTCACGGGCGCTGAATCCCAGAAAGAGACGGGTGAACTCCACGCGCCAACCGAAGCCCAACCCGACAACCAGCAGGCGTTTACCGTCTGTTGCGCGACGGATTATTTATCCGGACAAGATCACACCATCGAGAAGCCGCGTGAATACGAATTTTGGCGCGACTTCATTCCGCCCCTGCGACCGCCCTGGCCGGGACGACTGCTCGACTTCACCTACACCCATCCCTCGACCATGCAAGCTCGCCGATTGGGTTTTAACCCGGATGGCGATACCCCGGGCGCTGCGGTCAATCTTTGGAACTACCGTCGCATCGCGCACAAAAGCAATTTTCAGCCTGGAACATACGCGGGAGACATTTGTCTCGTGAACTGGCCGCAGAATGATTATCTCCTCGGCAACTTGGTCGGCGTGGCTCCGGAGCAAGCAGCCCGGCACGTCGAGCGCGCCAAACAATTGAGTTTGTCCCTGCTCTATTGGTTGCAGACAGAGGCCCCGCGTCCAGGAATCAAGCATGGTTTTCCCGAACTCCGACTGCGAGCTGACATTGTTGGAACGGAGGACGGGCTGGCCAAATATCCGTACGTGCGCGAGGCCCGCCGAATTAAAGCAGTCTTCACGGTGGCAGAACAGTACGTAGGCGTGGCTGCTCGAACTCAACTGATTTCGAAAAAGGAATCGGAAGTGAGAGCGGAGGATTTCTTTGATACCGTGGGAATTGGCAGTTATCCCATCGACCTTCATCCGAGCAGTGGCGGCGACAACTACATCGACATCCCGGCGCTGCCGTTTCAAATTCCGTTGGGCTCGCTCCTTCCGCAACGAATCGAGAACCTGCTCCCGGCCGCGAAAAACCTTGGCGTAACTCACATTACGAATGGCTGTTATCGATTGCACCCAGTCGAATGGAACATCGGAGAGGCCGCAGGTTTGCTTGCCTCGTTCGCTCTGAGAAAGGGCGTGCCGCCTCGGTCGGTGAGGGAGAGAGGAAAGATCCTCTCCGAATTCCAAGACCACATCCGAACGCAAGGCGTGGAGACGCACTGGCCAAAAGGCCCGTTCTAAAAATCTCGCCAAAAGCTATTCGTTCTGAAGTCGGCTGGTCTGGGCGACCGAGGGCGTTGGACCTCCCGGATTCCCTGGCGCCAGACTCGGAATGTTTATTTTTGACTGGCGTGGCGCGCCTAAAAGACGGATATACTTTACCCCGTGAAAACCAAATCTTTGAATCACTTTGCCAACATGAACTTTCCAAACGAACTCGCCGTCACATGGCGTCAAGCCGCGAGCATCACGGCTTCCGCCGGAATACTGCTTTGGACCGTCTTAAGCGGGAGCGCTGCTGATGCGAAGCCAGGCATCGCACTCAAGAAAGTCGCGGAAGGTTTTACTTCCCCGACCGTTTTGGTTCCCTTTGGCGACAAGTCCGGGCAATTGCTCATCGCGGATCAAGTCGGCACCATCCAGATTCTAACGAAGGACGGCACCCTATTGGAGAAACCGTTTTTGGATCTGCGGAGTCGCCTTATCAAGCTCAATCAGGGTTTCGATGAACGAGGGCTGCTGGGGTTGACCTTGCATCCCAAGTTCGCGCAAAACGGGAAGCTTTACGTGATGTACAGCGCGCCCTTGCGACCAGACAGGCCGAAAGACTGGGATCACACGATGACCTTGTCCGAGTTCAAAGTTTCTGCAAACGACCCGATGCAGGCTGACTCAGCATCGGAGCGTGTCATTCTCCAGATCGACAAACCATGGTTCAACCATAATGGGGGATGTATCGAGTTCGGACCCGAGGGCTACCTCTATCTCTCGGTCGGCGACGGAGGCAACGCCAATGACGACGGTCGCGGCCATACGCCTGAACTCGGCAACGGACAGGACGTGACGACATTGCTCGGCAAGATTCTGAGAATTGACGTTGATAAAGGAAATTCCTACACGATCCCTTCAGACAACCCGTTCGCGGGCGGCAAGGGGCGTCCGGAAATATTTGCCTATGGAATACGTAATTCCTGGAGGATGTCCTTCGATCGTGGCGGCAGCCATGAGCTGTTCGCAGGTGAGATAGGCCAGACCATGTTCGAAGAGGTAAACATCATTGTCAAAGGCGGGAATTACGGATGGAGAATTCGCGAAGGCTTTCACTGCTTTGATCCAAAGAACGTCAAGAGCCCGCCAGCCGATTGTCCAAAGATCGACGCCATGGGCAAGCCGCTCATCGATCCAATTTTCGAATACAAGAATGTGAACGGCTTTCGAAATGACCCGGAAGCCCTTGGTATCAGCATAACCGGCGGCTACGTCTATCGTGGAAAAGCGTTGCCACAGTTGGAAGGGCGCTACGTCTTCGGCGATTGGTCGCGAAACTTTGTCGTCAAGGGCGGCATGATTTACGTGGCGACGCGGCCCGCTCCCGGATCTCAGAAATGGTCTATCGAACCGCTTGAATCCGCCACCCATCCCAAAGGACAGTTGCAAGCTTTCGTCGTTTCGTTTGGGCAGGACGCCGAGGGCGAGCTCTATGTGTTAACGAACGAGAGCAATGGACTCGTCGGAAAAACCGGAAAAGTTCACAAGCTCGTCCCGCAGTAGAACGATCCGCAATTGACCGGGCAAATGTTCTTTGCCCGGATTTTCAATCCCGTCTTGCCTCCCTGAGCCTGGCACTGCGCTGGGGCGCGTTGCTCAGATAGGCTGGAGGATTTGGAGTTTGACCCCGAGCACCAACTCCTTCACACGAGCCCGGTAATCGGTCATGTGCGGCGCTATCAGATGCTTTTCCAGAGCTGAGAGGTCAGTCCATTTCTCGACCACGGTCACTGTGTCGTTGCGCAATGGCGATTGGGCGGCAATGCCCGTATCGACATCAACAGTGGGGCCATATTCGAGGCATCCCATCTCGGCTTGGACCTTAGGCATCAGTTGATGAAACTCCGTCAAGAAAGCATCTCGCTTTCCTTTCACCAAATCGACCGTGGCAATCACATGGATCATGGGTCCCATTTCCGGTTGGATTGCCAGCTCAGTCAAGACAAACCCCTGGCGCGTGGAGTGAATCAGCTCCGCCTGGGTTCTTTTTTCATATCTCACCTTGCACAACGGGCGTTTGCTAAGATAGTAGTGCCCGGAAAAATCGTAATGACCGCTAATCTTGGTCGGCACGATACGTTCGTTATTTGAACTCAAAGTTTCGTGACCGCCGCAATGCAAACAGACAACAGCTTAATTGTCGGAACCAAACTCCGAGTGACAATCGATGACATTGCTTTCGGTGGCGAGGGCGTGGGACGAGCTGGGGAATTCGTCGTTTTTGTTCCCTTTGTATTGGTCGGCGAAGAGGCAGAGGTTGAAATCACCGAGGTGAAAAGAAGATTTGCCCGAGCGCGCCTGATCGAGATCATCAAACCGTCACCGAATCGTGTCGTTCCGCTTTGTCCCTATTTTGGAGCGTGCGGAGGCTGCCAGTATCAACATATTGCCTATCCCGTTCAACTCGAGCTGAAGCGAAAACAAATTGCTGATCTCTTCGAGCGAGTTGGCGGATTTACTGAAGCTGTGGTGGACCCGGTGGAGCCTTGCCCGCAGCCTTACGGGTACAGAAACCGAATCATGGTGCGAAGTCAGTGGGACAAGTTCAAACAAGCCTTGAACATTGGATTCCTCCGGGCGGACAGCCGGCTCGTCGTGGACATCGAGGAATGCAAGATCGCCGAGCCATTACTCAATATCGAGGTTCAAGAAGTCCGCAAAAACCCGCCGCCGAAGGGAGGGATCAAAGTAGCCATGCGCGTGCCGCCGGAAGGATGGGAAGTACCGCGTGATTCCTTTTTCCAAAACAATTTCCATCTGCTGCCGAAATTGGTCAACGTCGTGAGGGAACGAGTTCGTTCGAGCGGCGTTCGACATTTGGTGGATGTCTATTGTGGTGTCGGTTTTTTCAGCGTGGAGCTCGGGGACTTGGTGGAATCATTTATTGGAGTGGAGCTCGACAAAATGGCGGTTGAAGCCGCCCGGCGCAACGCGACGAATCACCATCGTTTGAATGGAGAATATCTGCTCGGTCGCGCGGAAGACCTTTTGCCTTCGATCATGACACGATTTCCTCCTAAAGAGACCGTGGTGATTCTCGATCCCCCCCGAACCGGATGTCTGAAGGAGAGCCTGGACTTGCTCCGGCAAGTCCGTCCCGCGCAAATTCTGTATATCTCCTGTCACCCAGCCACGCTCGCGCGCGATTTGAGCCTGCTATGCGCTGAAGGAATGTACTCCCTGTCGCGCGTGACGCCTCTCGACATGTTTCCTCAAACGCAACATGTGGAATGTGTGGCGGACCTCCGAGAAGGACTCGGCTCTTCACCGAAGCTGGAAGCAGCGCCCTGAAGTCCACGCCCAGCAATTCTCAGTTTGGGAGGTATGTAGTCCCGGCTTTAGCCGGTCACCCCGTGAAAACCGGCTAAAGCCGGGACTACATACGACGAACGGAAGGTGCCCTGGGCCAAAATGAGAACACCCCGAACTTTGTGCGCGCATTGCGCCCTTGAACGGTGGGGCGAGACTCCGTCGAGCTGTAGTCTCCGAGCCGGAAGCCGTCGAGCCCTGACATGCTCGAGCGCCAGAAAAGGTCAGGGTTCGAGGGGACTCTCACCCCACCCAGGTTCATGGGCAGAATTGCTGGTTCACGCCTCGACTCCATTGCCACTTTGAATCCATGATTGACCATGGAGCATGGCGTGGACCCGATTTTATTGTAGATCCGGAACTGGTCGGCGCCTCGATCCGCTGAACGTTGTCTGACCCGCAAACCGCGAACCGTCCTTTCAACTTCACTCACGGAATTGCAGGGCGGCGAGGCGACGGTAAACGCCGTCTTCAATGGCTTGCAGTTCATCGTGCGTCCC
>CAMAWP010000305.1 GCA_945861765.1 Akkermansia muciniphila | reverse complement strand
AACAATGATTCACTGGACTTTGCGCGCCCACCGGAGCTTCGCTGATGTGGAGCGAGGGTTCGCACACCGCTCGGCAGCGGTCGGTCGGCGAACTTCATGGGCAATGTCAGCGTAAAAGCCGTCGCGCAGTCCAGCTTCGAATGCTTTCTTGACGCGGCGATCCTCCCCGGAATGAAAGGTCAACACAGCGACACGGCCACCGGAATTCAAACACGCGGGCAGAGAGCGCAGAAAGGCCTCGAGCGCGGAGAATTCGTCATTCACCCGGATGCGCAAAGCTTGAAAAACGCGACGAATGGAAAGTTCACGACTCTCTTCGTTAAGACGTGGGAGCGCGGCGCGGATGGCAACAGCGAGCGCAGTGGTGGTGGCGAAAAAGCGGCCAGCCAAGGAGGCAGCTAGCACCGGAGCTTGGGGCTCATCAGAGTTTTCCAGCAGTAAAGCCGCGAGGGCGTCGGGACGAATTTTTTCGAGCAAAGCCGAAGCTGGATGGCCGCGCTGCGGATTCATGCGCATGTCGAGCGGTCCTTCCAATTTCATTGAAAAACCGCGCCCAGGATCGTCGATCTGCATCGAAGAGACGCCGAGATCGGCGAAGATGATGTCGGCGCCTGCCAGGCCCGCGGTTGCGAGAACCTGGGGCAGGCCGGCGAAGTTACTCCGATGCGCCATGAAGTTATCCGGGCCAAAACCGAGCGCTCGCAATCGGGCCTCGGTCTTCGGAAGCTCGATTGGGTCAACGTCGAGACCGAGGAGCTGGCCGCCGGGTCGGAGTCGGGCGATGAGTTCGCGTGCATGCCCTCCGTAACCCAGTGTGCAATCAACGGCGAGTTCGCCGGGGTCGGGCGCCAGGACCTCAAGGGTTTCCGCCATCATGACCGGCCGGTGCGTTCCGGCTGGCGTTTTGCCCGACGCGAGGACCTTGGCGACGGCCTCACTGTACCGCTCCGGATTGTGCTCTTTGTATTTCTCGAGAAAGCGCCGTGGGTATTTACCGGCATAGCGCGGCCTGCGCCGGTGAGCCGTGGGCGTTGGATCGGGCGTTGGCTTGGGAATAGTTCCGTCAGTCACAATGAACGGAGCATCTGCGAAGATGGCGCGGATCGCGAGAAAACTTTGAGCGAACATACGAAAATCGCATCAACATGAGGCTCGATCAATGGCCCACGACGCCAGACCGCGCCACAAAAACGCAGGCTTTACTTTTGCAGTTGTATCCTGATTGTCTCCCGACATTCGAAAGTCCTGATGATTTACCTGTTGTTTTCCACCACGCTTTTTATCAGCGCCGCATTGCTGTTCTGGGTCCAGCCGATGGTTGCCAAATTGCTTCTGCCGCTGCTCGGCGGGACGCCCGCAGTTTGGAATGTCTGCCTGGTGTTCTTCCAAGCGCTGCTCCTCGTGGGGTATGCGTATTCTCATTTCAGCAGTCGGTACCTCGGAATCAGGTGGCAAGCCGGACTGCATTTATTGTTGCTGCTCATGGCGGCGTTCGCTCTTCCGATGATAATCCCGGACAAAGCTGCCCAATCTCTACCGACGCAATCCAACCCTTCGCTCTGGCTTTTCGGAGTATTGTTAACGGTCGTCGGGCTTCCATTTTTCATCGTTGCCACCACGAGCCCGTTGTTGCAGCGATGGTTTTCAATGACCGGCCATCCTTCCGCCAACGATCCCTATTTCCTCTACAGCGCGAGCAATCTGGGCAGCTTGGTCGCTCTGCTCGGCTACCCGCTCGGGGTGGAACCAAACCTCCGGCTGCAACAGCAGGGCTGGGCCTGGGCGTGCGGTTACGGAATCTTGATCTTTCTGATTTCGTGCTGCGGCCTGACTGTTTGGAACATCAAGCCAAGGTCAAAATCTGCTACCGGACCCTCAGCCCCTCTGGATCGAAACCGCTCGGCAATCATCTCCGGAAAAAGCCGATTCCGCTGGATAGCATTCGGCTTCATTCCTTCCAGCTTAATGCTGGGCGTGACAAGCTATATTACGACGGACATCGCGAGTATCCCGCTGCTTTGGGTGATCCCCCTGGCCCTTTATCTATTGAGTTTCACTCTAGTGTTCGCCCGCAAACCGTTACTGCCTCACCATTGGATGACCCGCGCGTTGCCCGTTGCCGCCGTCAGTTTAACCTTCGTCATTCTGTCGAACGCGGTGGACCCGGTCTGGTTCCTGTTGTCGATGCACATCCTCTTCTTTTTCGTCGCGTGTATGGTTTGTCATGGTCGGCTCGCGCAAGAGCGGCCTTCCCCGGAAAGGCTTACTGAATTCTATTTTTGGATCTCTCTCGGCGGAGTCTTGGGCGGTGGCTTCAATGCATTGCTCGCGCCGCTGTTATTCCGCGGCACGGTTGAATACCCGCTCGCGATTGCGCTCGCCTGTCTGGCGCCTGCAACGTTGGGCAAAGCCACGAATTGGAAAAACGCAGTCGTCGATTTTGGCATCGCCCTGATCCTCATCCTGGGACTCTTCACCATTGGTGTCGCCGCAGCGGTGGCGGTGCTCGGCCTGGAGCCTGGACTCTTGAGCAACGCCCTTATCTTTGCAGTGCCGACAGTTGTCTGCTACACGTTCGTGAATCGCCCGATCCGTTTTGCATCAGCGGTGGGAGCCCTGTTGCTGAGTGGATTCATCTATCTGGAGATGCATGGGCGGACCCTATACGCCGGGCGCAATTTCTTTGGGATCTCCCGCGTGACGTTGGATCCGACCGGCACGTTCCATCGGTTCATCCATGGGAACACCACTCACGGTCGGCAATTCATCGATCCCAAACGGCAGTGCGAACCTTTGGCTTACTACCATCGAACCGGACCGGTGGGGAGCCTCATGAATGGCTTTAACGCCGCTGCCATTTCTTCGCGAGTCGCCGTCATCGGTTTGGGAACTGGCTCAATGATTTCTTACGCGACTGCGAATCAGGATTGGACCTTCTACGAAATCGATCCGACGGTCATCCGCGTTGCTCAGGACTCGCGGCTCTTCACCTATCTACCAAGCTGCGCCCAGGTCAAGCAGCACATTATTGCAGGAGATGCCAGACTGCGGCTCCGCGACGCCCCGGATCGGCACTATGGATTGATTGTCCTGGACGCGTTTAGCTCGGATGCCATCCCGGTGCATCTGCTGACTCGGGAAGCGCTCGCACTTTATCTTGGCAAACTGGCGCAGGGTGGCGTGTTAGCCATGCACATCTCGAATCGTTATCTTGACCTTGAACCGGTCGTCGCAGATCTAGCCAAGGATGCGGGCTTGGCCTGTTTGGCTTGGGATGACAACGTTGAGGACAAAGCGAACGGCAAGGAGCCTTCTCACTGGGTCGTGATAGCCCGGCAAGCGGAAGACCTTGGAACAACAGCTCGCGATAAGCATTGGTTGCCGTTGGCCGGACGCGCTCGCCCGGAGGTTTGGACCGATGACTTCTCCAATATCCTGGGCGTGTTCAAGTGGAGATGAAGCCGATCGAAATGAGGCGCATTGCGACTGGTGAAGCGTCAAGCGCCTCCGTCGCTTTCTCTAGCTTTCTGTGAGTCTGGCAAATAGACCCGAAATGCGACCGATAGTTCTGTTGTTTTCAATGGCCAGCTTCAGGGCCTTTTTCTGACCGATGATCACCACCATCCGTTTTCCGCGCGTGATCCCCGTATAAATCAGATTCCTCTGCAACAGCATGAAGTGCTGCGTCGAGATTGGAATGACGACGGCAGGAAATTCCGAGCCTTGCGATTTGTGAATGGTGATGGCGTAAGCGAGTGAGATTTCATCCAATTCACCGAAGTCATAAGTCACCTCGCGGGAATCAAAGCGGATCACAGCCTCGCGCTCAATCGGGTCGATGCGGATGATCTGGCCAATGTCGCCATTGAAAACTTCCTTGTCGTAGTTGTTTTCAGTTTGGATGACCTTATCCCGAATTCGGAATTGCCAGCCAAGCCTTTCCACAAACGATTCGCCAGGGTGGCTGGGATTCAATTCGTTTTGTAGCTGCAGATTCAGCTCATGAGTCCCGAGGGAACCTCGATTCATCGGCGAAAGCACCTGAACGTCGCGCACAGGATCACATTCAAGCTTGCGGGGAATCCGCCGCTTCACGATCTCGATCAGCGTCCGGATGATCTGCTCAGGTTCATCTCGCTCAATGAAATAAAAGTCGGACGATTCATCGGCTGCGGGAAGCGCGGGCATCAACCCCTGGTTGACGGCATGAGCAGCGGTGATGATACGGCTCTCAGCAGCTTGACGAAACACTTCGGTCAGGCGCACGACTGGCACGGACCCGCTTCGAATCAGGTCGCCCAGTACCATGCCTGGCCCAACAGAAGGAAGCTGGTCCACATCACCCACCAAAATCAAACTCGCATCACGGGGCCGCGCGCGAAGCAAGGCATGCATCAGCGGCACATCCACCATCGACGTTTCATCCACCACCAACAAGTCCCCTTCCAAAGGGCACGCTTCGTTTCGAGTGAACCCTCCCGCGCTGCGCTGAACTTCCAGCAACCGGTGAATGGTTCGAGCTTCCAGACCGGTCACCTCACTGAGCCTTTTGGCCGCTCGACCAGTCGGCGCACAGAGCAAGCACTTGATTTTCTTGGCTGAAAGGATTGTCAGGATGGAGTTGACCAGCGTGGTTTTACCAACCCCAGGCCCACCCGTGATGACGAGAACACGATGCGAGAGCGCTTTCACAACAGCCTCCCGCTGGCTTGGAGCGAGAGCCTTCCCAGTTTTCGTCTGGCACCACGCGATGGCTTTCTCACAATCCATCGGCGGATAATTCGAGGGTTGAGCCGCCAGAGCCTTGACGGCTTCGGCAATCCCTTCCTCAGCGTTTCGAAGTCGGGGAAGGAAAATGAGATCCTCGCATTCGATTCGCTCCGCAACCAACTCGCTGCTTGCTAATGAACGCCCCAAAGCCGACTCCACTAGGCTCTGGTCAAGATCCAATAGTTTCGCGCTTTGAGAAATCAACTGACCTCGCGACATCGCGCAATGCCCCGAGGTGACAGCTTCGATGAGAGTGTGGTCAATTCCGGCGGCAGCCCGAAGGACCGAGTCTCGAGGGATGCCAACCCTTTGTGCAATCTGATCAGCGGTTTTGAAGCCGATGCCTGGAATATCTCGGGCAAGCGCGTACGGATTCGTCCGAACTTTTTCAATGGCGGTTTCCCCATAGGTTTTGAAAATTCTAACCGCCCGCCCAGTGCTGACCCCGTGGGAATGGAGAAACACCATGATCTCGCGAATGAACTTCTGTTCGGCCCACGCGGCTTTGATTTTTTTTCTTCTCCCGGGACCAATCCCAGCCACATCCTCCAGTTTGACTGAGTAATTGTCGATGATATCGAAAATGCCTTCGCCGAACTGCTCCACTAATTTCTTGGCGTAAACCGGTCCGATGCCTTTCACCATTCCGCTGCCCAGATATTTCTCGATTCCCTCCTTGGTGGTTGGTGGAGTGCAGCGCAGTACGTTCGCTTTGAGTTGCAGGCCATGTTCCTTATCGCGGGTCCAGACACCTTCCGCCGTGAGCCATTCTCCGGCGCTGACGGAAGGTAGCGACCCAACCACCGTCACGAGGTCTCGATGTCCCGTCGCTTTGACCCGCAGCACCGTGAACCCAGTTTCCTCGTTGAAAAAGGTAACGCGCTCGATCAAACCGGACAGAGACTCGACAGTTGTGGGATTCCCAATCTTCAAGCGCCCTAAAGCTGCTTTAGGAATTCGTCGCTGACAAGTTTCGAAGCAGAGTAGCGACGCACGCTACACATTTCCATTCCGGATTACCTGTTACGGGCCGAGCTTGGCTCAGCTCGCATCTACCTCGATGGTTCGTTCGCCGGCAACTATGCCGAGGGCTTGGTGCTCCAGCTTCCGCAAGGCAAGCACCTGATCGCAGTCCAGATTGCGCGAGCCGATGAGCTGCAGCGACAAAACGATGGTTCTACCACCGTCATGAAAGTGAAGGGGTCAGTCAATAGTATCGACTGACCCGAATGGCGCTTAGATAAAGCCTAAAACTTTGCTGGACAGGTCCTTGCCGTGAAGTGATTTCCAGCGGAACTTTGGCGTCATTGTCCCGGAGGGACAGACGAAAATAGCCCAGCGTTGAAACGCTGGGCTAATTCTCACAAGTCCCTCCGGGACGAATTGGGGGCGAGGCAGCAGCATCTCTTGAATTGAGCAAGAAATTCGAGGCCTTATCTAAGCGCCATTCTTGACTGACCCCTTTATGACCCCTTTACGTCCTTCCGCTTGACGCTAGCAACGGTGCTCAGATAGCGCTCGACAGCTTCGGCCAGCGCTTGCCCGTCAAGTTTGCCCGCGGCCTCGACAAACTCTGACACTGCGGCCAGCAGAGATACGCGCCGCCCTGTGGATTGGCGAAAGCCTTCGAGACGTTGAAGCGCGGCAAGACTGTCGCGGGACTGGCTTGCGCTCAGCGCGGTGGCTTGCGAACCGTTGGCCAGTTCGCGGACAATGCGCTCCGCTTCAGTTTTTGCGTCACCGTAAGTCTCGAACGCCCGAAGGCGGCGCTGACCGGCGACATAATAGGCCAGGCGATAACGAGGGTAGTGAGTGCTCTTGCCGTAGATCGTGGCTTCAACTCGCCGGTGCCGGATAACTTGCGGGAACTTCACTTTGCGGCTCTCAGATTCAGCCGTTTTTTGTGCGGAATCTGTGCGGGATTCTGACGATTCCTCGATTTGCTCAGTAAAAATGGTGCGCTTAGCAGGACTTGACGCCAATAAACACCGAGTTTACACATGAATACAACATATCCAAACACTGTTGACACCCCTAAACGTTATGCCTATTGTTATGCCCTATGTCAAGCTTGCACCGGCAACATGGCAAACCTTACTGGTATTGCGCTTATACCGACCAGACTGGACAAAGGCATTTTAGGAGCACAAAGACCAGCGATAAAAAGGAGGCTAAGCGCGTCTGTGACGAGCTTCAGCGAGTAGTGGATTTGGCTAGAGCCGGAACATTGAATGAGGATCGGGTGCGGCAAGTAATTGAAAGCGCGGTTGCTGGTATCATTGAAGCCTCTGGAAAGTCGCTCCCTCATTTCAAGGCCGGTGAATTCATTCGCTCCTGGCTCAAAGATAAGGAACGAGAAATCGACGAATCGACGTTTCGGTCGTACTCGGTGATCACGAACAGCTTCTTGGAATTCCTGGGACCGAAACAAAATCAAAGCATCGCCAGCTTAACCAGCAAGGATATTCGATTGTATCGGGACAAAGTCGCCGAACGCGTATCAACAGGCACAGTCAACAATCACCTAAAGATGCTGAGGGTCGCTTTTGGTGTAGCTTTAAAGGAAAACGCGATCACAAAGAATCCAGCCGTGTTGGTCGATAACCTGGCCCGGTCTGATAAGCATAAGCGCCGGGCATTTACTCCCGCCGAGCTCAGGAAGGTTCTCGCACACGTTAACGTTGAATGGCGCACAATGACGTTACTTGGCGTTTATACAGGTCTGCGACTCTCGGACTGCGCGAACCTGACTTGGCAGAATCTTGATTTACACAATCAGGAGTTGACACTTGAAACTCAGAAAACAGAGCGCACCGTCAGCATTCCATTGGCTCAACCGCTACTGAAACATATCAAGACTTTACTCCCAGGCGATGATCAAGAGGCGCCGCTTTGCCCGGGGCTCTTTGGAAAACCATCTGGCCAGCTCTCGAACAGCTTCCATTATCTGTTGGCGATCGCTGGTCTTGTCCCACATCGGGATCGTACAGGACAAAAAAAGGAACTACACGGTCGGCGCAAACAGAATGATCTGTGCTTTCATTGCTTGCGGCATACTGCCACCAGCATGTTAAAGAATTCCGGCGTTTCCGACGCGGTTGCAAAGGATCTTCTCGGCCATGACTCGGAATCGATCGGCAAGGTTTACACCCACATTTCCACTGAAGCCAAACGCGAGGCGATCGCGAAATTACCGGACGTGACCACGTAAAGATAGACAAACCAGCAGCAGCACCACCGATGAGATGACTCAAACTTGGACCGATAACATCCGACAGATCCTTCACTTTTCAGATTTTGCTCCTGAGTGGCCAGCTAAGAACCAGTGGTAATCTCTCCAGATATCTTCATCCATTCGATTCTGCGCTGAAGCGATTGCCAATCTGAAGCACTGTTCCGTCGGAAAGAAGGATACTCTCGCCGGACACTGTGATCCTTCGACGTAACCCAAACCAAGTTGCTTACGACTGCCCCGTTCAGGTCATAAATATGGATTGGACTCCACGGCAGATTGCTTTCTAAACTGATCCGTTAATACCCCATGAGAAAATTCAGAAAAAGCAAAGATACTACAATTAAGGCCGATCAACTCGACACATTCCAATTTCACCGGCTGCAATTCCAGTTTGTTGGGAAGAAACAAGAGATTATTTCGATACCACAGAAATTTAATGAGGACCGAGCATCTGAGTTTGTTGAGGTGGCGCGAGCTAAATCCGAGAAATTTAGGGATCAAAGCCGATTTTGGAGAGCCGAAGCGCTTCGTCGGCGACTCGAATACGAAAGGGCATCGAACTGTCTGTTGGCAATAAACGGAGGCGTCAAGGGTGATCGGAAGGACGACAATGTACCGCAGGCATTCGAGAATTTACGGGCAACTCTCAGTCACCT
>CAMAWP010000304.1 GCA_945861765.1 Akkermansia muciniphila | reverse complement strand
GAGACGGCGGTGACAATCGCGCCGCCAACTTCGGATGCGCCGTCAAAGACTTTCTGGAAATGACTCTTCTCTTTGTCTCCGGTGGCAATGTGACGGTAGATATTTTCCGTCATGATGATCCCCATGTCGCCCACGTCGCCAATGGCAATGGCGAGGCCAGCCAGCGACATGATGTTCGCATCAACGCCGAAGAAATACATCAGGATGAAGCAGAGTCCGACCGAAAGCGGCAGCGTGATCAGGACGGAAATCGTGCTGCGCAGATGCAGCAGGAAGATAAAAATGACTGCGCTCGCCATCAACGCTTCCTCCAGCAACGCCTCTTGGAGCGTGTTGACGGTTTCCTTCACGATGTCGGTGCGGTCGTAGAAGGAAACGATTTTGACTTTCGAGACGCGGCCATCAGCGAGCGTTTTCTGCGGCAGGCCCAGTTCCAGTTGTTTGATTTTTTCCTTCACCCGCTCGACGACGTGCTGCGGGTTTTCGCCGTAACGCATCAACACCACGCCGCCGACGGCTTCCACGCCGGCTTTGTCCAGCGCACCCCGCCGGAACTCCGGGCCGAGAGTGACGGTCGCGACGTGTTTGACCTGGATGGGCGTGCCCTTCTCCTGCCGGATGACGACCTTCTCCAAATCTTCGACCGACTTGATGAAGCCGACGCCACGGATGAAGAACTCGATGCCATTCTTCTCCAGCACCTTCGCGCCTACATCAATGTTCGACTTGCGCACGGCTTCGTAAACGTCCATGAGCGTGACGCGGTGGGCGCGCAGTTTGTCGGGGTGAACGTCGATCTGATATTGTTTCACGTGACCGCCGATGCTGGCGACTTCGCTCACGCCTTCGACGGAGTTGAGTTGATACCGCAGATACCAATCCTGGATGGAACGGAGTTCCGCGAGGTCAAAGCCTTCCGCCTCGACGGTGTACCAAAAAACCTGGCCGAGCGCGGTGGCGTCAGGGCCGAGCACCGGTGTCACTCCGACGGGCAGGCGTTGCTGGGCGACGTTGATTCGTTCCAGGACGCGCGACCGTGCCCAGTAGTAATCCACGTCATCCTTGAAAATGACGAAGACCATTGCGAAGCCGAAGCCGGACATCGAGCGGATGGACTTTACGCCCGGCGTGCCGGTGAGGCTGGTCGTGAGCGGATACGTGACCTGATTATCGACATCCTGCGGCGAGCGACCGGGCCAGTCCGCGAAAACAATAACCTGTTTTTCACCGATGTCGGGGATGGCATCGACCGGCGTTTGCGTCAGCGCGTAGTAGCCCACCCCTCCAATGGCCACGACGGCGAGCACGACGAGGAACGCGTGCTTCAGACACCAGCGGATGAGGCCGTCAATCATAGGTAATTACCGAGCGTGGATGAATTGCTCGTGCGCGCAGCGGAACAGGACTTGCATCTTGCGACGGCTGTAAAACCGGGTAACCTGAAGCCATGATTACTTTGACCGCCATTATTTACCCGGACGAGCAGACGGATTGGCTGGTTGCTGAGTGCCCGGAAATCGGCACTGCTTCGCAAGGTAAAACCGAGGCGGAGGCGTTGGTGAACCTGAAGGAAGCGACGGAGCTTTATTTGGAATCTTTCCCCAATGCCCATCCAAAAACCGCCAAGGTGACGAGCTTCGAACTCTCTCATGCCTAGACTCCCCGTCGTGTCAGGCAGTGAAGCCGCCAAAGCGCTGCAGCGGCTCGGCTTTTTCCAGGACCGGCAAAAGGGAAGCCATGTGGTCATGAAGAAAGTCACTCCTGCCGGAGAAATCGGATGTGTCATCCCCATGCACCGCGAGGTCGCCCTCGGCACACTTCGGAGCGCCCTGAGAATGGCCGGAGTCAGCGTCGAGGAGTTCACCGAAGCTTTGAAATAATTGCTGGCGTCGGACTCGGCTTCGATTTGGTTCTGCACTTTCGTTTTCATTTTTCCCATCCGCTAATGCTTTTGCTCATGCGGTTGTGGCTTCGCGCCACTCGCAGGAGGAGTCGGTGATGCAGACGCGCCATTTGTCGGCGGTGATGCCCCGCCGTGTTGATGTCCGGCAGCGGACGCTTGCCCTTCCCTGTAGAACAGGCTCGGCAGTCCGCGAATCTGGAATTGGCTGTCGAGGAGAAAATTCCCGCGCGTCACCACCTTGTCGCCCTCACTCAGTCCGCTCAACACAGGATAGGAATCGTCGGTGCGCGGGCCGGTTACAATCTCGACCGGCGCAAACTGGCCTTTGCTCTTCTCGACATACACGAGCTTGCGCAAGCCGCTGTCGAGCACGGCGGTCACCGGCACAGCGAGGAGAAGTTGGTCGCCTTCCGGCCTGGCGCTCGCGGGCGTGCCGGGAATCTGCACGAGTGTCATTTTGCAAACCGGGCATTGCCCGGCTTGCGGTTGCAGTACGAGCGGGTGCATCGGACAACTCCACTGACCTTCGACACCGGTGGGCGCTGGCTTGCCATCCGCCAGAAGCTCCGCGCGAATGACGGCGCTGACATACATACCCGGCTTGAGCTTGTGCTCGGTGTTGTTGATGTTGAGCAGCACTTTCACTGTGCGCGTCTCTTCGTTGAGCACCGGGCTGATGAACCAAACACGCCCTGTGAAGCTCTGGCTGGGTAATGCTTCTGATTTGATTTCGACCATCTGGCCGTATTGCACCCAGGGCAGTTCGTATTCGTAGATGTCGAGATAGACCCAAACCGATTCGAGGTTCGCGAGTCGGTAAAGCATGTCGCCCGGCTTTACCATCGCCTTCTGCACGACCATTTTTTCCGTGACCGTGCCGGCAATGGGAGAGAACAGCGTCAAGCGTTCGTGGATTTTCTTGGTCCGCACCAGTTCATCAACCTGTTCCTGCGTCAAGCCCCAGCGGAGAAGCTTGCGTGTGGACGATTCGACAAGGATGGAACTGCGCGCACTCTCCAAGGCAATCAGCATTTCCTGCTGCGCCACGACCAGGTCGGGACTGTAAATCTCCACCAGATGGTCGCCGAGTTTCACTTCGACACCGGTGTAATTCACGAACAACCGCTCGACGTAGCCCTCGACCCGCGCGGTGACGTTGGCCAGCGCGGTCTCGTTGTATTGCACCTTGCCGACCGCGCGAATCTCACGACTCAGTTTGCGGCGCGCGACCGAAACGGTTTCCACGCTCGCCATCGCACGGGCGTGATCGGACAATTCCAGCATCCCGCCTTCCGATTCGTAAATCGGCATCATGTCCATCCCCATGCTGTCCTTGCGCGGCGTCTGGCTGACTTCGCCGGGCATCATGGTGGACCGGTAGGACGTGATTTTGCGTGAAGCGGTCTTTCCGCCCGTCACGTCGTTTGTGGAAGCAGGCTTGCCGGCCGGAACGAGCGGCATCGAGCAAATGGGACACTTGCCGGGTTTGGGCAGGCGCACTTGCGGGTGCATCGAGCACGTCCAGATTTGCCCGCTCGCCGGGGCTGCGTGGTCGCGACCGCCGTCAGACGAGGTATTCAAGAGCAGGAATGCGCCGAGGCCGACGACGACCACCACCGCCAGCGTGATGAGTACGGTTCGTTTTGTGAAAATACTTTTGAGGTTCATGGATTCCTTTCCTTTCCAAGAGCAGCGTTGGGCGGCAACACCGGCGCGTTGGCCGGTGGCACGCCCAGGATGAGCAACGACAGTTCGGCCAATGCCAGTTCGCGCTGGAGACGGGCTTCGACTTCCGCCAATCGGAAATCGAGCAGAGTCCGTTCAGCATCTATCACATTGAGGAAATCCACCTTGCCGCCGACATAGCCTGATTGCGCTATTTCCAGCGACTGTCGGGCCATGGTCAGCAACCGCTCGTTCAGCAGTTCGAGATTGCGACTCGCTTCGCGGAACATGAACGACTTCTCAGCGAACTCCACCGCGAGCGCGATTTGCTCCGCCGAAAGCCGCGCTTCCGCCGCGCGCTTGCCGGCCTGCGCTCCCGCAATCTGTGCCGCAATTTTGTCGCGCCAAATCGGAAGACTGACGCCGACCGATGGCCGCACCATCACCGGGGAAGCTTTGACATCCGCCTCAATCCCCGCGCTGAAGTCCGGCACTTTCGATTTGTTCGCGAGCCGGAGGGATGCTTCGGCGAGCCGCACTTCAGCTTCCATCACCTTCAAACGCGGATTCCGCGCGAGCGCCGTGGCAAAAATCATCTCCGCCGTCAGGTCGGGCGGCGTGGTATCCAACTTCTGCGGCACGGGCGGCGGCGCATCCTCATCCTTCAAGCCCAGCGATGCTTTGAACTGCGCGAGCAACGGCTGGCGCGAGTCGTCGAGGTTGGCAATGTCCGTGGCGAGCCGCTCCTGCTCAATCCGTGCCCGCAACACGTCTTGCAACGTGACCTTGCCCACTTCGTTCTGGATCAGCGCCAGCTTCTCCAGTTCGCCCGTCAGTCGGAGCGTCTCGCGATTTACGCCGATTCTGGCGTCGAGGGAGTTCAATTGATACCAGGCCTTCTTGAACGAGAACGCGGTTTGCAGAACGCTCGACTCGAACGCGAAGTATTTTGCCTCGCTCTCCGCCGTGGCGACGTTCGCCGCCGCCTTGAGCTTGCCGGGGCCGGGGAAATCCATCATCAGGCCCGGCATCAGCGACATCACCATATTCGCGATGTCGCTCTGGAACGTCAGGCGCGGGTCCGGTAGCGAGCGTTCCCGCGTGATGCGCTCGACCGATGCCGCCCAATCGAAATACGCCGCTTCGACTTGCGGTTGATTGAGAATTGCGAACGCCAGGAAGTCGCTCAGGCTCGCGTTGGTTGTGAGTGTCGGCGGTGTCGGACGCTGATCTTGTGGTCGGAATCGACTACCAACCGCGTTCAAATCCTGGCGC
The DNA here is from genome assembly GCA_945861765.1 of Akkermansia muciniphila. Classification (GTDB taxonomy): domain Bacteria; phylum Verrucomicrobiota; class Verrucomicrobiia; order Limisphaerales; family SIBE01; genus SIBE01. The sequence goes on along the minus strand of CAMAWP010000304.1, from coordinate 3,831 downwards.
GCTGCCCGCTCTGGCTTGGTCGGAATTCCTTTGCAGCCGGTCAGCGCGAATCCCACGAGCGCGAGGCCTGCCAGCACGGTAGCGAGTCGAGGAGATTTGGTTGGAATCATTCCGCGTGAGGTTGAAAGAACTCGAAGCGAACCCGGCCACTAATTGCCGAGCGAGCGGCGGTTGCAGTTTGCGTCTTCGCGTTCATGGCTTCTCATCTCCATTCTTGGAGCACTCGCCAGTCGTGCAGCGTGTTGCCGCGTCAGCGCTGAGACCCACTTTACGCGGGACGAGTTGGCCGTATTCGCGCCGGTAGTAAAAGCTGACTGTTTGGCCTGGTTCCAATGCGCCACTGCAAATCCGTTGCAGGCCGAAACGCCCGCCAGCCAAAGCACCGCACATCCCGCCGAAATGATGCGCAGAGCGAGCGGAAGCTTTGGTTGGCGGTGCGTCATACAGTTAGTCCAAAGCTGAGTTGGCCTTGAATAGCGTTGGCGTCATTTCATCCCCTCCCATGTGTTGCTGTCGATTCGTCCTCTGTTGTGGCGTGCGTTGCACGGTGTGCGAGGAAGGCGACGGGAACCTCACTTCTTCTCCATTCCCTTGGTCGCACCGCTGCCTGGTTTGGACGCGCAGCAAAAAGCCGAGTCGTCACCACACACCTTGCAACTGTGCTTGAGTTCGGTGATGTCGCCTTTGGCGTGTCCGACGACTGTGATCGTGGAATTGCAGCCAGCGCACGCGTGGGTGCCGATCAACTCCTTGGGTTGGTCTTTTTCCATCAAAAGCTGGGCGCCCTTCACTCCTTGCTTCACGCGGGTGACATACACGGTCTTGCACTTGGTGCATACCATCGCGATGGAGTCGTCGGTTTTGAGTGCGTTCACATCCGCCAGTGTTTGGATTCCTTGGAGCATGAGCAGATGCTCGCCGCCCTTCATCGGCTTCATCGACTTCGTCTCGTCGGCGGCGCTGGCAGTCGTCGGCAGCCAAGCCGCCAATGCCATTGCGATCGCCATTGCTGCACTCAGGATATTTTTGTTGTTCACGGTCTTCATGTTTTTGTTTCCTTCGTTTTGCTTTTGTTTTGTTGCTGCATCGGAACAAACCGTTCGGTCGTCCGAAATCTGTTCATCGAAAGCGGAATCGCTCTTTCGCTCACTGTCATTGCATGTCGCGGTCGCTGTCTTTCTTCAGGAACTCCCGAACGACTTGAATCAGTCGGGCTGGCCCATCCTGCTTCGCGACGAAGCCCGAGGCGCCCGCCGCACGAGCCAGCCGGTCGTTGCGCTGCACGTCGAACATGGTCGTGGCAACGACCGGAAGCGTCGGTGCGTGGGCGCGGATCTCTCTGATGAGGTCCAGGCCGCTGCAGGATTTGAGCTGGACGTCAGTCAGGACGATGTCCGGTCGGAGCAACACGATGGCGGCGAAGGCCTCTGCCGCGTCTTCGGCCTGGCCGCACACTGTCAAATCGGTTTCGCGCTCGATGGCTTCAACGAGACTTCTCCGCATGAGCGGGTGATCCTCTACGACAAAGACTCTACTCTTCATATTTCGCGGTCCGACGGGGGGCGGAGGTGTGTGAGATTGCGTTCATCTGATTGCGCTCAGTTGGCCATTTGCAGACAAGCCGCGCACGAATGACCGGACCGAGACATCAAAGCGAAGAAGCAGTTCTGTCGCCGATTATCGTTGTGGGCCAGTTGCCAGCCTACGACGGTTCGCAGGATGAGTGGCAAACCCGTGGCGTCCTCAAAGGCTCTTTGATACTCGCGGAAAACTGACGCGCGGATCAGTAACTCAACTAAGTGGTTCTTAGAAAGCGTCGCATCATTGGATTTGGCAGGCTTTGGGCCTAAGCTGGCGTCTTTGGATCCAGGCTGCTGGGTTCGGGTGGACGACATCAGCCCCTGACCGCCTGACGTCCATCGAGTGGATTCGTTGCAGTCGGTTTGAACTCTTGTTGCGTTCATGCGTAATAGGTATCGCAGGCATGAACGCCCTGCCTATTGGCGGGAAAGCCAGCCGCGTGTAGGGCTCCGAAGCCGTGGCGAATAGGGAAAATGCCTACTCGGGCGTAAAGCGATAGTGTCGCGCCAGAACAACCGGGATTCGCCATCGGAGGCAGAACGACCTGCTTCGCAGCCGGAGTGAGACGGTGAGTGAGCAGGCTGAGGAGCGACTCGGCGAGACGCTACTGGGGCTTCGGCCCGCCTTGCGATGCGACCCAGCGGATGAGGGCATTGGTGCGAACTCCATTCACATCCGCGCGACCGGGATTCACATTCAATCAATCGCCATCCACAGTCGGGCAATCGCCGCCGACATTCGCGCAACCAGCATCTACATTCGAGCGACCGCCGCCGACAGCCGGGAAATCGGGATTTACAGTCAAGAAATCGCCAGTTACAGCCGGGAAATCGGGATTTACAGTCAAGAAATCGCCAGTTACAGCCGGGAAATCGCCGCCGACAGTCAGGAAATGGCCGTGAACATTGAGGAAATCGCGGGCTACGCCCGCCGCAGCGCCGCCGCAGCCGTGGGACGGCTGCGAGCAGCCGGGCTTGCGCCCGTTTCAGGCCGAAACCCCTCATTCTTACCCTTTGGAGCCTGCCGCGCGTTGAATACTCTCCGGCCATGAACAACCGCCTGCAAGTCCAACTCAACATGGTCGGCGCGTGCATCACCGTCGCCCAAAGCTCCGATTACAAACCCGCGTGGAACGGCAAGCCGCCCGCCGATTTCGGCACGGACATCGTGCAGCTTGCGACGGACTACGGCGCAGTCACCGCCAAGGCCGCGCAAGCCGACAGCGCGACCGGCGGCGCAACCGACGCCAAAGCCGTGGCCGAAACCGCGCTCGAAGACGCCGCGTTCGTTCTCGCCCGCGCGCTCGCCATTCACTTCAAGAAATCCGGCGACATCGACCGCCACGGCAAGGTGGACGTGAGCAAGAGCGAGATTATGAAATTGCGCACGCAAGAGTTGGTGAACAAGACCACTGCGATTCGCGACCTCGGCACAGCCGCCGTCAGCGAAGCCAGAGCAGCCGGACGCGGTGTGACCGCCGCCCGCGTGGCCGCGCTCACCGCCGCCATCACCGGATTCAGCAATGTGATGAGCACCCCGCGCGGCCAGATTGTGAACCGCAGCGCGCTTTTGAAGGAAGTGGAAACCGACGTGGCCGCTCTGCTCGAAAAAGTCAGCGACATGGACGACCTCGTGGTGCAATTCGACGGCAGCGAACCGGGCAAGCGATTCATCGAAGCGTGGAAACGCGCCCGCATCATCGTGGATTCCGGCGGTGGTGGTGGAACATCGCCAACGCCCCCGACTCCGCCCACGCCGCCACCGGCGTAAGAAAGGTCAATTCTTTTATGAGCAAAAAACCGCAAAGCACAATGGGAGAACGAAGCGCGAAAACTGGTGAGTTCGTTAAAACGGGAACAGCCAAGCAGCGGCCAAGCACAACCGTGAGAGAACATATCCCGTTGCCGGGAAAAGGATCGGCAAAGCCGAAGTAGAATATCTCCCTCTGAATCAGACGCACGCGGCCTTCGGAAACGGAGGCCGCTTTTTATTTGGTTCTCGTTCTTCGTTTGAACGCCTGTAAAAATCCGTTCCCAATGTCAGATTCAGTCAGCAAAGAAAAACGTTCGCAAATCATGTCTGCGGTTCGGTCGAGAGGGAACACGGTGCATCCCGAAGATGACGGTGGACTTCAGTTCCAAAGATGGGATTGATCATCATTTTTAACCAACACGGTCAACCGGAGCAGGGACGTCAGGCCGGAGCGGCTCCAAAATTGTCCACAGCCTCGTAGTCTGCGTTGAAACTGTT
>CAMAWP010000303.1 GCA_945861765.1 Akkermansia muciniphila | reverse complement strand
TTCGGCTCCCGGGCCGCCTTTCCCCACGAGACCGGGCCACATTGCGTTGTGAAGTTTCGGAAAATTATTTGTATGCTGGCTCATGTGTTTATCAAGGTCTAGGCCAAACCGGATCGTATCCCGCCGCACCGAGCGGCAGTCGATCAAGTCTGATCCGTGTTATCATTATCGTTGCAGGAAATGTCCCTTAAAACTAGCAAGAGGATTCTGCTCAGCAAGGGAAAATGCCACGAAATTGTCTTTTGTGTCACCCTCCTGACTTCGGGCCCCATGCATCAGAATTAGGTGTTACCTTTCGGAGGAACGCTCGGCAACTCGTTACATCAAAATTGATGTTACCACACGGTCTCGATTTTTTCCTTAAAATATCCACCTGCAAGGCGCAAGTAAGCGACAATTCGTTCGGTCAGAAGCAGCGTATGAGGTCGATGGCAGCGCACCGCACAACGCGACGGCGCGTGTGTAATGTTTCAAACTCTTACGCGTAACGATCTGGATTTAGTAGTGCGAGGTTGATTGATGGAGTTTCGCCGGAGAGGATTTGCGCCATGAGCTTGCCGGTGATGGGGCCGAGGCTCAAGCCCATCATCGCGTGACCGGTGGCGACGGAGAGATTCGCAAACTTCGCTGTGCGGCCGACGTAGGGCAGGCCGTCCGGCGAGCAGGGACGCAGCCCGCGCCAGGGCTGGACGCCATCGAAATCTGACTCTTTGAACGCGGGGAAATACTGGAGCGCAGACTTGATGATGCCGCGCACACGCACTGGATTGATGTCTTCGTTCAGGCCGGCGATTTCCATCGTGCCGCCGATGCGGAGCGCGGAGCCCATTGGAGTGACGGCGAGCCGGGCTTCGGTGCAAATGGAACAGAGCTGCGGAAGTTGCGGGGGCTTAGGCAGCGTGAGGGTGTAGCCTTTCCCAGCTTGGATGGGAATGCGCAGACCGAGGTCGCGTGCGATGACTGGCGACCACGCGCCGCCGGAGAGTATAATTTCATCTGCCGTGAAATCGCCGCGCGCGGTCCGGACGGCTTTGATCTGATTGCCTTCGCATGCGAAGCCTTTGACCTCGGTGTTCCACTCAAAGCGCACGCCCGCGGTTTCGCACAGCGACAGCAGCACGGCCATAAACCGTGTTGGCGTGAGATGTGCGTCCTTCGGGAAGAACACCGCCCCCGCGATGTCCATGGTGATCGCGGGGTCGAGGGCACCGGCGGTCTTCGCGTCGAGGACTTGTGCGGGCACGCCGAGGGCGTTCGCACGTGAGGCGAACTTGGCTTCGTCGTCGAGACCGTGCTGGGTTTTACAGAGCATCAGCAAGCCTCGCGTGGTGAGGCCGAAATCGTTACCGGGCAGCGCAGAGACTTCCTCGAAGCACGCCCGGCTGGCGAAATGAAGGTCACGCAGCAGCGGCGCGGCCCCCTCGACGCGTGCGGTGGTGGAGGCCTGCCAGAACTTGAACGCCCAATCGATCAGCCCGGAGTCGAAGCGGGGCTTGATGTAGAAAGGCGACTCCGGGTTCCACATCCACTTAAGCCCGAGCGCGACCATGCCGGGCGCGGCAAGCGGGACGAAGTGGCTGGGCACAATCATGCCCGCGTTGCCGAACGAGCAGCCGTCACGAGCTGGGCCTTCGCGGTCCAGCAGCGTGACTTCATGTCCGCGCTGGGCGCAGTAGTAAGCCGTGCTTAGGCCTATAACCCCGCCGCCGATGATGATGAGAGACTTCTCTTTAGCCACAAATGGAAGACAAGGTTAGGCCACGCAGGATCCGCGTTTCATCCATGGTTAACGAATGCCCCAGCAGAAGGGGTCGTTGTCATCCAGCAGCAGCGTGGCCTCGGAGTTCACGGAGGCGGTGCCTGTGATGACGGGAGCGATTTCCCCCTTCGCGCGGGCGAGCCAGCGGAAGCGGCCGGTGAACTTTGTGCCGAGGATACTTTCCTGAATCCAGTCCGCGCCCTCGGTCAGCTTTCCGTCAGCGGCGAGGCAGGCGAGCTTGGCGCTGGTGCCGGTGCCGCATGGGGAACGGTCGTAGGCTTTGCCGGGGCAGAGGACGAAGTTGCGGGAGTGGCCCCCAGATTGCGGCGGGCCGAACAGCTCGACGTGGTCCACTTCGGGGAAGCCCTGCGCGTTGACGGCTTGGCGGATGCGCCAGCTCGCGTCGGTGAGTTGCTCGACGTTTTTCAGGTCGAGCGACAGGCCGTGATTTTCGACGAGGAAAAACCAATTGCCGCCCCACGCGAGGTCGCCGGTGATTTTACCCAACCCGGGCACGTCTATGGGTGCGGCTTTCACTTTGCGGTAGCTGGGCACGTTGGCCACGGAGACAGAGCCGTCCGCGTGCAAGGTCGCGGTCACAACGCCGACGCAGGACTCGATGCGGTGCTCGCCCGGCCCGATGCGTCCGCAGTGAGCGAGTGTGACGATGAGGCCGATGGTCCCGTGACCGCACATGCCGAGGACGCCGACGTTGTTGAAGAAGATGGCGCCGGTGACGCAGGTCTTGTCCTCGGGCGGGCAGAGCATGGCACCCACGAGCACATCGGAGCCGCGCGGCTCATTGACCACGGCGGAGCGGAAGCGGTCGTGCTGTTCGCCGAAGACTTTGAGTTGGTCCGCGACGCTCCCGCCGCCTAGCTCTGGGCCGCCAGTAAGGACGATGCGGGTGGGCTCGCCGCCGGTGTGCGAGTCAATGACTTGAATGCGCCTCATTTGCGTTTCGGGAGCTTTGGGCGCTTGGCAATGCCGTCACGGATAATCTTCAGCACGGCCTTGCGCTCGTCGCCCGCAATGGTCAGTCGTGGGGCGCGAACCCACTCGGATCCGAGGCCGGTCTCCTGTTCGCAGAGCTTGATGTATTGCACGAAGTGGACGTGCGTATCAAGCTTGAGGAGCGGCTGGAACCAGCGATAGAGAGCGCGTGCTTGGTCCCATTTACCCGCGCGCGTCAGGTCCCAGAGGCGCTGGTTCTCGGCGGGGAACGCGATGCCGGTGCCGGCCACCCAACCGTCAATCCCGAGGATGCTAGCTTCCAAAACGAGATCATCCACACCGGTGAAGATCCCATAGCGTCCGCCAACGATGTTGTGCAACTCGGTGATGCGGCGCGGGTCACCAGAACTTTCCTTGATCGCAACAAACTTCGGCTCGTCCGCCAGTTCGGCGAACAACGCGGGCGTGATGTCGTTCGCGTAGCTCAAGGGGTTGTTGTAAATCATGATGGGCAATTCGCCGCCCTTCGCGACTGCCCTGAGGTAAGTCATGCTCTCTCGCGGGCCGCCTTTGTAACTCATCGGTGGCATGAGCATCACGCCCGCTGCGCCGAGTTGCGCCACATCGCGCACATAACTGATGGCCGCGCGTGTGGAAGATTCGGCGACGCCACTCAAGACCGGCACGCGGCCCTTCGCGGTCTCAACGGCGCACTTCACCACGGCACGCTTCTCATCGGGATCGAGCGTCTGGTTTTCGCCGAGCGAGCCGCAGACGATCAGTCCGCTGACGCCGCTTTTAATGAGCACCTCAAAGTGCCGCGCCGTGGCGAGTAAGTCGAGGGATTGGTCTTTCTTGAGTTGGGTTGTGCAGGCGGGGAAGACGCCCGTCCAGTACGGTTTCATGTTTTAGTTGGTAGCAGCGGATGTGAGGATGTTCACTTTTCTCAGTTGAGCCATTTAGAGTTTGGTAATCAGTCGGAATGGACCTGAGGTGTCATGCAATTTCTACCACGGGTTTGCCCAGCACTGCCATCTTCGGCGCGATGCCAAGACCTGGTGCGGTGCCGGCGGACATGAAACCATTGACGCGCTGCGGTGCGCCCTCGGCCGTGCTGACGGTGACGTAGCTGTTGAAGTCCGTGCTGGTGAATCGGAATTCCTCCGGCGTGCTGTGCGCAAGGTGCGCAATTGCGGCAGTCGTGATATCGCCACCCCAACTGTCCTCCAGTGTCATCGCGAAGCCCATGCTCACGCAGAGGTCACGAGCCTGCCGGGTCTTCGTGAGGCCGCCAAGCTTGCTGATTTTCAAATTCACAACATCCGTCGCGAGGTCGGCCTTCGCGCGCAGCAGCATGTCGAGGCTGTCCACGTTCTCATCCAGCACGAACGGATGGTCGGTGTGTCGGCGGACGGCGAGGCATTCCTCATAGGTGAGGCACGGTTGCTCGATGTAAACATCCACGTCGCGCACGGCGCGGACCACGCGCATCGCGTCGTGCTGAGTCCAGCCTGTGTTCGCATCGGCCACAAGGCGGTCGGTGGGGAGCAACATCGCGCGGACGGCGCGGATGCGTGCGATGTCGGTGTCCGGGTCGCCGCCCACTTTCAGCTGAAAGCGCGTGTATCCAGCCGCGCGGTAGTCGGCGACTTTCTTCGCCATCGCCTCCGGCTCTTCCTGCGAGATGGCGCGATAGAGGCGGATGCTTTCGCCGAAACGTCCACCCATCAGCACGCACACGGGAAGACCCGTCGCCTGGCCGAGGACATCCCAGCAGGCGATGTCGATTCCACTCTTCACGTAGGGATGACCTTTGAGCGCGGCGTCCATGCGTTGATTCACCTTCGCCAACTCGAGCGGATCCCAACCAATCAAGTGCGGCCCCAACTCGCGCAATCCGGCGCGCACGCCGTCGGCATAGGCAGGAAGGTAGAACGGTCCGAGCGGACACACCTCGCCGTGGCCGACGAGGCCGGCATCCGTCTCCACGCGGACAATGGTGCTGTCGAAAACGGAGACCGACTTGCCGCCGCTCCACTTGTAGGAGCCCTCGTGCAAGGGCAGTTCAACGCGGTAGGCGAGGATGCGAGTAATTTTCATGCGGCGATTTTGGGAGAGGATACAAAGCTTGGGAACCTCATACAACGTAAAGTAATGGTCTGCTTGCGACTACTTGTAGCGGCAGGTTAGCTGGTGATGCCGTCTTTGCCGAAACGGGAGGTGCAGGCGTTCCACCCCGTGCATTACAATTGATATTCCGATGGGTCTCTAATTCCTTCCTTAAATTACCCAATTTGCGAGGCGAAAGTAAGCGCCAAGTGGTGAAGCAGAGAAGCAAAACATCAAATACGGAGTCGAGTATTCAAATTAGAAGGGTTTGCTGTTTTAAATTCCGCTAGTCACTTTTTTGTGCGATATTCATCACCATGAAACCCATACTCTCCATTGCAATCTCCGGGGCGATGCTGTGCGGAATCCTTAACCCATCTCATGGACAACAGGCGACTCCCTATGAGGAACTTCCCGCGACGGGAACTATCGCTACTAACGCGGTCGTCAAACTTGAACCCACGTATCCTTCTGCGCCTTTAGCGCCAACTGTCAATACATCGCCGTCGCCTTCTGTAAACTTTTAAGGGCTTGACGATAACAACACGGCTATTCCACCCGACACACACGGGGCTGTCGGGCCGAGCCACGTTGTAACGATGCTCAACACACAGGTGCGCATCGCTGACCGGACAGGGTCGACGAATTACAGCACAACGACCCTTTCAAATTGATGGAGTAGTGCTGGCTCGTTCGCGACCGTTTTCGACCCGAAAGTTGTTTATGAGCCTTATTCAGCCCGTTGGATTGCGACCGTATGCGCCGACAGTCCGCCTAATGCTACCAACTCTGCGATTATCCTCGCAGTCTCACAAGGAACGGACCCGACCGGGGGTTGGTATTGGCAGAAGGTGGATGCGGACGCGAACAACGTTTTGTGGGCCGATTATCCGAGCCTTGGATTCAATAAGGACTGGATTGCAATCAATTTCAACATGTTCACCAATGGTGGGAAGTTTTCGCACTCGCGGCTCTACGTGTTCAACAAAACGAATACTTACGCAGGTGGAACGACTCGGACTTTGATTGACCTGCCACAGCATCTTTCCGCAACAATTGTTCCAGCCATTACATATGATAACTCCGTGGGGACGCTCTACTGCCTCCAAAATTGGAATGGCGCCTTCACAAACTCGCAAAGCCTCGTCAAAGGTTTTCTGCGCTTCTATTCGATTACCGGCTCAATTAGTTCTCCAAACATCAATACGAATCAGGTTTTTCCCGCGACTGAACCTTGGTCAAGCTCGCCGAGCGTGGCCAATTTTGCGCCGCAAGCAAACAGTAGCGTGGCTATCCAAAACAACGATGCTAGGATTTAAAACGTCGTTTTTCGAAACGGCTCCATTTGGGCGACGCACACAGTGTTCTATCCGCACTCCGGTCCGACGCGGAGTGCGGTTCAATGGTGGTAACTCTCGACAGCAGGCAGCATTCAGCAGGTCGGGCGAGTTGATGACCAATCGGGCGTGAATTTTTACTCCTTCCCTTCAATTTCGGTGAACAAGTTCAACGACGCCCTTCTTGGTTTCTCATCATTTTCTACGAATCAATATGCCAGCGCAAACTACACCTTCAGAGCATTCGACGATGGCGCAAACACGATGCGGACGATTGTGACGCTGAAAGCGGGCGAAGGCGTTTACTATAAAACCGGAACCGGCACTCGGAACAGGTTGGGTGATTACAGAGCGACGATGGTTGACCCGGTGAACGACGCCGATTTTTGGACGATTCAGGAGTATGCGGCCACGCCGGCCGATCCTAGCTACGTCAATAACAACGGTCGTTGGGGTGTGTGGTGGGGAAAAATCGTTGCAAGCACACCCGCCAACGACAATTTCGCCAACGCGACGACGCTTACGGGAATTGAAGGAACAAATAACAGCACGCTTTTCCGCGCCACTAGGGAAAAAGATGAATCGAATCACGCGGGAGTTGTTGGCGGGCGTTCGATTTGGTTTAACTGGACCCCCGCGACGAACGGATGGGTTGCTTTTGATACGCTTCAATCGACAACCGAGATTAACACAATGATTGGCGTTTACACCGGTAGCGGAGTGAACGCATTGACGGAAATCGCTTCCAACGACGACTATCGCTTTCGTCCCCGAAGCTTCGTCTATTTCAACGCAATCGCAGCGACGACGTATCGAATCGCTGTGGATGCGAAGGACTCAAGCAGCGAAGTAGCGGACGCAATTACCCTTGTCTGGCATCAGTCAATTCCGCCTTGGTTTGTAGCCCAACCGTTCGACGTGCATATCCTTGCGGGAAGCACGCTCGTTCTCACTTCAATGGCCGTCGGACAGCCACCCCCAATATATCAATGGCAAACAAACGGGGTGAACATTTCGAGCGCGACACATGCCAATTACACTAATACCAACCCGCAATCTACCACCACCAACGCGCCGACGACGCGTGCCTACACGGCGATTGCAAGCAATTCGTCAGGATCCAGAACCAGCCTCGTCGCCCATGTGACGGTTTATCCGAGTGCGACCGCGACGCTTAGTGAGCACGCATATTTATCTGGCAACAAGTTTAAGCTCACCGTCACTGGCATTCCGGGTTACAATTACATTGTGCAAGCGACCACCAATTTCACGAATTGGGTTTCCCTTCACACTAATACGTCGTCATTCAGCTACACCAACGACGCGTCCACGAACTACCTATATCGTTTTTTCCGGTCGATCTATTAACCAGAATTGGAGGCAAAATGAAGAAATCCATCCTAGCCCTTGCGATCGTGATTGCGGCACAATCCGCGTTCGCACAAGGAACGCTCACGTTTCAAACTTCGCTAGACGGGGCGCGTGCAGTTCCTCCGAATGCAAGCGGGTGGACGGCGCAGGGCATGTTCACGCTAAACCCGAGCGGGCTTTTTTCAGGCAATGTCGGCGTTACGAACTTTCACATTGTCAACTCCGTCGCTCTGTTCCATGCCACAAGTTCGACAGAAATGGGGTCGAGACTGTTTGACTTCACGCCCGGACTCATTGAAATGCCGGACCCTGTCAGCGGGCATCCAGGGGGACAATTATACCACATCAGTCGGAGCTTAACTACATCCGAATTGAGGGACCTCCAATCGGGATTGTGGTGGGTTAGTGTGTTGACGCCCGAGTTTCCCAGTGGAGAAATTCGGGGCCAAATTACTACGATCCCCGAACCAGCGACATACGCCTTAGCGGCTTTAGGGACAGCAGCTTTGTGGCTCGTGGGTCGTCACCGAAAGGAGCCATAGAAATCTCAGACAACCTTAAAAAAGACACCAAGCGGAACGCCTCATTCCTTGTGTGGGTTTCCGTGTTGAAAGTCCGTTTTGAAGGTAAGCCCGGTTCTTTCTCCGACTCACGCAATCCTCGGTAATGTTTGAGGTTGCGGTCAATCCGTTCCGGCCAATGATTCTTTCGCCAATCACCAGATTGTGGCGGGTAGTTTTCTAAAGGTATCGGCGAACAATGCGATGGCGACCTCCAAAGCAAGCGGACCTATCCTTGCTGCGGAATTGTCTTTCGTTGCGACTACCGGACCACAGGTTAACCTCGGGCAAGAAAACGCTCGCGGTTTTTTTAAAATGGCTCACCATGAGCCCGACCAATAAATAATACGTTTCCGTTGAACACTTTTCTATGAACCTCCACAAATCCTTCTTCCTCCCGTCCTTGGTCCTAGCAGGTGGTTTCCTGCTCTCTTGCTCGGACAGCCTTGCTGGCGTCGGAGTGGGTGCACGTCCACCCAATGGTGCCACCGTTCTGCTGAATGGTTCCCGCGATACTCTCGATGACAAATGGATCTATTGGGAAGGTCCAGGCTTCAAATCTGCCCTTCCGATTAAATGGAAGATTGTGGCCGATCCCGTTGACAAAGGCACCGTGGTT
>CAMAWP010000302.1 GCA_945861765.1 Akkermansia muciniphila | reverse complement strand
AGTTCCCGGATGGCCCCCTTGCGGCGCGCTACCGTTTCTGGCGTGGCCTGCGGGACGGTGGACGATGTTCCGTTGGCTGCCTTCAGCGTGGCCGTGACTTCGATTTTTCCGTGGCGCAGCTCCGCCGGCAGCGGCAAGTGCAGCGTCCCGTCGGCGTTCGCTTCCAATATCGCGGTGATCGTGCTCATGGCGGAAAGTTTATCTCACCGCGTGGCTCGCGTAAAGCGGCGCGTCAGGAATCTCCATGTTTGGGAATTGCCCAGGTAAGACACGTCTCCTACAGTTTTTGAAAGTGGTGCTTCATTCCGCCTTCGGCCCTTGAAACCAGCGGGAGCACCGGCGGCAGCTTGAAGGCGGAGTGCATCGGGGTATCGCCGCTCCCCGCGAAATCGTCCGCAAGTCCTTTGGGTAATGCGTGGTTGCGGGAAGTTCGGAAATGGGGCAAAGAAACCCTGCTTTCCGAGTCAATAGGTCAATGCCGTCGCGCGGCGCTTGTTCGGCAGCTTCGGTTCGAGGCGGGCGACCGATGCAGAACGCGTCAACAAGCGGGATCTCTCTGTCAAAGTGCGGGACCCGTCTATTATCCGGCCCGTTTCAGACCGCAACGGGCGTCGCTTCATGATCCGATGGGAATTTCCAAACGCACCAACTCCGCTGGCTGAACGTGGTCCAGCGCAGTTTGCACAAGCGCCACTTGGTTCTTCAAGGTCGGCCAATGATTCGTGGACAACAACAGAATGGCGATCTTCCGTCCTTTGAGGTTCTGCTGATACTCCAAGTTGCGGTCCGCAGTGAGAAACAATTCGAACTCGCGTTCCGCCAACGCCAACAGCCGTCCGTTTTTGAAACTACCCCAACCCCTTTCCAGCGCGGTCGTGAACTCGTGGCCTTTCAGCGCTCGCACCAGCTTTAACGGCACGCACTCGTCCACCAGCACCCTCACCCGCGGGCCCTTTCCAGCGTCAACTCCTGCGCGCCCATGAGCACCGCCACCGCCGCTTCACGGCTCACGGAAGGGAAACACTCCAAAAACTCGTCTAACGGACAACCGCTCTCCAGGTGCTCAAACAGCGATGCCACCGGAACGCGTGTGCCGCGAAACACCGGCTCGCCACCCAGGATTTCCCGTTCGGTCACGATGTAATCGCTCAGAGAGGCGCGCTTGCTCGGTTCTTTCACGTTCGGTTTCATTCAGTCAAGTTCGATCCTGCGTTGAGCAGCGTGAGATTGCAAGCCACCGTCCACACCGCTCCGCAGGAGGAGATGCACGGCAAGTTCGTTTGGCAGCGCGCGGTTGGGAGACGTTCGGAAATGGGGCATAGAAACCCTTCTTTCCGAGTGATTAGGTGAATGCCTTTGCGACACGTTTTGGATTTCACCCGCGTGAAGATTGGCGACGGACGAGTTATCGAAACGATTGACCCCTTTCCAGCGAAACCGACTCTTGGCAAAATGTAGAATAAAAGTTACTTTCGCCGCATGGAAACCAACACCATCGAACAGCGAATGACGCGTATCGAGCGTGAGTTTGACCAACTCAAGCATCAGGTGCTCGATTTGAAACCGCGCGCCAAGGACTGGCGCAGCACGGTGGGTGTGATGCCGGATGACGAACTATCCCGCAGTGCTGAGCGGTCGGGCCGGGAATGGCGCGAGCAAGCGAATAAGGAATAGCCCGGATGTTCGTGTTGGATGCCAATCACGCCAGCGAACTCATCTTCCGCACCACGGCAGGCTTGCGGTTGTTTCGGCGGCTCGACCAGTCAGGCGGGGATGCCGCCGTGACCGCTGTGACGGTCGAGGAATCATTGCGCGGGTGGCTGGCGGAGATTCGGAGGCAAGCGGAACCGCGCCGACAGATTCCTGCTTACCAGCGGCTCGTCGCGCAGGTGGAGGTCTTTGCCTCATGGCTTGTGCTCCCGTGGGATGACGCCGCCGCAAATTGCTTCGATGGGCTGAAATTCTTGCGCCAGAAAGTCGGCACTCAGGATTTGAAAATCGCTTGCATCTGCCTCGCCCACGAAGCGACCCTGCTCACGCGCAACGTTGTTGACTTCACGCCCGTGCCGGGATTGCGCGTCGAAAACTGGCTCGATTGACGAACCGCCCACGCCCGGAGACAGGATGCGAGGAGAGGACAAGTTGGGAAATGGGGCAAAGAAACCCGTTTTTCCAGGAGGCAATAGATCAATGCCGGTGAGCGGCGCTTCTTCGGCAGCTTCGGTTCGAGACGGGCGGCCGATGCGGGACGCGTCAACAAATGCGAGCGCTGTGTCAAAGTGTGTGACCCGTTTACGCCGTCGCGCGATCGTCTCCCGCATCATTCAGAGTTTTGCTTGGAACGAACTCTGATCGGCCACCCGCAAATGATTTGGGGATTGAATCCGCGTTCAAAAGCGCGGTTGAACTTGGCTTGTCCAAATTTGCCTCACCCGACGCGCATCGACTTCCGAAAGACGGCCCAATTTGCGTCGTAGCACCGTTTGTTCGAGACAATCCAGCCGGAAGAGCCGCACCGTGGACGGCACACGCAACCCTTCGGACGACCAGTCCTGCAAGAACACATCCACTGGCGAACGAGGTGCGGCCGATGTAACCGCCGCGACCACGACATCGGCAGCGTCAACCCAGAGCACCAGAATAGGCCGCAGTCTGGATGCCACCCCGCTGGTGAACGGAATATCAGCGAGCCAAATCTCACCGGGTTGCGGCATCATCATAGAGGCCTTCGTCGGCGGGAACATAACCACTTAAGAAAGCGCTGTGATCTCGAAGAACCATTTGGCCGCCGGACGATCCGCTTGGGTCGGCGTACGCTTTCGAACTGTCCATCGTTTCGTTCTGTGCCGGTTGACCTGTTTCGCGTTGGTCCCGACGTTGGTCGATCCATGCGGCCAGTTTCGCGAAATCTTCGCGCGGGAGTTGCTCAATCACGCGTTCCAGTTCTTCGATGGTGCTCATGCCGCGAAAGTATGCAGAATTTAACGCTGCCGCAAGATTCGAGAACCAAACGGAAAGTTTTGTCCGGAGATCGGCCCTCTTTCATCGCGATTGGTTCGTCAGCGAATTTCCGTCACCTCGGGCAAATCGGCCTGAGCGCCCTGCGAAATCGTCCGCAGTCCTTTCGGTGGCGCGTGGATGCGGGAAGTTCGGAAATGGGGCAAAGAAACCCTCCTTTCCGAGCGAATAGGTCAATGCCTCTGGCAACACCTTTTGAATTGCGCCCGCGTCATGATTGGCGACGGACGAGTTGTCGAAACTTTGATCCCTTTCCGGAGTCTCGTTTGTTGACGCGCACCTGCTGAGGGATGACTCGCTAACGGGTTATGGACGCAAAACCAGCCAGCAAACTCCTTGCTCACTACTTGACTTGGCCTACGATTCCAGGCGTGAAAACAATTACGGCATCGGAGTTTTACGCGAAGCCTTCCGCGCGCCAGAAGTGGAAGCCCGGCCAGGTGATTCTGGTGACCACCGATGGAGAGCCTGATCTCGTCGTCCGCAAACTCGGACTCCCAAGCAAAACAGCCAGAGGCTGCGTCAAAGAGATTCCACTTTCCGGCGGCGTGGGCGTTCGGTTGGGTAAAGAAGGCTGGCAGTGAGCTATCTGCTCGACACGGAGGCATGGATTCATTATGTCCGCGACTCGGTCGAGATGCCGCAGGAGTTCCGTGACAAACTGGAGCGGGCGGGTTTGCTCTTCATTTCCTGTGTGTCAGTTTGGGAGATCGCGCGCAAGGACGCTTTGTTTCGCCGCAACCCAGGTCATCCAAGCCCGCGTGCCGTCCGCCTTGGTGTGGGCTTCCGAGAATGGGCGCAACGTGCCATCCCGTCGGACCAGACCGAGGTGTTACAGTTGTCCGTGGAGATCTGCGCGGAGTCGAACGACTTGCCCGGTTCGTTCGGCAACGACGATCCTTTCGACCAAATCATTGTCGCCACGGCGCGTATTCACGATCTGACCGTGGTCTCGTGTGACCGCGCCATCAGGGAGTATCCGCAGGTGCGAAAATAGTGCTACCGACGCCGAGGTTGACTCAGTCAGCGTCAAAAGGATGCCGAAATAATTGGGACACACGGACCGGCGCGAGTGTCTTTCTGATTCTGCGTGCGCGGGAGCGAGTTCGCGCCGAAACGAAGTCCGCGAGGCCTTCCAGACCGGGCTAGAACCAGATGGATGACCCCTTTACGGACGGACGGCAGGCCATCGTCGCTCAACACGCCACAAGCCCATCCCCATCAGCACGCTCAAGCACATCATCAAAGGCAGCAGTCTGGACGTGGACGATTTCCGCTGACCGTTTGAATTCAACATTCTCATTCGGCCTTTGAAACCAGCGGGAGCACCGGCGGCAGCTTGAAGGCGGAGTGCATCGGGGTATCGCCGCTCCCCGCGAAATCGTCCGCAGTCCTTTCGGTAGCGCGCGCCGACAGGAAGTTCGGAAACGGGGCAAAGATACCCTTCTTTCCGAGTTAATAGATCAATGCCGTTGAGCGGCGCTTCTTCGGCAGCTTCGGTACGAGACGGGCGGAGGATGCAGGACGCGTCAACTAATCCTGTGGCTGGGTCGAAGTACGGGACCTGATTACAGGCAAAACATTCCATTAGTCATCTCTGACCCCTTTAAATACAGAAAATCCAACCACTCAAAAGCAAAGGGCTAATCTAAGCGCCATTCATCTCTGACCCCTTTACCAAACCATCTGACTCCTTGGAAAGAAAAACCATCGCTTCAAGCACTCGACCCATGGCTCAATTTATCTGAGCAGCTGTGGGTCAATTTATCTGAGCGCCATAGTCTAAGCGCCATTCATCTCTGACCCCTTTAAATTGGAGGGTGCCGGCGGTCTGCTCAGGCAAGCGATTTCGTCGTAGATGGGAATTGTCCGCAAGCTGCAACCTGCGCCTGGGTCATCCTAAACAGCATCAGGGCCATCGACCTGATCCACGCAACGGGCGATTATTTGGCCAGTGCTCGAAGCACTCTTCATTCAGCCCTCAAGCTTTTCAAATACGTGAGAGAACCAATCAAAGTCGCTCCGTTTGCTTTCAGCATTCGGCCAAATTGCCAACGATTCTTCGTCGCCTTTAATAGGAATGGGTCCAAGCTTACTTTTGACAAAAGACTTCACTTTGTGCATTTCCGCTTTTGAACGGAAGTAAAACCAAACTTCGAGCTTACCCGTCGGGACCTTTCCATCCTGAACGTAACCAAACCAACCAATAGGACTGGAATCGGACCGAAATAGGCGTGTCAATTCTCTATGACGGGGAAGCTTTTTGGGAATCTTAACCCAAAAAAAACACAAGCCCGCCTCCTCGAATTGCACGTCGAACTTAATTTTAGCAGAGGTGATGTCGATACTCATTGCTAACGACCGCAGCCCTTCATAACTCCCCGCAATCTGCGAGGTAAGCTTTGCATTTTTCATATTTTTAAACTTTCGTGATTTGAGAAATGAAATCTCAAACTGGCCCAGGGAATCCTGCAAATCGACACTGAGTGCACTTTCCGGAATGTCTCGGAATAAGTTTTCCCAGGTTTTGGAATGACACTTGATTTCGTCTTTGCCCTCCTCTACGACGTGTTTATCTTCTTTTCCATCGTCAACACAGGGCGCATTCTGCAAAACAATATAATGCTTCTCCGGGTAATCCCTGAACTTGGTCCTGATTTGCTCCCCATACCCTCCGATTCTAAATTTTTGTTCCCATGGATTCTGATGTTCCGACAAATCTGCGCCTACCTTGGCTTCGATGATGTAAGCGGTGGATTTTTCCTTGAGGATGGCGAGATCGGAACAGTGATAGGGTTGGCATTCGACCCTGTAGTCAGACAAGTCCACCACGCCTTCCAGACCGCAGATACGCTTCAGAAAGTGCCTCTTGAAAGCGGCATCATGCCTTAACATGAATCCGATCGCTGCCACAGTAAAAAGCTCCGTCCTGTTATGTCCGGCGTCGTCCTCATCCTCAATTCGTCGGGAATATCGTCCACGTTTGAAGAGCTGAAAGAATGAAGGTTTTGGACCCATGACGAGCGATTCTTCGACGAGGTTATTGAAAGTCAATCATTACCTGCGGGTCAGTCCCTACTTTTGACACGCTAGTCATGCCGGAAAGAGGCTGTCCAACTCGACCGTGAAGCCCGGAACCGCCGCGCTGGTCAGCGAGCAGCCTGGCCCGTGGACGGCGTGCTCGGCGAACTGCTCGCCCTGCGGCCGGCGGTGGACTTCGATCTGTTTCTCCGGCCCCAGCACCAGCCAGCATTCCTTCACGCCGACACTGGCGTAAGCGCGGAGTTTGGAGCGGTCGTATTCATGGCTCGTCACGCACACCTCAATCACCATTTCCGCGGTCCGGGGGTGAGTTTGGCGGAAGTCGGCAATCTCGCCGCGCACGACGGAGAGATCCGGTTCGGGTTCCGAAATCGCACAGGTGATGGGCTGCTCGGCGCTGATGACGAAACCCTCCGGCACAGCGGCCTGAAGCAGCTTGAGCAATACCCGCACGAGATAAGCATGGAAGGGAGACTTGGGCATCTTGTGATAGACAAAGCCGTTGAGCAGCTCGGTCCGCCGCGGAATCAGCCCAACCTCGCCCAACGCGTGGTAGGCTTCCACGGAAAGCGGCCACACTTCCGCGCCGCGCACCGGCATTTGGTAAACCTCTGCCCTTTTCATTTCGTTAGATTTCTATGCGATGCCACCGTCGCCGACAAGGAGCAATTCGGCATCCTCAACTCGCAAAGCGGCTGTCGAACTCGACCGTGAAGCCCGGAACTGCCGCGCTGGTCAGCGATCCGCTTGGCCCGTGGACGGCGTGCTCGGCGAACTGCTCGCCCTGCGGTCGGCGGTGGACCTAAATCTATTTCTCCGGCCCCAACACCAGCCAGCCTTCCTCGGTGGTCACTTAAAGAGAAACTATTACTGAGGAGACCGCAGGAAAGGAAACAAATGGATAGCCGCAAAAGGCGCAAGAGGCACAAAAGACTCCGTGTTTTTTGGACTTCTGCGCTTTCTCGCGGCCAATTCCATTCAAAGTTTGTAGCCCAAGTTGCGGACTTCTCAGTAAAGAGGAACTACTGACCGGAAAATCGCCGACAAGGTCCGAAGCGTCGCGATAATTTGAGCCCTCCTTATTTCAGCCGCCGTCGGAGTTCGGCGGGATTCCGCTTCCCGTGCCAGATGGCCAGCACTTTGACCTCGCGATGCTCCCCGTCGATTTGGCTTCGTCCTCAACAATGACTTTGAACGTCATTTCTTGGTGAGAAGACGTTCCCGGATTCCGGCAAAGACCTCTTCCGCTGGCGTTCCGCGCCCCGGATGCTTCAGCGCCTCTTCCGCACGGCGGTCGAGTTCGGCGGCTTGTTCCGGCGACAGCTCGGGGTCGTATCCTTGTTTCGTGATGTCGTCCCAGAGCTTTTGCGCGAGGTCAATGCGCTCCGACAGCGGAAGGGACTTTGCGGCTTGAAGAATTTCCGACGCGCTCATGGCGGCAATTTGCCGTGCTGATGCACCCGCGCAAGCCGGTATTTCCCCCCATGCGAATTCGCCGGTCGCTATTTGTGAGATCTGGTTGGAAACTGGCAACTGACCGCCGCAGCGTCTGCGGTGCTCCGAGCTTGCAGGTTACCTCGCACGCGGATAGCTTGCCCACATGATTACCGTTGAGACAACGGACACCGGCGTTCGCGTCACGATTCCGAAGGACGAAGTGCCGGCGGACCGGCTGAATTCGTTCCTGGATTGGTTGCGCTTGGAAGCCATCGTGCGCCGGAGCAGTTTGACGGAAGAGGAGGCGGGGCGTCTGGCTGAGGAAATCAAGACGGGCTGGTGGGCCGCGAACAAGGTTCGGTTGATTCAACCGGCTCCATGAACGCGGGGTGCGTGGTCGTTGACGCGAACATCGCCTTCAAATGCCTTGCCGCCCAGCGAGGCGATTTGAGAGATCGTCTCGGCCCGTCCGCGAATTTGAAGTTCTACAGCCCCCGCTTCCTGTTCGTCGAGTTATTCAAGCCTAAGGACCGTCTGGCGCGCGCGACCCGGCTGAATGAGGAAGAACTCCTGCAAGCTCTCCACACACTCACCAGCCGGCTGGATTTTATCACCGAGGCGAACATCCACTTGGGAACGTGGATGGAAGCGCACCGACTGTGCAAAGACGTCGATGAAGCGGACACGCCCTACGTGGCGCTGACGCTGCATCTGGACGGGAGGCTGTGGACCGATGACAAAGAATTGAAGGCCGGGCTGCGGGCGAGCGGCTTCAACCGTTTCTTCGAATCATAGGCGAGCGAGCGTGGATTCCGGTGCGGCCGAGCTCGGCGTCGATTCTCGCGACACAGAGAAGCAGTTGACCGCGGAGGATGAAGCCGAGTTGACCCGGCTCTGGAAGAAATTGGTCAAGCTGTTTCACCCGGACCGCTTCGCCCATCAGCCGGACAAGCTCGAAACTTACGAGAAGCTCACCAGCGCAATCAATCAGGCGAAAGACAACGGCGACATCGGGACATTGCGGGAAATCGCGAATGACCCGCATGGCTTCATCTTGCGTCAAGGCTGGGCGAGCTTGGATTTCAGCGAAGAGAAGGAACTCGCTCAGTTGCGCCGGCTCCATGAGCCATGAGACATTGCAACTGGAAATCTTCGCCGTCCTCGAATCGCTGAACCGTCTGCGAGAAAGTCCCGACTACGAGCTTTGCCAACTGAGCGAGCAGAA
>CAMAWP010000301.1 GCA_945861765.1 Akkermansia muciniphila | reverse complement strand
TCTGTTTTGGCGTTGCCCGCCCAGTCCCGAACCGGGACAAGCAACAGGAGCGTCGCAATGTATTTTTGCAGACCACACATGTCGGCGAATGCCTTAGAATCAACGGCTTTGATTTGGGACGGGAAGTGGACCAGGGCGGCCCGTGGGCGACCTGAAGCTGTCAACTGAACCGCTGCCGTAATCCCGCGGCAAGAGCTCTGGTTTCCACTTGTGCGCCATTTCTGGTCGGATCTGCTTCAACGCGGTTGCGGCCGCAATGCGCAGAGAGTTCTTGGAATCTGTCTTGAGGACTTGTTCGAGCATCGGCACGGCTTCGGTAGCGGCAGGTCCGAGCGCTTGCAGGGACTCGACTGCTGCGAAGCGAACTTGTCGATCTTCGTCCTTCAATGCCTCTGCGATGGTCAGGACTGCTTCCACACCGATCAACCTGAGAGATCTGGCGACTTTGCGGCGGATGACAGAGTCGTCCCCTTTAAGTTCCTCTGCCAAGATTGGCAGGATGGCTTGGGCTTTGCGATCGATGTGCCAGCACGCAAGAGCCGCATCGGCGCGATAGCGGTTGGTCCTATTATTGGATTCTTCGACGAGAAATGGAACGGCTGCTTGGGCCGAAGGGCCGATCCGACCGAGCGCCCACAGCACTTGGTCTGGAAGGCCCGAAACATAAACACTTGGACGACCCATTCCAAACTGCTCCATGCCAGAGGAACTGCGGTACGGCAGCACCTGATTTGTGTTCAAGGCCGCTGGTGGAGGAACGTATCGAGGCGCTAAGACATACCTTGGCAGGACCTGCACGCCCATTTCTTTACCGAGGCGTTCATCGCGTGCTTGCTGATAAACCTTTATCAGCGCCGAAACAGTTGCGCCGGACGCCGGCCCGGCATTCGCCAAGGCTACTACCGCTGCGGAACAGACTCTTTCGTCCTTGCTTGTCAAACTCTCTACTAGCACGGGCACAACCTCTCCATTGTGTCGGCCAACTCGGCCGAGAGACGTCACGACCTGGGCGGCAAAACTCGCGTTCGCATCGGCGGCTTGGGTAGCTGATAATTTTTGAGCAGAGCTAAGGTTCGTGGTGGCGATTGCGTGTTGCCGCGACTCGTGAGCGCGTGTTTCTTTGAGCGCGAGCATCAGCGTCGGGATGACAGCGTTGGTTTCTGTCGCAACTTTTTCCAAGGCTCTGAGCACATTGAACCTGGTCGGAGAGGGCGAGCCGTTCGGTCTCTTATCACCCAGCGCAGCGCAGAGGAGGTTGACCACGACCGGCTCGTCCGGTGCAATAGCCGCGAGCGCCAAAGCCGCTTGCCCGCGAGATGAATCGAGACCAGGACCGACCAGAGCGCTTCTGTCATCTCCAAGGAATTGACTGAGATCACTCAACGCCGATCTCGCGATGGGTCCCATCTTTGTCAGAGCCTGGATCGACAGCGAGCGCACTTGAATGTCGGGGTCCTGCAACGCAGCGATCAGGGATGGCATGGCTTCTCGCGCTGCGCTGCCGTGGTAGATCAACTCAGAGCCAGCTTCACGCCGAATGGAAACGGCCGGGACGGGCTCGAGTCCGGGAAAACGGCTGGTCAAGAAGCCAGGCAACTTAGGCCAGAGCGTTTGCCATGCAATGTCATTGCGCGAATCCTGTTTCTGCAGCCCTCGAATCAATTGCGGAACAGATCGGCTATGAGGCTTGGCAGGCCGATCCAGCAGGCGATGAAAAAGGTATCCGGTGGTCAAACCGCCGATGATCGTGGCTCCGATGAGGAAGGTGGTTCTCGTAGCATTCCAAATAAAGCAGCGCGCCTTCATCGATATCCACGTGGATAGTCCTGTCTTTCCGTACTATGAACCTTGCACAAATGCCAGCCAGAATTGCGACGAGCGACGAATTGGAGTCCTAGAGTCGCAGCAACGTGACTTCGAACATCCGCTCAACCACCCAAATGGTTGCCACCATCGCGATGGCTGCCGATCCCAACTTCAACGTCAGGTAATTGTAGGCCCAGGAGCGGCGCAATCCGAACGCCAGCGGCAGAAAGAGCGCAACGATGGCGAGCTGTCCGACTTCAACGCCGAGGTTAAAACCGATCAGGGACAGGAGCAGGACGCCTCGCGACAATCCGAGGTCGGCGAGCACATTGGCAAACCCAAACCCGTGAATCAGGCCGAATAGAAAAGCTATCATCCATGCGTTTCCCTTCGAGAAAGGCCGAAGATTGTTGAGCGCGGCAAATACGACAGAGGCGGCAATTACCGACTCCACCCAGCGCGAATTCAGTTTTACAACTCCAAGCGTCCCCAAACTCAACGTCAACGAATGCGCTACAGTAAAAGCAGTCACGATCTTCAACACATTCGTCAAGGCAGGGGCAAATCGGTCCACGACCTCCCATCCATTTTCCGAACGGCGCAACACCGCGGGCAAGAGCAACGCCAACAGAAACAGAATATGGTCGAATCCGACCCATATATGCCAAATCCCCTGCCCGACAAACCCCAAGAGTTCTTTGCCACGATTTGGACTGGCCAGGTCGAAGCGCTGGCTGCGCTGATCTGGGCTGAAGATGCCGGTCTGAGTTTGACCTTGGCATTCGAGCCGGAATAGACCGCGATGCTGGGGATCAAGATCGAAAAAGGCGCCGTAATCCAGCTCTAGAATTTTTGAGTCGCAAGGGTTTTGTCCTTCGAAATTCAGCACGGCGTAACTGCCGTCCGTGTAAGTATCGATCAGGAGTTCTAAGATCCGCAGAGGGAACACCGCGGCATCGGACTTTATTTGGAGCCGCGACAGCGCGTAGGCTTCCACTTCCGCTCGACGCCCGCTGAGCTCGCCCCATGTGACCTCGCCGTCGTGATTCGCATCCAACCCGATGGCACTTTCCAAGTCGCGAACAGCGATGTCCCATTCGCCAGAGAGTCGCGCTTTTTCGATGTTGACGCTCAGATAACTGTCACTTGGCTTATGAGCCTGAGTCGGCCATGCAACGATGCCGAAGCATGCGGTGATCAGTATCCACCAAAACCGTTGGGAATTCATGAACAAAAGTAAGTTGTCTCTCCGAGGCTCCGTCCACGACCTCAGACGTGCGACGTCCGATGGTTTACAGAATCAGGAAATAATCTTCAAGCTCGATGCACCGAAAAGCAGTAATTCCAATGAACTTCCCTGAGGATGCTTCTGCCGCAACGGGTTGTAGAAATCGCCTCTTGGCGTGCGACCTCGGGTACGGCAACGCAGTTCATCGGCCTTGCCACGCGCGCTTCGCGCTTGGTTTGCTCATTTTGGATTCCGACCCTCTGAAGTCGGAACTTCCAGTGTTGCGGTACGTAGTCCCGGCTTCAGCCGGAGGGGCGTCGGCAAGTCCACAGGCGTTGGATTCTCCCACGCGATGCCGCCTGAAGGCGGGACTACATGCGTGCTCCATGGCTGGAGGCAGGAACAGCAATGCTGCAATGATTGGCTTTGGAGAGAACGCCTCACGGTGCTCACACCGGTTCGGAGCGCATGCTTTGAGGATCAAGCCCAACTTTTTGACACCATTCTCGGTAGGCAAAGGGCGATATCTCGGAAGGCTTAATTTCGCTGCGACCGCCCCAGAAAACATTCGTATAACTCACCGGGATGCCAAGCGTCCTGATGTGTTCGTCAATGGCAGCCTTGTGTTGAAGCACCACATCCCGATCCGTGCCATGCGCAACGGCCATCACATTCACATTTCTGAATTCAGGCCCTCCCTCCCGCCAGTAGGCATGAGTCAGAATATGATGGCGGCCGACTTCCCTGCCCGCTTCTATCTCGCGCCCCTCCGGCACCGCCCAGTGAAACAGCGCATTAAATCGGGTAACTCGCTGCCCATCCGTCATCGGCTTGACATGTTCCAGGAAGGTCGAGAACCGTCCGATCACATTGCGCCGATTTAGATCTTCCGCCACCTCGTAGAAGGTTTGCAACGGAACTCCGGCTTCCTCGGCGCGAGCCAGCCAAAGATTCTCCACGATTTCATCGAGCTCGAATTCGCGTTTCAGAGCCACCAAGACTCGCCACTCCAACTCATTTAAGTTAACCACGTTGACGCCCATGGCTTCGGCCGCAACATCGGCTTTGCTCCCGATCGCCATGCCGCGCCGCCGCACATGGCCGACCCCCAGAACAAAAAGCCTTTTCGCTGGCATCAGCCGAAAATGCTCAGCCCCTGTCTGACGCAACAGAAACTCGCCGTGCTTTTGCATGGAGTACCCTTGGGGAACTTTTAAAGTGGTCCAAAGCTTGTAATTGGAACCGGGAGTCGCGGGATCGGCCGAGCGAATGACCACATGGCCCGAAAATGGATCTTGCCCGAACATGTAATCGAATGCCGCCTCCAGTTTCTCCGCGGGCACTTGCCACGCCACCAGAGACCCCGGAGCAAGGTTCGTCGCCATCAATGTCTGCCGCACGCGGCGAATAATTCCGCCTTGAAGCATCGCTTGAATCCGCTCGATCACCACGGGGAGATCAACCCCCGACTGACGAGCGATTTCGCCGAAGGGATTGCGCTGAAACCCCTGAATCTTATCTTCAGAGATAGCAAGGATCTGCGCGTTAACAGGGTCTGCAATCTGAATCGAAACTGTGCTTAGAGTCATGCGGAGATTACTCTAGGGCAACTTTCAGATTACAAAAGCCCATTTTCGATCTGAGATGAGGAAGAATGAGGAAGAACGGCCGCCTTGAGGAGAATCCTCCGAGCTTTCCTGTCGGCGCTCAGTCAAGCTGTTAAGAAACGCAGGGCGCTCAACACGAGAGCCAGCGGATGAGTTGCCCCAGTTGAACCTAAAAACCAGGGCAACTCTTTTTCCCGCTATGCAACCACCAACCACCAACCCAGCGTTGTCCCGACTCGCATCAGAGCAAAACCTATACCGACCGATCCAAAAACCTTTGGCGATTTTTTAGCGGATCGAGTCCAGACCGATTCCTCTCATTAGATATGACTTCAGATGTCCAGGGTGAATACTCGCCTTCGTTGGAGCCATGCTGTTGAAAAGACACAAGCGAAAGGCAATTCGTTTTTTCGCCATCCTCGCCGGAACTTAATCCATTCTCCGTCCTTGAATAGGGCTCACGGTGCGTTATTTTCACGCCCAATGCGCGAATTTCATTTTCGGCCTTTAGATCAGAAGTTGGCTCGTGGATTGACGTTTCTCGCCTTGATCATTGTCCATTGCGGAGACTGTAGAGCAGCGGAGCGGAAGCTGAGTGGCGGCGGAACGCCGCAGACACTCACGAATGCGACACCTAGCGAGGCGGAGCAAGCCATGCAGAGCTTCCGAGCAGCAGCCGGCCTGAAAATCGACCTCTTCGCCGGCGAGCCGCTCATTGCCAATCCGGTCAGCTTTGCCTTCGATGAGAAAGGCCGAGTGTTCGTTGTGGAAACACATCGACGGCGCACATCGGTCTATGACATTCGCAACCATCCCAATTGGCTCTCTGCGGATTTTTCGTTTCGCACGGTGGCGGATCGTTCCAACTTCTTTCAAAAAGTCCTCGTCCCTGAAAATAAATCTTTGCCCGAGAAAATTGTCAAAGACTTAAATCAGGATGGCAAATTTGACTATCACGATCTCGAGGTAGAAACCGAACGGATTCGCCTTCTCGAAGACCGCAACGGCGATGGACGCGCGGACGATGCCGTTACCTACGCTGAGGATTTCAAAACACTTGTCTCGGGAGTGGCTGCCGGCGTGCTTGTGCGCAACGGCACTGTCTGGTTCACCTGCATCCCAGACCTCTGGCAACTGCGCGATACCAACAACGACGGCCAAGCCGACTTCCGTAAATCGCTGCTGCACGGGTTCGGTGTACACATTTCTTTCGGAGGCCACGATCTGCATGGCTTGTGTTTTGGGCCCGACGGCAAACTTTACTTCAGCATTGCCGACCGCGGGCTCAACGTTCAAGTGGACGGTCGCGTCGTTGCGAATCCGGATTCCGGCGCGGTCATGCGCTGCAACCCGGACGGGTCTGAGTTCGAACTCGTCGCCACGGGTTTGCGCAATCCCCAGGAACTCGCGTTCGACCAATTTGGCAACCTCTGGACAGGTGACAACAATGGCGACGGCGGGGACAAGGCCCGCTGGGTTTATGTCGTCGAAGGAGGAGACAGCGGCTGGCACATCGGCTGGCAGCATCTGCCAAAAATGGGCGCCTGGAATTCGGAGAAGCTTTGGGAGCTCCAGGGCACCAACACAGCCGCCTACATCCTTCCTCCTATCGCGCATATCGGCCATGGCCCTGCTGGATTGGCCTTTTATCCGGGCACAGGCATGCCGGCGCGGTACGATAATCACTTTCTGATGTGCGATTTCCCCGGCGGCGTCCATTCATTCGCTCTCCAACCGAAAGGCGCCGCTTATGAAGTGATCGATCTTCAAGAATTCATCTGGGGACTCTACCCGGTGGATGTGGACTTCGGACCGGAGGGTGGAGCTTACGTCGCGGATTGGATTCAGGGATGGGAAAAGACCGGCAAAGGCCGCATCTACCGTATTTCCGACCCGGCTGCTCTAAAGGACCCGTCAGTGAAGGAGACGAAAAAGCTCCTTGCGGAAGGCATGACCAAACGTCCGCCGAGAGAACTCGCACGACTGCTGAGCCACCGTGATCGGCGAGTCCGGCAAGAGGCGCAATTCTCCCTCGCTGATAGAGGGACAGCATCCACGAACACGCTGTTCCAAGCGGCCGCAAAAAATGAAAACCAACTCGCTCGACTCCACGCCATTTGGGGCCTCGGACAGATCGGGCGAACGAACGCCTCTGCTCTCTCGTGCCTCGTGCCATTGCTCAGTGATTCCGACACGGAAGTCCGCGCCCAAGCCGCCAAAGTGCTCGGTGAGCGCCGTCATGACGAAGCTTACCTGGGGTTGGTGAGGCTGCTCCGCGACCCAAGCCCACGAGCCCGTTTCTTTGCAGCGATGGGCTTAGGCAAGCTCGGCCATCAAGAGGTGACCGAACCGATTTTGCAAATGCTGCGCGACAATGCAGACCAAGACGCGTATCTCCGCCATGCCGGGGTCATGGCGCTGGTTTGGCTGAACGATGTCACTGCGTTGATGGCTGCCGCGAAAGAACCATCTTCCTCGGTTCGGCTGGCCGCACTCCTAGCCTTACGTCGATTGGAACGTCCAGAAGTAGCAGCCTTCCTCTACGACTCTGATCCAGCCCTCGTCTTGGAGGCCGCGCGCGCGATTTACGATCTCCCCATCACGAGCGCACTCTCTCAGTTAGCGAGCCTGATTTCTCGTCCAGATCTCCCGCCGCCCGTGATGAGACGCGTCCTCAACGCCAACTTCCTGGAGGGGAAATTGGAAAACGCCCTTTCATTAACCGATTTCGCAGCGCAGAAAGCTGCTCCGGAAGCTCTCCGCGCCGAAGCTCTCGAACTCTTGGGCCAATGGGATGCCCCTCGGCTGCGTGATCCAGTCGTGGGACTCTGGCGACTGAAACATGCGAGAGACCGCCGACCCGCGAGCATTGCGGTGCGCTCCGAGCTGTCGAACATTTTCCAAACCGCTCCGGAGAGTGTCCGCATTGCGGCGGCCCGAGCGGCGGCGCTTCTGGATATCAACCAGGCTGGTCCCGCGTTGTTCGATCTCTTGAAAGACACAAAGCTCTCGCCAGATCTGCGCGTCGAATCACTCAAAGCCCTGGCAGCACTTAAGGATTCCCGATTGGCGGAAGCGGTCGCCATCGCCGCAGGGGATCCAAATGAACTCCTCAGAAAGGAAGCGCTCCCTTGGCAGGCGCAGTTTAAACCAGCCGACGCGCTCAGCCATGTCGCGGCGGCCTTGGAGAAAGGTTCAGTTACCGAAAAGCAAGCTGCCTTGAACACAGTCGCTTCTCTCGACAACCCGATTGCTGAAACGATCTTGCTGGGCTGGCTCGACAATCTGATGGCCGGCCAAATCCCGAGGGAGCTGCAACTGGATCTGATCGAGGCCGCCGCCAAACGCCCCGCGCCGGCGATCAAGGATAAGCTCAGCCAATTCGAATCTCGCCGGGCAAAAAGCGACGCGCTCGGCGCCTATCGTGAAACACTCTTCGGCGGCCATGCGCAAGCGGGCAAAAAGATATTCTTTGAACGCGCCGATGTGGCCTGTTTGCGCTGCCACAAGATCAATGGCGAAGGAGGAGAAGTTGGCCCGGATCTCAAGGGCATCGGTGCCTCCAAGACCCGTGAGTATCTGTTGGAATCGATTTTATTCCCGAACAAGGACATTGCCGCCGGTTACGAAACCGTCGTGGTGAAAGCGAAGAATGGCAATACCTACGCTGGTCGCGTGAAGAATGAAACCGAGCGAGAACTCCTGGTCATCTCTCCCGAGGATGGACTCGTGGTGCTGGCCAAAAGCCAACTCCAATCGCGCGAGCGCAGCCTCTCCGCCATGCTGCCAGAGCTAGGAACTATTTTGTCCAAGCGCGATCTCAGGGACTTGGTGGAATTCCTTGCGAGTCTAAAATAGGAAAACCATCAAGCCCAGGACACTGTCCGTTCGACGTATGTCGTATGTAGTCCCGGCTTTAGCCGGTTTTCACGGGGCGACCGGCTAAAGCCGGGACTACATGCGGGCCAAAATGAGAACACCCCGAACTTTGTGCGCGCATTGCGCCCTTGAACGGTGGGGCGAGACTCTCTCCGAGCTGTAGTCTCCGAGCCGGAAGCCGTCGAGCCCTGACATGCTCGATCGCCAGAAAAGGTCAGGGTTCGAGGGGACT
>CAMAWP010000300.1 GCA_945861765.1 Akkermansia muciniphila | reverse complement strand
ATCCGAGAAAGGTGCAAGCATTGAAAAAACTGCCGGTTTGGGCGTTCCACGGCGCGAAGGATGAAACCGTAAAGTTGGTCGAGTCCGAAAGAATGGTCGATGCACTCAAGAAACTCGGCAATGACGCGAAGCTGACTGTATATCCGGGTGCTGGCCACGACTCCTGGACGGAAACATACGGAAGCCAGGAGCTTTACGATTGGTTCTTGCAGCACAAGATGAAGTGAGGTGGACCCGGGTGAGGTCTGGCGGGGAAACGGTTGAGTCTCCGCAACACAAGAAATCGCGACATCTGAACGGCCGATGGGTCGATATCTTAGCCCAGAATTAATTTAGGCCGCTCGCCTCCTTAGCTCGGTCCAAGACTTTCCGCGCCACAATCCGCGCCTTTGCGGCACCCTCGGCTAGAACGTTCTGCACGTAACTGACATTGGCCAAGAGTTCGGCGCGCTTGGCTCGGGCGGTGGAGAAGTAACTCCAGTAATGCTCAAAGAGAGCTTTTTTTAAGTCGCCGTAACCGAGTCCGCCTGCCCGGAGCCGATGTTCAAGATCTTTCGCCACCTCGGATGGAGCGACAAGTTTCAAGAGTTGTATAGCGAGATTCTTGTCGGCATCCGGCTTTGGCTCTGCCGGGGATCGACTGTCCATGACGAGGCCCATGATTTTTTTCCGAGTCGCCTTCTCCTCTCCGAAAATGTCAATGGCGTTGCCGTAACTCTTGCTCATCTTCTGGCCATCGGTCCCGGGAACAACAGCGACCTCCTCTCCAATGCGAGGTTCTGGAATCACGAATGTCGTACCGTAAAGCTCATTGAATTTGATCGCTACATCGCGAGTGACTTCGACGTGCTGCTTCTGGTCGCGGCCGACTGGAACGACATTGGAATCGTAGATCAAAATGTCGGCCGCCATGAGCACCGGGTAAGCAAACAGGCCGTGGTTGGGCGAGAGGCCTTTGGCGATTTTGTCCTTGTAGCTGTGACACCGCTCCAGCAGGCCCATGGGTGTCACGGTGGTCAGCAGCCATGTCAGCTCGGTGACCTCAGGCACATCGGATTGACGGAAGAATACGGCCTTGCTCGGATCAAGTCCGCACGCTAGAAAGTCCAGCGCGACATCAAGAGTGTTTTTCCGGCGTTCCTGGGCATCGAAAAGCGACGTCATTGAATGGTAATTCGCGATGAAGTAATAAGCTTCGCCCTGGTGTTGGAGTTCGACGGCTGGCTTCATCATCCCGAAATAATTCCCGAGATGCAGCGCTCCGGATGGTTGGATGCCCGATAAAATTCGCATGAGCTGAGGCTAACAAGGAATTGTACGAGAGGAAAATATTTCTTGAACGATCCTTTGCTTATGGACTGGCGCGCCGAAGATGTGACGCCGTCCTTTACGATGCCCAGTCAGGCTGTTAGTTTCGGTCGAGTATGACACAGAAGGATATTCGAGACATTATTCAGACACAGCCTTTTCAGCCTTTCCGCTTGCACATGGCTGATGGAAAGAGCATGAGGGTCCCACACCCTGATTTTATTTTAGCCAGCCCATCCGTGACAGTTATTGCGGACGAAATGCCAGGTAGCGTCCCAGGAGAAATAAGCCTTGTTCCGTACGAACATATCGTGAGAGTGGAGATGTTGCCCCGCAAACCGCGCAAAACCACTGCCTAAGATTAATCATTACCCGCAACGCGCTCGTTGGCTTTTCGGTCGGAAGGACGTGCGGGCCGCTAAATTCCTTGGTGGCACCGTAGCTTGGTGGTAAATCCTTGCCATGTCATTTGTCGATTTTCCGGAAGAAAAGCAAGTGGTTCAATTGCTACAGCGGACTTTGGACCACGGACGTTTGGCTCATGCCTATCTGTTCACGGGGTCAACCCTTGATGAGCTGGGGAAGATGGCTAGAACTCTCGCTAAGACCGTCAATTGCCAGAATCCGCCTCGTCGTGGGAGCGCCGGTCTCCCTTTGGAGAGTTGCGATCAATGTCCGAGCTGCCGAAAAATCCAGCAAGAAAGTCATCCCGATGTGCAATGGGTGCGGCCGGAATCGAAATCACGCGTCATTACCATCGATCAGATCCGGGAACTGATGCAGGCCATTTATCTGAAGCCCTCGGAAGCTGATTACAAGGTCGCTGTCATCGTTGCCGCGGATCGTTTGAAAGTGGAGGCTGGGAATGCGTTTTTGAAGACCTTGGAAGAACCACCGACGAAATCCATTCTGATTTTGCTCTCGATCGAGTCGCAACGCCTGCTGAAGACACTGGTGTCTCGCTGTTTGAGATTGAACTTCGCCAGCGAAGGGAGGCATCGGATGGAAGCAAAGCAGAGCGGTTGGCTCACAAATTTCAGCGACTTGGCGGCCCGCGAAGAGAAAGGGCTGTTGAGCCGTTATCGGCTGCTGAGCGTGCTGTTAACCCAATTAGCCAATCTGAAGTCCGAAACAGAAAGAGCTGTGACAACACGTTCACCGTTGGAAAGGCATAAAGATATCGAACCGCGATTACGGGAGCGATGGGAGGAAGAACTCAGCGCGGCGATTGAAGCTGAGTATCGGGAGCAGCGCGGCGAAGTTTTGCTGGGTCTGCAGTGGTGGTTCCGTGATGTCTGGCTGAAGACCATGGCGTTGGGCAAGGACTTGCTCGCATTTCAGCATTTGGAACATGCCGCTCAAACCGTGGCGAGCCGAATTTCGACCGTGGAAGCGATGGAAAACCTGGACGTGCTGGAACAAACGCAGCGTTCACTTGGTTCAAACGTCCAGGAAGCCCTGACTTTGGAGGTCGGCCTCTTGAAACTGAAGCTTTAGTCGATCGTTCGCTCCATTCATCCTGATCTCGACCCACCCGCTTGTGCGTGCCAAAAATCACTCGAAGCAGCCGTTCTCCCCAACAGAGCGACTGCCAACCGAAAGCGATTTCTGGCAAAGGGTCTTCGCGGGGTGCCTCGGTGGTTTCCTTGGATTGTCTCTTCTGAAGTTTGGCAATCCCGTCATCCTGGATCGTATGGTCGAGCCACCGACGAACATCTGGGAATATCTCCTCCAGCCCTGGCCTGTTGCTTGGGGTTACTGGCTGCTGGCTGGGCTGATCATCTTGAGCTTCAGCGTCATGCGACTATCTAGTGAGACTCCTCGATGGATCATTGTGTTGCCGTTGGTTTGGCTAGGCTGGCAAGGAGTAGCTGCGATCAAGACGGTCGATGTTCATTTGACCCGCGTGACCATAATCCACTTCGCCACTTGCGTTGTTTTCTTTTATTTTGGTTTGTTTGGGCTTAGCAGAGTTCGAAGGCCGGGGCCGTTTTGGCTTGGGTTGTTACTGGGGTTTGGAGTGGTTCTCTGGACTGGCTTTGAACAACATTACGGTGGTTTGGAGGCGACTCGGCAGTTTGTCTATTCTCAACCTGGTTGGCAGCAATATCCTCCTGAATACCTTCGAAAGATAGCCAGTAGTCGCATTTTTTCCACTCTGGTTTATCCTAACGCCCTAGCGGGGGGCGTCATTCTTTGGCTGCCTTCGGTAGTGGCGGCGACATGGAAGTTCGCAGACCGACTGCCTGCCATTTCGCGGAGCGTCTTGGTCGCGCTGCTGGCCTACGGCGGCTTGGCCTGTCTTTATTGGTCGGGTTCAAAGGCAGGTTGGTTGATCGCTTTGCTCATGGCGATGGTAGTCCTTGGCCAACGGCCTATGCCTCGGAAGCTCAAGATGCTTGCCCTAATGACGATCTGTCTCATCGGGTTAACAGGCTTTTTCATCAAGTACTCCACTTACTTCCAGAAGGGAGCCACCAGCGTCGGCGCAAGATTCGACTATTGGCGAGCGGCCTGGGAGATTACCAAAGCAAATCCTCTCCTCGGAACTGGTCCCGGAACATTTTCAGTCTCTTATCGTAAAATCAAACCTCCGGAAGCGGAAATGGCTCGGCTCGTCCATAACGATTTCCTCGAGCAAGCGTCCGATTCAGGCATCGTTGGCTTCTTGAGTTACTCGGCTTTTGTATTTGGCACCGTGGTCTTTCTCTATCGGCGAAGGAAAACCGACCAGACGAAACTCTTTTTTCCAATTTGGTTGGGATTATTCGGCTGGGCCTTGCAAGGTTTCGTCGAGTTTTCCCTCTACATCCCAGCGTTAGCTTGGTCCGCGTTGACGGTCTTGGGACTGCTCTGCGGGAGCTCGCGGGAGAGAATTGAAATCGACACAGATCGGGCGGTTGAATAGTTTTCATCCCACTCATGAAAATTCTTTTCCTGAACGGACCAAATCTTAATCTACTGGGTCAACGGGAGCCTAATGTTTACGGTCGCGCCACCCTAGGGGACATCGAGACAAAAGTCCGCGAACGGGCGGCTACATTAGGAATCGAAATCGAGTTTCGCCAAACCAATTTGGAAGGCGAATTAGTCAGTTGGATACAGCAAGCGCGCGGAATATTCGAGGTGATCGTCCTCAACGCGGCAGCCTACACACATACCAGCGTGGCTCTACGAGACGCTATCTCCGCCGTGGCAATTCCTACGATCGAAGTTCACTTATCCAACGTCCACGCCCGAGAAGAATTCCGCCACAAATCTCTGATCGCACCGGTTTGTTCTGGCCAAATAACTGGGTTTGGACCTAATTCGTACATTTTAGCTTTGGAAGCTGCCGTTAACATTAACGCAACCCCACAACAACCGAAATAATTTGAGTTTTTCCAGAAATCAGATCTCTTTTCTGGGATCGAACGGCTCAGAATCTCTGCTTGACGATAGCGATCTTGAAATCTAATATCGTTTTTAATTCTTGAAGAGACTAGATGGGCAGAGCCGGAGTTCGGCTGCTGCTTTTTGCTTAATGAATATAAGCCACACGCACCTTAATTCCGTCACTCCGGGGAGAAGTCTGTGGACATAAAAGATATCAAGGCAATCATCGACCTGATGAAGAAGAATTCCATTTTGGAATTCGAACTCGAGAAGCAAGATTTCAAGATCAGACTCAAACGAGCCTCGAACGGAGTGGGCCACTCTCCCGGACTCGAAGAAACCTCCTTATCGACTTATCCGCCTCACCTAGCGAGCACTGTTCCCCTACTGCCGGCCAGCACTCCCGCAACCACGATTTCGAGCGAGCTGGACATTAAATCACCAATGGTCGGGACCTTCTACCTGGCACCCTCTCCGGAATCGGGGAACTACGTCGAAATTGGATCAGAGGTTAATGCTGACACGGTAGTTTGTATCATCGAGGCAATGAAAGTCATGAACGAGATTAAAGCCGAAGTGAGAGGCATCGTTACTCAAGTGCTTTTGGACAACGCCAAACCTGTGGACTTCGGCCAGCCATTGTTCAAGATTCGGCCCATTTGATGATTCAAATCGGTGCAGCCACACCCGAGTTTAACCCGTTGATCCTGATCAGGAAAATCCTCCTTCCATAGCATGTTTGAGAAAGTATTGGTAGCTAACCGGGGTGAAATTGCCGTTCGTATCATACGTGCCTGCAAAGAGCTAAATATTCGGACCGTCGCGGTTTATTCGGAGGCTGATATCAACTCAATGCATGTTCAGCTTGCGGATGAGGCGATTTGCATCGGAAAAGCGCCCAGCAGCGAGAGCTATTTGCGAATCGATCGACTCATCAGCGCAGCCGAAATTGCTGATGTCGATGCGATCCATCCTGGGTACGGGTTTCTCTCGGAGAACGCCCATTTCGCTGATGTGTGTGAGAATTGCAACATCCGCTTCATCGGACCGAGTTCTCGCGCTATGAACGCGCTGGAGAACAAAGCTATCAGCCGCACGCTTGCCAAGAAAGCAGGTGTTCCCATCCCTCCCGGTTCAGATGGTTTGATCGAAAACGAGCAAGAGGCGCTAACCACGGCGAAACGCATCGGCTACCCTGTGATGATCAAGGCCATTGCTGGAGGCGGCGGGAGAGGAATGCGCGCGGCGCATAATGACATCTCGCTCATCAAAGGTTACCACACCGCCAGGACAGAGGCGGAAAAGGCTTTTGGGAATTCCGGTGTCTATATCGAGAAGTTCATCGAGAATCCCCATCACATCGAATTTCAAATTTTGGCGGATACGCGAGGAAATATTATTCACTTGGGCGAACGTGATTGTTCCATCCAGCGACGAAATCAGAAGATCGTAGAAGAGACGCCTTCGCCACTTTTGGATAACAAATTCAGGGACTTACGTAAGAAGATGGGGAAAGCGGCCATCAACATCGCAAAGATGGCGCATTACACCAATGCAGGAACGGTCGAATTTATCGTGGACGACCATGGGAACTTTTATTTCCTCGAGGTCAACAAGCGGATTCAAGTGGAACATCCCATCACCGAGGAGGTGACGGGAATTGATCTCGTCAAGCAGCAGATTCTCATCGCCATGGGGGAGCCTCTTCGCATCTCCCAAGGCGACGTTACCTTCAAGGGCCACGCTATTGAATGTCGTGTCAATGCCGAAGACCCTTTTGATGACTTCCGTCCCTGCCCTGGACGGATCGACATGTACTATAGCCCCGGCGGCCGAGGGGTGCGGGTGGACAGTCATGCCTACGCCGGATATACCATCCCCTCGCACTACGACTCACTCATTAGCAAACTCATTACCTACGGAAAAGATCGACGGGACGCCATGGATAAAATGAGTCGAGCCTTGGGCGAATATATGATAACTGGAATCAAAACGACCGTCCCCTTCGAGCAGGCCATTCTCCAGGACCCGAATTTTCGGCGCGGTGTCTATTCCACGAACTTCATCGAGCAACTCTTGGGAGGCGCTCGGCGGGAATTAATTGAGGAGAAAGCCTAGTCTAATTCTTTTGCTTGGGTGCATTGAGTGTTTTAGCCGGTTGTTGGCCTAAGTTGGAAGCCGCGATCCTCCGGACGCTTCTCCCTCCTCAAGTTCCCGCAAAAGAGGTATCCGAATGAAACCACTATCACAGTGCCAGCTTTACACCTTCGTGGATACCGCCTACCTCGCGGGTCGCTCGATGGAATCGATCGCTCAGCAACTCTGCGCGGGAGGTTCTGATCTAATCCAGCTTCGCGCGAAAGGCGAACCGATTGAAGAGATTCATCGAATCGCGTTAAGAATTCATCCCATCACTGCGCGCGCCGATATCGGACTCGTCATCAACGATCATTTAGAGGTCGCACTAGCCGTCGGCGCGCCGGTTTGTCACCTTGGGCAGGATGATTTTTTTGGTGAGGGACTTACCCACGTCAACCAGCTTTCGACTCGCGGCTCCCCGCTGAAGATCGGCCTGAGCTCCCACGCCCCGTTGCAAGCGAACCGTGCAGTCGCAGCGGGAGCGGATTACGTTGCGATTGGCCCCGTTTATCCCACCGGCACCAAGCCCTCCGCCAAGCCTGTAACGTTGGATTATGTCCGGTGGGCGGCTGCCAACTTGACTCTCCCCTGGTTTGCTATTGGCGGAATCACCCTGGAGAACCTTCACGAAGTGATCGCTGCCGGCGCCAGCCGCGTCTGCGTCGTGTCCGCCATTCTCAAGGCGCCCGACATTGTGCTGGCTTGCCAGCAATTCAAAAGGCTCTTAAGTTCTTGCCCGGTAAGTTAAGTAAATAAACTGTAAAACATCATCCTATTCATGAGCGTCTTGGTAGTTGGTTCTACGGCCCTGGATTCAATAAAAACTCCGCAAGCGGAAAATCCTCGCCTCCTCGGAGGCTCCGCAAGCCATGCCGGCGTTGCAGCAAGTTTCTTTACGCCGGTCCATCTTGTCGGGATAGTTGGCGACGACTTCCCGAAGCGCTACATCAACCTCTACCAGCGGCACGGAATTCACTTGGAGGCTCTCCAAATCGTTCCCGGGAAGACATTCCATTGGGCCGGTGAATACGAGGTTAACATGAACAACCGCCGCACCTTAAAAACCGAGCTGGGCGTCTTCGAGACCTTTAGCCCCACACTGCCGAAAGCACACCGGGAAAGCGCTTACGTGCTCCTGGCAAATATCGCACCCTCGCTTCAACACCACGTCCTCGACCAAATGCAGCGGCCCAAATTCGTGATCGCTGATACTATGGACCTTTGGCTGAACATCGCTTTGGCGGAATTGCTCAAGTTGCTACGCCGAATAGATGCCTTCGTGCTCAACGATAGCGAAGCTCGATTGCTGACCAAGGATGACAATCTCTTGTCCGCTGTCCAAAAGATTCACCGTCTAGGTCCCAAGTATGTCATCGTGAAGAAAGGCGAACACGGATCTCTAGTTTCGTCTCCGCGGGGACTCTTTCTAGCGCCGGCGTTTCCACTTCAAAAAGTCGTTGACCCAACCGGTGCAGGCGATTCGTTTGTGGGGGGCCTCGTGGGATATCTAGCCAGCCGCGGTGGCTCTATTGACGCTCATCTGAAATGCGCTGTTGTGCATGGGAGCGCCGTGGCTTCTTTCTGTTGCGAGGGCTTTGGCCTGACACGCACTACTCGGATCACTCGACAAGCCATCGAGGATCGGGTAAAAGTGCTACGAAAAATAGTCCGGTTTTGAACTGTTTCGACCAAGCTAATGGTCGAAATTCGGCGTGCGGCTCAGTGCAGCCAAATGTTCGATTGCACGCGAGTAGCGCCTTTGGTAAAGTGACTTCTGTGCGGGTGTGGTTCAATGGTAGAATGTGGGCTTCCCAAGCCTGAGACGAGGGTTCGATTCCCTTCACCCGCTCCAACTTCTGCAACTACCGCATTTACAAGTAGTTAATTAATGGGAAGTAAATCTCGGGCACGCCAGTGGGAAGTTTTTTGGGAAGTAACAAATACGGAAAACGCCCAGAAAGCGGGTTTTCC
>CAMAWP010000299.1 GCA_945861765.1 Akkermansia muciniphila | reverse complement strand
TCAGGCGGCAACGCGGCAACCTTAATCCCGCAGTTGGATGGCCGAAGGAAACGCAAAATGCCGAAAGAAAAGAAGTTCTGAGGCAACTGCCATTCACCTGGTAGGTGGGTGGCCGCGTTCGCGTAACGCCCTCGAATTCTTTCGCTTCTTTCGTTTCTTTCGGCTGAACTGCTGTTTTCGGTGGAATCATTTCCGCGGCCGGGTTGGAAAACTCACTCCGGAGCGGTGCCTGGAGTTTGGACATTTTCCGGCCGCGTGCAGTTGTAGTAGCCGATGATGTTTGCGACTCACATCTCCCGGAGAGGAGATTCGAGAATAGCCCACCCTTTCAAGGGTGGGATTAGGGAGCAAATAGCCAAAGTCCCGAAGGGACGGTTGAACTCTTCTCGGGCGATCCTTTGTCCTGAACAGACAGTTGGAGCTGACGTAGGACATTGGGGGATTCGGCCGTCCCTGCGGGACTTATGCAATCGGTAATGCGAACCCGGCAGTGAACTGCCGGGCTATTCTCGATTCTCCCTCCGGGGGACGAAGGCAGCCAATAGGTCCAAATTGCTCCCCAACGAGATTGGCATTCTCTAAGTAGTGGTGTTTACACACCAGGTCATTCCAGCGTGCGATCTCGACTGGATCGACTAAGCATCGGACTTCCAGCGCATTCAGAACAGAGGATTGTTCGCGCTTGGGCAGGCAAAAGAGTGCTGACATCCCGTGAGTAAAATAAAGTCAGCGGAAAATGTCCGATTAATTCGCTCTCTTTATATCCTGGTTGACCTCATTGCATTTCTTGAAACCGCCCTGTACATGGTACTAGTCATTCATGAGAACCGACACTCTTTCCATCGCGAATCCTCAAACGTCAGTTAAGGCAAAGCTATGGTTTGACCCCTTGGTCGGCGTCCAGCGCCTCCGGGTCGAATATCCGCCCGGCGCTCCGCCTCATTGGCTCCAAACATCCCCGATTCAAAGACGGTTAACTGGCCGCCAGCATAACGATAAATCCGCCGAAAGGTTCACTGGGACTTTCCAAAAGTGAACCCGCAGACACCTTGTGTCCGGAATCAGCCAGGAAAATGATTTTCCCATCTTTGCCCCCTTTTAAGCTCTATTCCCGCTCTGAGTCTGAGGTTTTGAAGTTCGCGATTCAACGCCGAACCGAGCACACCCTCGACTCTTGTGTTAACTGCCGCTGCATGAATTTCCCCCGGATCGTCGAAGAGTCGCAGCATTTGGCTCGACTTCTCGCTTATGCATGGGTAATTCTCCCGAAGAACCCATGGCCAGCAATAGAATAGAATGAATAAGACTACGATGCGAGCGGTCGGTGTCATTCCCGGAAAACGTGAAGTGCGCCTCCTCGAACATGCCATCCCGCAGATCGGTGCGGCTCACGAGGTGAAGGTCCGGTCCCTCGAGGTAGGGATTTGTGGAACCGATAAAGAGATCTGCACGTTCGTTTATGGGTCACCTCCTCATGGCTCTGACTACCTCGTGCTCGGGCATGAATCCCTTGGCCAGGTAACGGAAGTAGGATCTGCCGTCTCGGGGTTGCGCCCTGGCGATCTTGTCGTCCCGTCGGTCCGCCGACCCTGCTCCCATGACCATTGCTCTCCGTGCCGGGTTGATTTACAGGATTTTTGTTTCACCGGAGACTTTACGGAGCGCGGCATCAAGATGACGCACGGCTTCATGACGGAATATTATGTCGAAGCCGAGCGCTACCTCACCATTGTGCCTCCAGAGTTGCGTGACGTGGCGATCTTGGTGGAGCCGCTGACTGTGGCTGAAAAGGCTCTTGCTCAAGTATGGCAGATTCAGGAGCGAATGCCGTGGTCCCGTTCGTCGGTTTCCAGAAAAGGCGATGGACTTCGCGCCGTCGTCCTCGGGGCTGGGCCAGTCGGGATTTTGGGTGCCATGGCTCTCGTAGCCCGCGGGTTTGAAACGTATGTCTATTCTCGTTCGCCTGCTCCCAACCCAAAGGCCGAGTTGGTGGAATCAATTGGAGCGAAGTATGTCTCTTCCCAGTTGGAGACGGCGGAGCAACTGGCGGAACGCGTCGGAAATATCGACCTGGTTTACGAGGCGGTCGGAGCGGCCCGGATTTCATTTCAAGTTCTCAAGGTGCTCGGCACAAACGGCATCTTCGTGTTCACGGGAATTCCGGCCCCAAAACCGCCAATCG
Organism: Akkermansia muciniphila; assembly: GCA_945861765.1. GTDB lineage: Bacteria > Verrucomicrobiota > Verrucomicrobiia > Limisphaerales > SIBE01 > SIBE01. Next base: position 6,697 of record CAMAWP010000299.1, on the reverse strand, counting down.
ATACCGAAGCGGATAACATTATGCGAAACATAGTCCTCAAGAACCAAGTCGTGGTTGGGACGGTGAACGCCGACAGGGCCGCTTTCCAGGCCGCCATTCGCGATTTGGAGATCTTCATCCGCCTCTGGCCTGAGGCATTGCGTTCGCTGATCACTGGCCGCTATTCGATAGAATCTTATAAGGAGCTTTTGCTTGGCGACCGGAGCGGAATCAAGAACGTCATCGCCCTCGATTGATCGCATGGAAGAGCGCGGATTTTAGAAGCTGGTTGGCCGCGCACTTATTCTTGAATTTCCAGAATGATCTTCTCGAGTGCGCGGCCATCGACCTTTTGCAGAAGCCGGCAGAAAGTCGCTTGGCTGGGAGCCGGATGATGGCCTTGCGGATTGCGACGGATGCCCAAGGCCCGCCGTTGGCAGCAGGTCTCATTTTGGCTTCCGGCCGCCTGAAGGCGGGACGCCGTGCGTTCGCCAGGTAGGTAGTCCCGGCTTCAGCCGGTGGGGCCCCGACACTTCCAGAGGCGTTGGATTGTTTGACGCTAAAAACAGCAGTTCAGCCGAAAGAAACGAAAGAAGCCAAAGAATTCGAGGGCTTGACGCAAACGCGGCCACCCACCTGCCGGGTGAATGGCATCTACCTCAGAACTTCTTTTCCTTCGGCATTTTGCATTTCTTTCGGCCATCCAACTGCCGGGTTAAGGTTGACGCGTTGCCGCCTTCAGCCGGTTCTTGGTGTTATCTGCGGCCATACGGAGAATTGCTGTTCGTCACGCGAACTGGGGATGATCCCGCAATTTCTCCCACGTCTCGGCACTCAGCGGGGCTTGGCGGTAGATCGGCTCCCACATCGGTTCGGCGCTGGTTGATTTGCGCGCGCGCTGAAGCCAACGTTGATCGAGCGGTTCCGATATCAGTCCCAACGCGTTGGCGGCAATCGTCGTTTCTTCCTTCTCGCCGGTCGCGTGACCGCTGCCCACAAAAAAACCGGCCAGCAACAACGAGACCCGCAACATCGTGCTCCGCGAATAGGTCGGCATTGCGCACGGGCGCGTTGAATCCAGCAAACGAAAAATCTTGGCGAAAAGCGGCTGTGTCCACATTGCTGGGTTCTTCGCCGGTGAATAGGCGTCGAACAGTATCGCGTGTGGCTTAGGCAGCTCCTGCACTTCGGATTGAGTTAAGAACTCCGGGAAATCCGCAAGGCACAACTGCCAATCAACCGTCAGGCTCCCCTGCGAAAAGCTCACGCGCTGGCAAGTGATCAATTGTTGCAGATGATCCTCATGCGCCCCTAAATAACCAAGCACGTCAGCGTGCCGCAAAGCAAACCGAAGCGGCTCAACGGTGTTGTCGAAACTCACCAACCGAATGCAGCCTGGAATCTCTTGGACCGCCTTCAGCGCCGTGAGCGCGTTCGCCGCCGCGCCGAGACCGACATCCCAAATGACGAATTCGCTCTCATGGCTCCGCAGTCGGTCAGGGAGTCGAAGCTGGTTGACATAAAGCGCCTCGGCTTCGGCGACCGGACCAATCACGGGATGAAAAGTCTCACGATGCGCGAGCGAATAGACGCTATGAACGCCATTCGCAAGCTGAACGAGTTTATATCCGACCGTTGGCTGCACACGGCCAGCCTAGCAGAGGATCAGATACCGCAAAGGAAATGTCGGGAGACAGCAGCAATTCTCCGTATGGCCGCAGATCACACCAAGAACCGGCTGAAGCCGGGACTCCAGAGGCACGTAGTCCCGCCTTCAGGCGGCAACTCGTCAACTTTAATCCGGCAGTTGGATGGCCGAAAGAAACGCAAAATGCCGAAAGTAAAGAAGTTCTTAGGCAACTGCCATTCACCCGGCAGGTGGGTGTCCGCGTTTGCGTCAAGCCCTCGAATTCTTTCGCTGCTTTCGTTTCTTTCGGCTGAACTGCGGCTTTTAGGGTCAGATAATCTAACGCCTCTGGAAGTGTCGGCGCCCCACCGGCTGAAGCCGGGTCTACACACCTGGTGAACGCACGCGGTCCCACCTCCAGGCGGTCCGAAGCCAAAATGAGACCTGCTGGCTACCAGGACGGATCGGTTGACCCAAGAGCAGTGAACGTGATCAAGGAAGTACGACAAAGCACCCGGAAGGAACAACCATGAGCTAGGCAGAGGTCCAGTTTGAAAAATGGTGACTATTCAGATGGTGACCGCGAATTGGGTGTGATGGTTGGCCGCAGGGAACCAAGGAACACCAAAAGGGGTGGACGGCTTTTGGTTTGATTTCTTTCGCCCTCTTTCGTTCATTTCGGCTAAATCCCCGGCATGAAAGATCGACCATTACAGACCCAAAGACAGGGAACGGAGTGTTGCCGAAAGAAACGAAAAAAGACGAAAGAGATTGCCGGAATTTGGTTTTATTTCTTTCGTCTTCTTTCGCTTTTTTCGGCCAAGCCTTACGTCCGTTTTGCGGTTGGCCTGAACCGTCACGAAAAATGTTTGTGCGATTCGACTCCGGTGAAGTGGAACAACTCCGAGGCGCGTGTCAGTTTTGCGGAGCAGGGAAACAAGAATCGCCCCGCACCACCCGCCTGATAAACTTCAACCCGTGAAAATAACCATGCCCGAACCTGAAATCGTGACGCGCAAAGGCAAACCCGTCTCCGTCATCATCCCCATCAAGGACTACGAAGAACTTTTGGAGCGCGTGGAGGACACGGACGACGTAGCCTGGCTAAAGCGCGCCCGCCGCAAGCCGCTGCACTACCGCCCGCTGGAGGACTACCTCGCCGAACGCAACCGCAAGTGACCATGTATCGCGTCCTGCTGGAACGTGGTGCGGAGAAAGACCTCGCTCGACTCTCATCCGAGATTCACGCCCGCGTCATCGCGGCGATTCAAATGCACGCCGGAAGAACTACTGGAAAACGAAAATGAGCAAAACGACTGACATTCAGACTGCGAAAACGACCGGCGATGTGGTGCTTCAGGAAATCTGGCGCATCAAGGATGAACTGTCCGCCGCACGCAGTCACACCATTGACCGCCTTTTGCCGACGCCCGCGAGCGCCAAAAACTTTCCAGCCATCCGGTCGTGAATCTCCAAACCAAGCACCGCAAGACGTGAGGACGGAAGGCGGAGCAGGTTACTGAAGACGTGCCGCAATTATTGCGACGGAAATGTCTGCGGCGGTTAATCTTTTCTGATAGCGCCGCCATTTGATTTTTTCAGCAGGATTGCGCCGCTGCATAGCTTCAATGCTTTTGGAATCAACGCCGTTCAACTCCACATCAAAACGACGCATCCGCGGACTGTCGATTGTGAGAACCGACCCATTTTCGCCCGCGCCGGCCAAAAAGCTTGGCTGATTCAACGAGGTAAATGGTTTTGCAGTCGCAGAAGGTTTCCCAATCGAATCCATCGGAGCCGTTGAGCATATTCCAGCGAAGTAGGCACATTGCCGCACAGGTTTATCCGTGTCCATCGGTGTTCATTCGTGGTTGAAATTCTTTGCGCCTCCGCGTCTTTGCGTTGAAACGGATCAGCGTTCGTCAACGGGTTGAAAGACTTCGACACGTCACCCCAGCCCTCCCCGCTTCGAGGCGGAGAAGGAAAGAAGGAGAACGCCGCTTGTCGAGGCTGATGGGTTCGGATAATGTGACGCCATGTATGCGACAGCCGTAGTGGAAGGAAAAGTCATTCGGTTCAAACTCTCTCCCGCGCTGGCGCGTGCGCATCGCGAAAACCGCGGCAAGACCATGACCGAGAAGGAAGCGGTCGCGTTCGTTGAAGCCAAGCGACCCTCGCGGGCATTGCGTCGCGCCAAGCCCTATCTTGAGAGTCATTCTTGACACCTGTATCCTGAAACTCGCCACGTTTCCCGCCGAGAACAACGCGTCGGCGCTCATCTTCGAGCTGGCGCGCACGGGTTTGATTGAGGCCTGGGCGAGTCCTGCCATGCTTGAAGAATTCGCGGACGTGCTGGGTGACCGGCCTGATTTCATCGCTGAGATTGCGGAGACCTGCCGCCTCTGTCATCCGTTGACTGAACTGCGCGTCATACATCGCGAGCCGGACAATCGTTTCCTTGAACGCGCGTTTGCAGCGAATGCCGACTTCATCATCACGGTGAACATCGCTCGCGGGCACTTTGACCAAAAGAAGTATCAGTCTGTGGGCGTGGTGACGCCGGGCGAATTTCTCAAACTGCCGGATGTTGCTCCGTTGTTGAAGAAGCTTGATTGAAGCATCAAGTCGCAGGGTTTTGGCGTTGGCTCGTTAAGGGGTCAGTTCTCATAATCGGCAATGGATCACGGCGCTATTGCATATCGGAAGCGCAAATTATGTTAGCCATTTGACGGACCAGCGGGCAGATTGTCGATTGTGAGAACTGACCCCTTAATTTTTGTGATCGAACCGATCCGAAACCGGTTCGCTGCGGTCAAAGGCTTCTTTTCGATGGAGTTGATCTGGCTGTAGCCGATGGCACGGGTGTAAACCACATTGCCGTCTTTGACGATGGCCAGGCTTCCCATCGCCTTGTTTTTTTCGGCGAGCCGGTCAAAAAACTGGTCGAGTTTGGCTTTGTCCAAGGTCTGTGCGTAGCCTGTGGTGAACACGGGCAATGTCAGTAAGGTTGCGAATAATATTTTGATTCTCATAAAAGCCCAAGCAGGTGATTTTTTGGCATGTCAGATATATCGGAACAGCGGCGGAAAGAGGGTCACGACGATGGCTGCCCACGCGGCATAGACTGGCAGGTAATCCGTCTGCCATTTTTCGAGGGAGGCGAACGACCCGCGCCCACTCAGGAAGCGAATATAGAGCACGGCGGACCACGACAGATTGACCAGGAGAATCACGTTCTCACCCAGCGCGGCCACGCGGTTCGGGGTAAAGCCGAACTCGGTGATGCGCGCGGCGATGGCCCACAGCGCTACCGCGTCGGCCAAGAGCGCACTGATCACCAACACGACCTGCACAACGTCGAAGGCGCCTGGAGGCTGTCGGGGGTCGCGGGCCGATATGGAATAGAGCAGCAGGCCGAGGACCAGCGCCAGGAGCAGGTCGAACCCGATCAGCACTTCGCGCTGGATGCCGACTCCCCGGCCGGTCCACAACATGGTCGCGAGAAACATGACCAGCATGACGGCGAAGAGCGGTGTGAAGATGCGCGTCAACACCGGCGCCATGTTCTCGATCACGCTCTGCTTCGCTTCCACCAGCCACGAGCCGACCAAGACAGCCCCCACGGCACCGCACGGTATTAGCCACAACTGGACGAAGGGCGCGGCGTTGATCCCGATGGCCTTGAAGACCATCAACGTGAACCCCGTGAAGACGAAGCCCCCGAGGGCGATCAAGACGTAGTAGATGAATATCTCGCCCGAGAATCGAATGAAGTCCATGCGGCCGGCCACCTGGCGCCAGCGGGCGCCTGCGTACGCGATGCCCACGACCAGCCAAAGTGCCATCGGCAGGTGCAGCGCCGTAAGCGCCTCGGTGGAACCGCGCGCGGCGAAGGGATAGGCGTTGGCGAATACAGCCGCCGCGACGAACGTCACGGCCAGCCAGCGGAGAGTGAGGGCGTCGAGCCGCCGTTTCCAGACGAAGTAGCCGGTCAGGAGCGGCAGCACGAAGAGACTCAGGTTGCGGGCGTAGAAGCCGAAGTCCTCAGCCTTGTTCTCGTCCAATTGCAGCCCGAATAGCGCAGGCACCTTGATGGCCACGGCCGCAGCCACCGCAAGACAAAAGGCGACGATGGCGTCCGTTCGACCCGGCGCTTGCAACTCCCCGGAATCCGACGGCACGAGCACGAGCTGCTTCCAGAGGCGGTCCGAGTGCTCGCGAGCGAACTCCCGAGAGAGGGCGTCGAGGTTGCCCATCCGCTTCACCGCCACCAGGAAGGCTTCATCGGTCGCGAGCCCCGCATCAACGAGCCCCGCGACCTGTTCGCGTAGGTGGTCCTCCAACTCCGCTATATCGACAGAGTGGATGGCCTGTCGGCGGCGGAAGTAGCTTCGCCATTGGTCGATCTGCTCCTCGATCGATAGCGCCTCACGCGGAGTCTGCATGTCAGGCTTCCTGTGGCCGTAGCGCGGCTGACGCCGCGTGGTTAGCCGGACCGGGAATGGAAAGCTCCCGCCAGATGCCCTGTAGGGTCGAGTTCACCGCTTGCCACTGCTCGCGTTCCTCGGCGAGCCGAGCCCGGCCATGAGGCGTGATCCGGTAGTACTTGCGACGGCGACCGCTCTCCGCGACTTGCCATCGCGCCTTGACGTGGCCGAGCCGTTCGAGCCAATGGAGAACCGGGTAAAGCATGCCGTCAGTCCACTCGATTTTTCCACCGGACAACTCCTTTACGCGTTGAATGATCGCGTAGCCGTAACTATCGCCTTCTGAAAGAATGGAAAGCACCAGGGGCACGGAAGAAGCGGCCACTAATTCTTTTTCGAGCTTCACGGCAACCTTTATACATTGCAGTGCAATGTAATGTCAAGGAGGAATTGTCCGAGCTCACGAAATTTCAAGCAGCGGAGAATGGAGAACCCTCAACAACTGAAGGCGGTCGCGCATCAACGACAGCCACAACGAGTGCTCAACACCGTCATCATAATGCTCGAACGCGCTGCCGGTGTTGCAAGGCGGGTCAATGTAGATGCACTTGATCTTGCCGGTGAACTCCTGTTCGAGCGCTTTGAGGGCGAGCAGATTGTCGCC
>CAMAWP010000298.1 GCA_945861765.1 Akkermansia muciniphila | reverse complement strand
TCAGGAAAAGACCGCCTCTGGAGCGTCGTTTCGATGCTAGTCGCCTTGATAAAAGCAAACTCCGATTACCGGTTGCACGAGGGAAACCCGGGATAGGATTACGATTACGATTACGATTACGATTACGAGAAGATCTGGAAAAATCTGAGATGCGCACGGGCGGTGCGGCTTGAGGAATGGATGGTTGACAGCGGTTTTATGCCGATGAAACCAGCAAAATAGGGGCCGCGCTCCTCGTCCATCATGGATTTGACCGACGGCCCATACGCTTCCGGCCTTATGATATTGTGTGAAAGGTTGAGGTTTCAAAGTGTCAAATAGCACCATGGCGATGCTTTAGCCAGCGCGAGATCTTGCCAACGCCGCTCTAGATTCGTTTCTCGTCGGCGTCGATGAAATCCACAAAGAGTCGAATGTCATCGCGATGTCCCTGGCCGGCCTGCTCCTTCCGCATCTTCAGCCGACCCTGACCCGCCGGGTCGCCCGCCTTCGGGTAGTCCAACATCGCCTCGCGGTGCATCTGCTTCTCGGCGTTGGACTTCGCCGCACGACTTTGAACCCAATCTGCCACCTGGCCGTCGGTGATCGAGCCGCGCACCACTTCAATGAATTCTTCGTGCTTCACGCCAACCGCCTTCAGCCACCACTCGTCGAAACCCTTGCCGAAGTTCGGCTGATAGTCCGGGTGTAGTTTTTCTGCCAGATGCAGCCGGATCTTATCGACATACCGGGGCAAGTGCATCCAGCCGGCCATCTGCTCCCGGGGGCTTCGCGGGTAAATGATTTCTTCCATTCCACCATTATGCTCAGCCAGCCGCTCGTTTTCAACCGTAAACCGAGCCTGGTCAGGGGGCATCCCGAAGTTGTTGGTGGTCAACGTCGGCCTGACCTGTAGGGCGATGTGTCCTAGAATCAGAGGGGTTCCTCGGCACTTTGTCTGTCCCTTTGGGGTGATGTGGGCTATTCTCTGGAGGGTTCCGTGGTGGGGTTATCGCGCTGCGAAGTCATTCGGCGCGATGACCCTACCGATTGGGGAATTCGGGATGAATGCACATGGCGTGCAAGCAGGTCGTAGGCGCGATCCCTGTCCATCTTGTCCAGGGAGTTCGGGTTAATCGCTTGCGTGGATGATGTGGTTGTTCCAGTCTGGTTCCCGATGAAATCAGTGGCAATCATTGGCGGTGGTATCACGGGGTTGACTGCGGCGTTTTACCTACAACGCCGTGGCGTGTCCGTCGCGGTTTATGAGGCCAGCGGGCGGGTGGGCGGCGTGATTCAATCGCTGCGCCGGGATGGCTACCTGGCGGAGTTTGGCCCCAACACCATCCTCGAAACCTCGCCCAAAATCGCTGCACTGGTCCGCGATGCCGGATTGGAGTCGCGCAAACTCAATCCCGATCCCAAAGCCGAGTCGCGCTACGTGGTCCGTTATGGTCGGCCCATCCTCATGCCGGGTTCACCGCTGGGATTCTTCAGCACGGAGCTTTTTTCGTACAAAGCCAAAATCGCCGTGCTGCGCGAAGCCTTTGTTTCGCCGCAGCGGAATGGTGTTGAAGAAAGCATCGGTCAGTTTGTCATCCGTCGGTTCAATCAGGAATTTCTCGACCATGCCATTGACGCCCTCGTCGGCGGGATTTACGCAGGCGATCCATACCGGCTTTCCGTGACGCACGCCTTCCCCAAACTCAAGGCGCTGGAGGACAATTACGGATCGATGATCAGAGGTCAGCTCTTCGGAGGCCGCGAACGCAAGAAGCGCGGTGAAATCGCGAAAGACCGCGCGCCGAAATTCTCCTTCGACGAGGGCCTCCAAGTTTTGCCGGACACCCTTCGCGCGAGGCTTGGCGCGGCGGTCCGACTGAACACGACCGTCACCCGGCTAACCGAGGCCCCCGCAGGCTGGACGCTGGACCTCCAGGAGGGCGGCGGCGAATCGCGAGCAGAACACGGCGCGGTGATCTTTTGCGGCACCGCCCCGAGGCTGGCGGAACTTAAAATTGAGCTTTTGAGCGAATCTGCAGCTCCCCTCAGCCCGTCCCTCTCATCGGATGGGCAAGGAGTGGCCGCAGGCCGGGAGAGAGGACGGCCTTTGAACCTCGTTGCGTTCTCCGAAATTCGCTACCCTCCCGTCGCCAGCGTGGTGCTTGGCTTTCGCCGCGAAGACGTGGCGCATCCGTGCATGGGCTTTGGCATGTTGATCCCCAAGATCGCGGGCTTCAAGAGCCTCGGCACACTTTTTTCCTCCTCGCTGTTCCCGAATCGCGCCCCCGCCGGCCATCTCACACTCACGACGTACGTTGGCGGCGAGCGCTATCCAGAACTCGCTTCGCTACCGGAGGCAAAACTCGTCGCGCTCGTTTATGAAGATCTGCGCGCGCTGCTCGGGGTGCGCGGCCAACCCACGTTCCAACATTGCGTTTTGTACCCCCAGGCCATTCCGCAATACAACGTCGGCTACGGGCGATTCAAGGACCTGATGACAAGGATCGAGGCCCAAGCCCCTGGATTTTTCCTCGCGGGGCACTATCGCGACGGCGTTTCGTTGAGTGATTCGATAGGGTCCGGGATAAATGTCGTCGAACGCGTCGAAAGGTTCGTGACGGGCGAGGTGTCTTAATCCTAAGCTTCCTCTGAATCTTACTCACCGCTTCTAAACGCGCGAAGTTAAGAGGAAGATCATGATCAAGATTAAGAACGGATTCACAACCCCATGAGCAAAGGCATTTTACTAGTCAACCTCGGTTCGCCCAATTCCCCATCCGTCCCGGACGTGAGGCGTTTCTTGAATGAATTTCTGATGGACGGTCGCGTGATTGATGTGGCGTGGCCGTTGCGCCGCCTTTTGGTCGGCCTTATCCTAATCAATCGCCCAAAAGCGTCCGGGCACGCCTACGAACAAATCTGGACCAAAGACGGCTCGCCCCTCGTCGTCACCAGCAAGCACGTCCAGGCCGCGCTGCAAAAGCGCATGACTTTGCCGGTCGAGCTGGGGATGCGGTATCAGAATCCGTCCATCGAATCGGCAGTGAAAAGTCTCGCGGCCAAAGGCGTGAGCGACGCACTGCTCATCCCGCTGTTTCCCCATTACGCCATGTCCAGCTACGAAACGGCCGTCGTGAGGGTTCGGGAAATGGCGGCGAAATTTGCTCCGCGGATGAAAGTGACCGTGCAACCGCCGTATTACAATTCCCCCGATTTCATAACCGCCCTTGTCGCGAGCGCGGCGGATTTCTTGAAGCAGGATCACGATCATCTGCTGTTCAGCTATCACGGCATTCCGGAACGGCATCTCCGTAAATCCGATCCCACCGGCTGCCACTGCCTCAAGGTTGAAAACTGCTGCGAAGTCGTCAGCTCGGCACATGCGGTTTGTTATCGCGCTCAATGTTTTGCCACCACCGCGGCTTTCGTAAAGCTCGCCGGCGTGCCGAAAGAGAAGTATTCAGTCTCGTTCCAGTCGCGCCTGGGCCGAGACCCGTGGCTGAAGCCTTACACTGACTACGAGTTGGTGCGCCTAGCCCAGGAAGGAAAGAAGAGGATGCTCGTGATCTGCCCGGCGTTTGTCTCCGACTGTCTGGAGACCATTGAAGAAATCGGGATGCGCGGCTGCGAAGACTTCCTGGCGGCAACCGGCAAGGAGTTCACCCGTATTCCTTGCATGAACGAACATCCGCTCTGGGTTTCGGCGCTGGAAAACATGGCGACGACCTTCTTAAAAAAGCCGTGAGCACTCCCATGACTAGCCGCCAGCGTTTTCTGAACGCCTGCCATTGTCGCCCGAATGATCGTCCGCCCTTGTGGCTGATGCGGCAAGCGGGTCGTGCGCTACCCGAGTATCGTAAGCTCAAGGAGGCTTACACTTTTGTCCAGATCGTCCAAGATCCTGAACTGGCCGTCGAGGTAACGCTGCAACCCGTCCGCCGATTCGGTTTCGACGCCGCAATCCTGTTCAGCGACATTTTGGTCATCCCGGAGGCGATGGGGCAGACCTACCGCTTCAAGGAATCGGGCGGTGTGATCATGGACTTCGCCATCCAGACCAAGGCAGACATCGAGAAGCTTTCTGTTGCGCAGGTGTGCGAGAGGCTGAGCTACGTGGACAAAGCCCTCCGCATGCTCCGTAAGGAGCTCGGCGACCAGACAGCGCTCATCGGTTTCAGCGGCTCGCCCTGGACGCTGGCCACGTTCATGATGGAAGGCGCCAGTGTTCCGAAATTTGGCCGTGCCCTGGCGCTTTTCCGCGAAGATCCGCATACCTATTTTGCCCTCGCCGAGAAGCTGACTGCCGCCATCTCTGCGTATCTAGAAATGCAAATCAACGCCGGCGTGGATGCGGTGCAAATCTTCGACAGCCACGGCGGGCATCTGGCGGCGGGCGAGTTTCAAGAGGCGAGCGGTCGCTGGATGAAGGAGATCATTTCATCGCTCCCGGAACGCCCTCTTCGGAGCGCAGAATCGGCCTATTCGCAAGCGGCCACGATGCCGCCTGGAGACGGCGTTCCGGTGATCGTCTTTTCCCTCGGCACGCATGGCAACTGGTCCGATCTCATCGCCACCGGCGCGAACATCATCGGCATTGACTGGCAAACCCCCCTGGCCGAAGCCCGCCAGATCATCCCCGAAGGCATCGGCTTGCAGGGCAACCTCGCCCCTATGTTGATAGTCGAAGCCACGCCGGAAGTGGTGGCGAACGAAACGCGCGCCGTGCTCGAGGCCATGCGCGGCCGGGCGGGGCACATTTTCAATCTCGGCCACGGTTTGACGCCGGGCGCCAAGCTGGAGAACATTGCCGCGTTGGTGGAAGCTGTAAAATACTACAGATGAAGAACTCAACGCAAAGACGCAGAGCAGCCGAGCCGCAGAGTGGAGCAAACCATCTGAGTCAATCTCAGCGTCTTTGCCTCTTTGCGCCTCAGCGTTAACTCCCTTCCATTTTGTGAAAACATTGAACGTCGATCTCGAGCTGGTGAAGAAGTACAACGTGGCCGGACCGCGTTACACCAGCTATCCGCCCGCGACCAAATTCACCGACGCCGCCACATGGGAGCAGCTCTCGGCGAAGCTTGATGACAACAATCGCGCGGCACGGGATCTCTCCATCTACTTTCACATTCCGTTCTGCGAAACGCTCTGCTGGTTCTGCGGCTGCACCACGGTCATCACCCTCAACCACGACAAGGGCAAGGACTATATTGACTACCTCGGCCGCGAGGTCGCGAAGATGGCCACGCAGCTCAATCCCGCCCGCAAAATCGTGCAGCTCCATTTCGGGGGCGGCTCACCCACATTCCTGCGGCCCGATGAAATCCGCCGCCTCGGCGACATCATCCACAAGCACTTCAAGTTTTCGCCGGACATCGAAGCGAGCGTGGAAGTTGATCCGCGGCGGCTCACGCGCGATCACATGGTGGCGCTGCGCGAAGTCGGCTTCAACCGCGCCTCGATGGGCGTTCAGGATTTCAATCCCAAGGTGCAGGAATCGATTCATCGCATCCAACCGCGCGCCATGACCCAGCAGGCGATTGATTGGATGCGCGAGCTCGGTTACGGCTCGATCAACCTTGATCTCATCTACGGCCTGCCACATCAGACGCCCGCCACGTTCAACGAAACGCTCGACACCGTGCTGGAGATGAAGCCCGACCGCCTCGCCGTGTTCAGCTATGCGCATGTGCCGTGGATCAAGCCGTCCCAGAAGATACTCGAGCAACAAGTTCTGCCCACACCGGAAAGCAAACTACAGGTTCTCAAGCTCGTCATCGAACGGCTCACGGCCGACAACCAATACGTCTATATCGGCATGGACCATTTCGCGCGGCCCAACGACGAACTCGCCGTGGCGCAGCGCAACAAGCGGTTGCAGCGGAATTTTCAGGGCTACAGCACTTGCGCCGGCTCGGATATTTACGCGTTCGGCATGTCGGGTGTTTCCCAAGTGCCTGACGCCTACTGGCAGAACGAGAAAGAGCTGCCCAAGTATCAGGAAGCGGTGGACGCCGGCCGCGTGCCGTTGCACAAAGCCTATTTCCTGACGGACGAGGACAAGATCCGTCGCGAAACCATCATGCGCACGATGTGCGATCTCTCGATCGACTTCGCCGCCATGTCGCAAAAGCTCGGTATCAACTTCGAGGAACATTTCGCGAGTGAACTCGCGTTGCTCGCACCGTTTGAGGCCGATGGCCTTGTGAAGCGCATACCCACCGGCCTCGAAGTCACCGACACCGGCCGCCTCTTCATCCGCAACATCGCGATGTGCTTCGACAACACGCTCGGACCCGCCAACGAGCGGAGACATTCGCGAACGATTTAGCGTGCAGATCAAGGGTGTCCAATTGTTTTTTCAATTCAGCCACGATTGAGGGTGCAACTCACGTTATCCGAGGTCGCCTCCCCTGACGCGTGTATCCCGCCGCTTAACCACGCTGAAGCGCACCCACGGATGACACGGATAACACGGATGAGGAAAGGGAGCTGAGAGGGGTACTTTATCCGTGCTATCCGTGTTATCCGTGGTTAGGAACTCTTCCGATTCTGCGGTAGGTATTGTCCTCCGAACGACACCTCCCGGAAACGGTGAGTTGCACCCCACGATTGACGTTTGCACGGCCGTCTTTGGGGAGATCGCTGGCGGCAATTCAAGGACTGCCGTGAACTTCTCCTGGTTTCCTTTTCCAGCGCTCCAGGCGTAACAACGTTTGGCCTTTGGACGATTCTGAAGATCAAACACTTCGACCACGCCTTCGCAAACGGTCTGGCCTTGGAAAGTCTCCAAAACAGGCACAGACTCGATGTGCTTGGAGTCAGCTCCAAGCAACTGGCGAATCACCACTTGCAGACGCTTGCAAAGGTTACAATAGGCAAAGTGGAGTGTGATTGCAGCTTAAAAGTTTCGATCTTCTTGCTAAACGCGCCTCGCCCTGCCGTAACTGGTAGAACCGGCTGGCATTGCCAGCAACGATCCGGACCACCCTCTCACCACCACTTCCAATCACGGTTCGGTTTCGGGTCGAAAATCCAGAGCTCCATCTGTTTCGGTTCAGGAAACTGGTAGAACTCCACATGTCCATCTCCGAAAAGCATGTTGAACCGACTCTTGCCCTTGTAGTTGTGCCAGACGCTTTTCTTGTCGGTATTTCCGCGGTTGGCATGCCACGCCCAATCCCCCTGCACAATCTTATGGGACGCACCCAGCGCCAGCTCCGAGCTCTTGATGGGAAGATTCTCGTAGGAGCCTCGAACCGCGTTGATATCGCCCAGCACATGGCGGGTACGGAAGGAATCGTGCTGCCATTGAGGTAGGTAACTCGTTCCGTATTTGAGATAGCAGTTGTTAATGTTGGCTCCGTTCAGCAGGTCTCCCTTATCGTTCGGACACCTGAAGATCTCGTAGACCAGGGTGTATTTGTTGAGCGGGCGGTTGGTGGCGGCGACGTACACGCTGTAGGTGCCGTTCGTGCCGCCGGCCGCATTCCAGTCCGGCTGCTGTGGGAATGAATCGTTATTGTCATCCACATACATGTGAAAAGCCAAGCCGATCTGCTTTTCGTTGCTCGCGCATTTGATTTGGGTGGCCTTGGATTTGGCCCTGCCCAAAGCGGGCAGCAGCATCCCCGCAAGGATCGCAATGATGGCGATCACCACGAGCAGTTCTATCAGCGTGAAGCCCGCGCGTCCGACGTGACTCGTAAAATTAGGTTGAGGTCCAACAAACGATCTTTTCATAAGGTCATTTTCCTTTGTCTTTAAGGGCACCCCCAAACACAGACGAGCTAAACGGCCACCTACGGATGACAGTGCCGCCCGCAGCTATGCTGATTGAATTCGCCGGAAATAGGGCTGCCAAGGATGCCTCGAACGTATTCGCCTTGAGGAGTTCGGAGCAAGACAAAAGTTGTGTGCGTTTCGGGGTGTGGAGCCCACTGATTGGTTGCTTGCGCCCATCCACGACCCTCTGATAAGAATGGCGCTCGTGAGATTGATCAGCCAACGAACCGTCTTGATGCTGACTTCTGCTTGCTCGCCGTTTCATACGGTGGAAGTGTCGCAAACAGTGTCGAAAGGCCCACTGCGGCTCAGAGTCGTCAGTGTCACTAATTGATAATCAATGAGGGGCGCGTGGTGGAATTGGCAGACGCACAGGACTTAGGATTCTGGTTTCGGCCATTTTTTGAGGATGCTTCCCGTTGCTTACGATATTCACAAAACCCCTGTAAAATAAGGCTAATCGTCGTACTTCAAAGCCCTGATTGACGATTCAATCTTTTCCCCTAAGTGTCGCAAAAAGTGTCGCATTTTGGCACCCAAGTGTCGCAAAAAGTGTAGCGAGAAGTTTGGTCGAATTGGATCAAACCAGAAGGCTCATGGTCCTCATGGCCGGTGCCGGCAGGATGTCCGCAGCCGTCGGAGCCTGTCACTGTCGGTCCGCGATCTCCTTCATGGTGGTGTTCCACTCCGACCAGGCCGCCCAAGTCGGAAGACTTCCGCCGGGTGTTACCATGTTAGCCTGGCCGGAACCAACGTTCCGAGTGTTGCCCCCTCCGTCAATTTGAACTTGTCCTGGGGCAGGTGGGGACGCCTGCCCAGGACAGGAACAGGCTTTGACCGTCCAAGTCGGCGGCGTTTATTCAGCAGTTCTCATTATGGTTTTGGTCTGGCCGCCGGAGGCTGAAGTGAGGATGGTTTTGAAGGCAAATGGCCCTGGGGATGAAGGGACGCGATAAGTTTTTGCACTAATTTCCCGCTTCACTTCGCGGTTTAGGTTAGTTCTTTGGCAGATGGACAGAGAACAAGTCATTCAGGGGCAGCGTGTGAGCTCCGAAGATATCGCCATGATTATGAAATGGCTGGCGGAATTTCCCGATTGGGATCGCACGCGTCTTTCCCGTGAG
>CAMAWP010000297.1 GCA_945861765.1 Akkermansia muciniphila | reverse complement strand
GCATTGCGCCCTTGAACGGTGGGGCGAGACTCTCTCCGAGCTGTAGTCTCCGAGCCGGAAGCCGTCGAGCCCTGACATGCTCGAGCGCCAGAAAAGGTCAGGGTTCGAGGGGACTCTCACCCCACCCAGGTTCATGGGCAGAACTGCTGTGATGCTCTTGGTCTAGCGAATCTGCCCATCGACCAATTCAATCACCCTCGGAGCGCGGGCAGCTATTTGAGCATCATGGGTGGCGATGATGAGCGTCGTCTTCCGTTCATCACGCAAAGCGCATAAGAGCTCGATAATTTCCTGTCCGGTCCGTGAGTCGAGGTTGCCGGTGGGCTCGTCGGCCAAAATCAATTCCGGGGCATTGATCAAGGACCGGGCCACCGCGACTCGCTGCTGTTCGCCGCCTGAAAGCTCGTATGGCTTGTGGTCCATCCGTGCGCCCAGTCCGACGCGTGTCAGCAGCTCTCGTCCCCGTTTCTCCGCATCACGCGCATCCACGCGGGCGATACGCGCGGGCAGGCAAACATTTTCCAGCGCATCCAACTCCGGCAATATATGATACGACTGAAAAATTAGACCCACCTTCACATTGCGAAACCAAGCCAGCTCCCGTTCTGAAAGCGTGGCCAAGTCCTGGCCGGCGAACCAAATAGATCCGGCGCTAGGGGCGTCCAACCCTCCCAGAAGATGTAACAAAGTACTTTTGCCGGCGCCCGATGCGCCCCGCAAGGCCATGAATTCGCCTCGTCTCACACTGATGTCAACCCCGCGCAACACTTGCAAGAAGCGCTTGCCCAGCGTGTAGGTCTTCTTCAAATCCTTAGCCTCAAGGAGCATCTCCTCCGGAGGGTTATTCATGGCGCAAAGCCTCCACCGGCCTCAAGCGGCCGGCATTCCACGCGGGAAATAGTCCCGCCAATAGACAGATCAGAAGTGATCCGCCACAAATGATCGCGATGTCACTCGAATCCACAAGCGCGGGCAGTTCTGTAAATTGGTAAATCTTTGCCGGGAACAGTTCAAAGCCGGTGACGCGCCTCATGAAAAACAAGAACTCGTTCCGGTACGAAATCGCCAACATTCCCAATCCAAAACCAGCCGCGACTCCCAGCACACCGACGAGCAAGCTTTGACTGAGGAAAATCCACATGATCTGCCGACTGGAAGCGCCCAACGCTTTGAGAATTCCTATCTCGCGAGTCTTCTGAACAACGAAAGTGATTAGCGCGCTGGTAATCCCAAACGCCGCCACGATCATGATGAAAAACAGGAGATAAAACATGACGTTCTTTTCCACCACCAACGCGTCGAGAATACCCGAGTTTTCCTCCTCCCAAGTTGTCAGCTCCAAGCCGGGTCCCAACAGAGCTCGCAACTCGTCCCGGACTTGCCTGGCTTGCGAGGGATCAAATAGCATCACCATCAAACCATGGACGAAATCTGAATCATCGAAATAGAGATCTTGCGCGTTCGCCAGCGAGCAGACGACAAATGACTCGTTGAAGTCATAATAGCCCACATCGAAGATGCCTCGAATCTCGTACTCGGTCGGCAATAACCCTTCCTCAAACCCTTCTTTGCCTCGGCTCTTCTTTAGGATTTCGTTCAATCGCTTGAAGTCGCGAATGGAATATATCGACAATCTATCCCCCACTATGACTCTCATTTTCCGGGCAAATTCTCGGCCGATCAATACTCCATTGCCACGCACATCGTTGGTCCCCTCGATGATCTTGGAAAGAAGCACGCTCACCTTTTCTTCCGCGCGCGGATCAACACCTCGAACAACCGGAATGTCCACCCTCTCGGTTCCCTCCGAGGATTGAGCGCTCACCATGACCCGTCCCATCACATACGGCGCGACGCCTTTGACGTGTTGATTCGAGGAGATCACCTTCATGATCGAAGCATAATCTGCGATCGGCGCATCCCCGGAAACACGAAGGTGCGCGCTAAAGCCAAGGATTTTATCTCGCAATTGCCGATCAAAACCGGACATCACGCTGATCACGATAATCAACACGGCCACTCCCAACATCACGCCGATGATGGAAATGAGCGTGATAATGGAGACAAAGGTCCTCTTGGGACGCAAATAGCGGAGCGCCAGCAAGACTTCAAACGGCAATCGTGACATTGCAGCGGAGGCTAGACGGAGTGTTTCCAAGGCGCAAGGCTTTCGAGCCGCTCTTGCGTCAAAATGGATCGATCCGGTGCCACCTTTTGCACAGCGGGCCCCCATCACGCGCAGAAAGAGTCCATCGGTGTCGATAATATCAGCTCAAACCATTTCCCTGTTGGCACTCAGAAACAATATGCACTAATGTTTCGACAGCATGTTTTCTTTACCAAAACCGGAAGTCATCATCACTCATGAGAGCGATTTGGACGGTCTGATCTCGGGATTGCTCCTCAAGCGACTGGCCAAAACAATGTTCAATGCCGATGTTCCATTGGAAGCGTACCACAATCACAATTGGCGACAGCGGAGCTTGAATGAGAGATCGGCGTGGATTGCTGACATGACCTTTGAAACCCGGGTGGATAGATCGGATTGGGTGGTGATTGATCATCACACGACCGAGGTCCCCGCTAAGAAAGCCATCCTGATCCATGACTTGAACAAGTCCGCCGGATTGCTGTGCTACGAACTTTGCCAGCAACATGGGTTGAGCTCCCCCAAATTGGATCGTCTCGTGCATCTCAGCAACGTGGCGGATTTATTTCTCGATAAGGATCCTGATTTTTCCATCGCCAATGACTACGCAAACATGGTTAAGACATATCAGTTTTGGAACCTGTATGAACTGATACAAGGAGATCTTGAACGGCTGATCGATCATCCACTGCTCGCGGTGATGGAGGTGAAACGGCGCATCGAAAACCCGTTGGGATATGCCTGGAGCAAGGCGAACATAACTGAGCTGAGCCCCACGATCGGTTTCGTTGGTTCGGTCATTGGGAATCTCAACTTGATCGTCCACCAACTCCTGGAGGAGAAGGAGACGGCCTATCCGGTCTTGATTACCCTTTTTCGAAAAGGAAATGGGACGATGATCGCGAGCCTTCGAAGTCGAAACGGTGAAGCGATCAAGGTGGCTGAGAAACTCCAAGGCGGCGGCCATGCCAATGCCTGTGGCGCCACCCTGCCCCGCTCAGTGCAGCAAATCCCCGAAGCAATTCAATACCTCCGCCAGATCCTCAATCCCCCTCCGGTGAAGGATGGTCGTTTGAATAATTTGGAAAGCTTGTTCGAGGGAATCAACGCGGCAAAAAGTTAGTTTGGCGATAAACCTCAAGAAACACCGGCAGACACGGCTCTTGAGACTCGAAGTTCCATCTCCATTAAATTAAGACGCCTTTGAGCCGCGAATGCCTGAGCAGTCCGCGGATACTCGTGGACGAGCCGTTCCAGAGGCTTCCGGGCGGCCGCATTATCGTGGCGATAGTTCAGTTGCCAGGCCGCGACAAGACTCAACCACTCGGTCATTTTCTGGACCGGTTGCTCAGGCATGCCAATCAATAACTCCAGTTGCTCGATGGCCAGATCCACTTCGCCCAGCCGTTCGGCGAGAATCCTGGCGAGCTTTTCTCTTTCCGGAACGTTGTTCGGGTCGCGCTTGAGTTTCTCTGCATATTGGTTCGCCAAAAGAGCGGCGTCCGCATGATTGGTTTCGGGCTTTGTGTGATCCACGCCTTCGTCGAGAATCTCGCTGAGAGCCGGCAGCGGAAAGGACCTCCCTTTCAATTGCTCCTGCAGTTCTTCACGCGTCGCCGGCAATTGATCCATGCGCTGCCGAGCCATCCGGGCGACATGCGAGCCCGGCAACTTTTGGCAGATTACTTCGAGCGCATCGCGGGCAGCGACAGGATTTTCTCCTAACTTCAGATGCCAACCAGCGAGTCGATGCAGCGCGATCGAGATTTGCACTCCGGTAATCTTGGGTTGGTCGCAAATCTCGCGAATCGTCCGGTCTGCTTCCGGCAAATCGTTGAACTGATTCGCATAAAGATCCGCCAGCAGCATCCAGCCGTCAAAGTCATCCTCGCATTTTTCAAGCTCGCGAATAACCGCCGACTCAGCTTCGGCGTATCGGCCAAATTTCATTTTTGCAATCGCTCGAGAGTAGATCGGGCAAGGCTTCTTTGAAGGCGCCAAGGACATCGTGCAATGAACAACCGGCAAGAGCCAAACCATTCCGGCGAACCCAACTCCTTTCCATCCGCTGAAATGGAGAATCGGCCAGACGAGCGGCGTTAAAACCAGACACCAAAAGACACTCAGACCGATAAAGTCAGTGCGATTGCTGGCTCGGGTTGCGATGAGAGTCGCTAGCCATCCCAATGTAATAGCCGCCCAATAGGAACCGATCACCAGCAGTCCATCGGCGGTGACATCGAGTGTTGCCGACGTCCAGGTCGCGCCGCCGGATTGAGCGATCGCGATCTCCGGCATCAGAGGCGGCATCCGCGGCGAGATTCCAGAGTTGAAAACCATCCACACAACGACCGGAACAACGACCCCCTTGCAAGCCCATGCGATGAGCCAGCGTGAGGTCTGCGGATCGTGATCCTCAAAGATTACATTCCAATAGTAAGCCGGGACGAGAACACAGCAGATCAGAATGATTAAAGATCCCTCAAAGCTCATAGCTAGATTTTTTCGATTAGACCATTTCTACGCCCTTGTCGTCACGAATACAAATCGCATGCCTGGCTGATTTGCGATCATGGAAGCCGGCAACTGAAAATAGAAGAGCAAAAAATCTTTCGCATTTGGTTGCTCGCCTCGTATATTCGGCATCCGAATGCGCCACCTTCATATCCATGGTAACAGCAGCCAAAGCCCTTTCAGGAGAGCTCGTTTTTATCTGATTCTGATTGCTGCCTTATGCCACTGGATGGGGACGATCGAGGCAAGTGATTGGCCGCAATTCCTCGGTCCAGCTCGGGACGGGATTTATGCGGGAGGAGATCTGGCCAGAGTCTGGCCCAAAGAAGGCCCACCGAAACTTTGGGAGAAAAAGATCGGACAAGGCTTCAGTGGACCTGTCGTTGCCGACGGAAAGCTGATTCTTTTCCACAGGTTGGGTGACCAGGAAACGATCCATTGTTTTGACGCAACGAAGGGTAATCAGCTCTGGACCTTTCAGTATGCCACAACTTATCGAGACGATTTTGGCTCTGATGAAGGCCCACGCGCCACTCCCACGATTGCCGACGGGAAGGTCTTTACCTTCGGGGCGGAAGGAGCTTTGCACTGTTTGGATTTGGCAACAGGGAAAAAGATCTGGAGCGCGCACGCCAAAGATCAATTCGCATCTCCAAAAGGTTACTTCGGAATGGCCTGCTCGCCTCTCGTGGAAGGAAACCATCTGTTGTTAAATATCGGCGGAGAAAATGGCTCTGGCATCGTGGCTTTCGATAAGAACACCGGAAAGCTCGCCTGGAAAGCCACTGACCATGCGGCTGGATATTCTTCTCCAGTGAGCACCACGATCCACGGGGCACGCCACGCCCTCTTTTTCACGCGGAGCGGGTTAGTGACCCTCGATCCCGAGAAAGGAAAACTGCAGTCCGAATTCCCATTCCGCGCACGGATGCAGGCTTCAGTCAACGCGGCAACCCCACTGGTGATTGACGATCTCATCTTCCTTTCGGCGAGCTACCAAGTCGGAGCCGTTGTCCTTGCCTTGAAGGAAGGCAACAAGCTGCAAAAGCTCTGGGCTTCCGACGACTCGCTTTCCAATCATTATGCAACCAGCGTGCATCAAGCGGGTTTTCTTTACGGGTTCCATGGCCGACAGGAGGAAGGCCCCAGCCTGCGTTGCGTTGAGTTGAAGACGGGCAAGGTGCGTTGGACCCATGACCCTATCCCGGCGGGGACAATTATCTTAGCCGATGGTTTCCTGCTCCTTGTCCTCGAGGATGGACGCTTGATGTTGGCACCGGCTTCGGCCGATGGCTTTAAACCGGTCGCCGAGGCTCAGGTCCTATCCCACGGCGTCCGGGCCCACCCGGCCTTGGCGAACGGAAATCTCTACGCGCGGAGCAAGGACAAGCTCGTCTGCCTCGACTTGGGAAAGAGATAACAAGATGTCAGGATTCGGGTTGTGCGTGGAACCGTTGAGGCCCTTCCGTTCTCAAGCGCTGGCGCCTGAATTCAACGTTAAGGATTGTTAAAAGCCAATTTCTTCTTAGAGTCCATGAATCGTATGTCGAACACCGATACTCCAGTTATTCTAAGGAAGCCAAAAGGTGCCACGTCCACGACTCCCCGTCTAATGTCGCTCGATGCCTTGCGTGGTTTCGATATGTTCTGGATCGTTGGCACCGAAGAGATCGTTCACGCCCTTCACAAAACTAACACTTCTGGATTCGTCAATTTCTTAACGGCTCAACTCGACCATAAAACCTGGGAAGGTGTGACATTCTACGATCTCATTTTCCCGCTCTTCGTATTTATCGTGGGAGTATCGCTGGTGTTTTCATTAAGCAAGACAATGGCGGAATGCGGAAGAGCCGCCGCTTACAAACGAATCTTCTGGCGGAGCGCGCTGCTTTATCTGATCGGGATTTTTTACTACGGTGGCTTTGCGGACGGCGTCGAAAAAATACGTTTGATGGGTGTGTTGCAACGCCTTGCCTTATGTTATTTTTCTGCGGGACTTCTCTTTTGCACGTTCAGGCTCCGAGGCATGATCATCGCCTGCGTGACGTTGCTTGTAGGCTATTGGGCGCTGATGACATTTGTTCCGGTTCCCGGAGTTGGCGCTGGCAATTTTCAGGAGGGCACCAACTTCGCCAATTATGTGGACAAGCAATATCTCCCTTGGCGGAAATGGGATGGCGATCATGATCCGGAAGGCCTGTTGAGCACTCTCCCAGCTATCGCTACTTGCCTGTTGGGAGTGTTCGCTGGCCTCCTCCTGAAGAGTAAAACTGTATATGATCAAACGAAAGTCAACTGGCTCCTGGTGGCAGGCATCGCTGGAGTGGCGCTTGGCTTTCTCTGGGGCCTCCAATTTCCAGTGATCAAGAAAATCTGGACCTCATCGTATGTGCTTGTCGCCGCCGGGTACGGTTGCATCATGCTGGCGATCTTCTATCAGCTCATCGATATCTGGGGCTATCGGAAATGGGCCGTGCCATTTGTTTGGATCGGGACGAATGCCATCACCATTTACCTTGCGCACAACCTCATTGACGTCGAAAAACTAGCCAACCGCTTCGTCGGCGGCCCCATAAAATCCAGCTTTGGAAATTACGGCGAAGTCCTGGTGACGGCTGTGGTGGTCGCCATGACGTTCTTCTTCGTTCGTTTTCTGTATCACCGAAAAATCTTCTTGAGGCTTTAGGCTCCCGGACCCTTCGCGACAAACTGTCCGATTTATGCCGCCCTTTGTTTCCTTTAGGAGGCTATTCACAATAACATGGACAACTACTTCTGGAAGTGCAAGATGGTGGCGTGCTTATTTCAAAGAATGCATTGCGCACAAAATACCAAACGCTCCAACGGGGGCTTGACGAGCGATCTCTGCGTCTGTGCGCGGCGGCCGATGCGAAGATGTTGGGTTATGGAGGTGTGAGCTTTGTAGCTCGGGCCAGCGGCTTGTCCCGAACCACGATTCACGCCGGGCAGTCAGAATCGGTTGGAGGAGGCATGCTCATGGATTCTCAGCAAGGCGTGCGACGAGCAGGCGGGGGGCGAAAACCTCTGGCCCAAAAGCAACCCCAACTGCTGGAGGAGCTGGATCGATTGTTGGATCCCTGCACGCGGGGCGATCCCATGTCTGCGCTGCGCTGGACCTGCAAGAGCACGCCCAAGCTGGCCGAGGAACTTCGCGCCCAGGGCCACCGCGTCTCGCAAACGACCGTTTGGCGTTTGCTGGAGGAATTGGGCTATAGCATGCAATCCAATCGGAAGAGCCGGGAGGGAACTGATCACCCGGACCGGAACGCCCAGTTTGAATTCATCAATGAAACGGTCAAAGATTTCCTAGTTCGAGGCTTGCCGGTGATATCGGTGGATACCAAGAAAAAGGAATTGGTGGGCCGCTTTAAGAACGGGGGACGGGAGTGGGAGAAGAAGGGGCAGCCGGTGGAAGTCAACGTCCATGACTTCCCAGACAAGGAATTGGGCAAAGCCATCCCCTACGGCATTTACGATGTAGGCCGAAATGAGGGATGGGTGAGTGTGGGGATCACTCATGACACGGCCGAATTTGCCGCCGAGAGCGTTCGCCGGTGGTGGCGGTGGATGGGCAGTTATTCCTACGGCCAAGCCAAAGAACTGCTCCTGACATCCGATGGGGGCGGCAGCAATGGGACGCGGGTGCGGCTTTGGAAGATAGTTCTGCGTCAACTGGCCACGGAGTTGGGCATGGAGATTCACGTCCGCCATTTGCCGCCCGGAACCAGCAAGTGGAATAAAATCGAGCATCGCATGTTCAGCCACATCACGGAGAACTGGCGTGGCCGGCCTTTGGTTGACTATGTGACAGTGGTCAATTCGATCAGCAACACTCGCACCAAGAGCGGGCTTCACATCCGGGCGGAGTTGGATGATTCAAAATACGAGACTGGGAAGATCGTTTCCGAAGAAGAGATGGCCAATCTGCCCATTGTCCGATGCGACTTTCACGGTGAATGGAACTACTCGTTCAAGCCGTAAACCCGATATACTTGTTCATGTTATTGTGAATAGCATCCTAAGGCAACGGTGGTCGTCAGACGCACGACGGAAGGGTGGCGCTCCGGATGGGAGAACAGCAAGTCAGAGCTCAGATGGTTCCGAAAACTTGAGGATTTTTCCTCCGAGCCCCAGGGATTCACGGCTTGTCAATCCCTCTCATCACATGTATCAGTGTCGAATGTTAAATCAGTTCGTGTTGATCTCTCTCCTTGCCCTGGGCGGCCTGTGC
>CAMAWP010000296.1 GCA_945861765.1 Akkermansia muciniphila | reverse complement strand
ATGGAGAGCCTCCACCTCCGACATTGGACCCGCATCGGGACCATGAACCTGGGAGCGCCGGCGTCTCGCCGGCGAGTTGCTGTGGCGAAATTAGGAACACGCCGGCGAGACGCCAGCGCTCCCAGGTCAGGTTCATGGAGAGAATTGCTGAAATCAGCAAGGCCCCGTTTGACATAAACTTGAACGACTGTTACCTTCTATTTAGCAATGACTGACTCAACCGCAACGGAAGCTCCAGTAAGTTTAACTCAAAACGCCGCAGAGCAAATTAGGTCCTTGCTGGCTGAGGAAAAGGATTCGGCCGCGGCAAAGGGCCTGCGTGTCTATGTTGAAGGTGGTGGATGTTCGGGGATGCAATACGGCATGGTGTTCGATGAAACCCGAACCGATGATCTCACGGCGGACTTCCACGGTGTTGCGGTTTTCGTAGATCCCTTCAGCGCCAATTACCTCCGAGGTGCCGTGGTTGATTTTGTTGATAGTTTGAATGGCGGAGGTTTCAAGATTTCAAATCCGAACGCTCGCCAAGCCTGTGGTTGCGGAAAATCTTTCGAGGCCTAAGCATTCAGAAATGCTTCGGCTGCAAAACGCCGTTCCGTGCGATGCGGAACGGCTTTTCAATTTCACCCTCTATTATGGACTGGAGCCGGAGGCTGGAATCGCTGGGCGTTCTCCTTGTGTCAACGCCTATGGACGGATAGATGCGCCTGGTTCGTCCTCCATTTTCGGACTTTTGTGAGCACGCTCATCGAGAAAGATCGCAAGGAGTTCCCTGCGATCACGCCAGCCCAACGTTCGAGTCTGAAACAATTGTGCAATCGCTGTGCTCGGGACCGGATGGATATCTGATCTCAAGAGTCCAGCTTCCGCTTGACCGTGCGACACACGCGTCAGACCATAGATCCTTTCCACCATGAAATACTTATCTGCCCGTGGAGTTGGGCGAAAAACCTGGTTCGTTTTGTTAGTTGCTTGCGTTGGCACTGCGTGCTGGTTGGTTCAATCGCTCTTCGGCAGCACGCCCAATATTTCCAAAAACGTGCTGCTGCTCCCGGCGGAGGGGGTTTGGAATCCCGTCGAACCTATCGAGGTGCGCTTCGAACAGGCGGTGGCTTCGGAAGACATCGTTGGCCTTGCAAATCAATCCGCGCCGATTGCCAGCAAGCCGCTGCTGCCGGGAACATTTGTGTGGTTGAGCCAGCGCCACGGCGTATTCCGTCCGACAGCAGCGCCGCCGCGAGGAACGCGCATACGGTTGACGCTTGCCTCGTCAATCCTTGTATCCGTTCCCGAGGGGGATCGACCGCTGTTGGATCGGACCTTGATGGTGGCTCCGTTTGCGGCCGAGCCATTGGCGAGTGGCTACTTGGACGCCCACAATGTTCCGGTGCGCCCATTCTGCTCGGTTACCTTCAACGAACAGGTGAATCCCGCTGAGGCTGTCCAGTTCATTTCATTCCGGCAGGTGGGCTCGAAAAATCCCCCTATCCCCGCCAAATTGTCGGTGTCAGAATTCTGGCATTCCACGCCGGAACTGCCGGCAACGAATGTTGCCCAAACTGTGCAGGTGATGCCGGAGCGCTCTCTAGCGCCGGGTGACGGCTGGGAATTGGTGATTCGCGTCGGCTTGCCGTCGGCCGACCATGCCTTCGCGATTGGGCAGCCGCAGCGCAACAAACTGGGAACAGTGCGGCCGTTTCATCTCGCCGCATTGGACATTCACAACACTGTGAACAACGGACGCCGGGTGGCTCTCACATTCAACTATGAATTCGCGCCGGGGGTTACCAGCAGCAACTTGGATCGCTGGATTCAAATCATTCCACGCCCTGACAACGCGTTCTTTGAATTGTGGAAGAACCGAATCGTGGCACACGGCGATTTTGGGTTGTCGAACAATTACCGGATCAACGTGGCCCAGAATCTGAGTAGCAGCGAAGGGCTTGCGCTGACCTCGTCGTTCACCACGAATGTCCATTTCGAGCCCATGCCGCCGCGGATTTACTTTCCGACCTTCACGGGCGATCAGCTCACCTTGCGCGACCGTGGCTTTCCCATCCGGGTTGTGAACCTTTCCGGAGTGCAAGTGCGCGCCAAACAGTTGGATGCCACCTCACTGATCCACGCGTTGCGGGGCTACCGAAGTTATGTGCGCGATCGGTATGATGACTTGGAGCCAAACGCGGGCCTCGACTACAACGTGGTGCCGGGCCGCACCGTTTATGAAAACAAGTTTCACATCGACTCCAAAATCGATGCCGCCGTGCAAGTTGATTTGAACTGGGACACGGTGCTGGGCCGCGGCCAACCGGGCGCGGTATTCCTGTCCGCCAACGCAGGGTCGGTGAGGGACTCGCATCAGGCGCGCGGCCCCGGCTGCCAAGCCGTCGTGCAACTCACTGATCTGGGCATGGTCTGGAAACAGGCAGATGGACAGGCGCTGGTCTCGGTCTTTTCATACCAGACCGGAAGCCCGGTTGCGGATGCCCGGGTCCGGTTGTTCACCGACGAGAGCGAGTCGCTGGCCGAGGCTGTGACGGACGCGAGCGGCCTGGCGCGAATGACCGTTCCGACCAATGCTCCGCCCGACTTGTGGTTGATGGCCGATCACGGACGAGATCTTCACGCCGTGCCTCTTTCGGACTACGGAGACATCCTGTCGATGGGTCACTTTTCGATTCCCACCGATCCTTCCCCGCCAGCGCAGCACAAGCTTTTTATACTCTCGGACCGATCCGTTTATCGGCCCGGCGATGTGCTCCACCTCAAAGCCATCGGGCGCAAACAAACGTCGGATGGTTTTGCCCCACTAGCCAGCGGAGCAGCGCAGATCAAAGTGACGGATCCACGCGGACAGTTGTTTTTTCAAACGAACATTCCATGGTCAGCCTTTGGTTCGGTGGCGACAACGCTGCCGTTGCCGGAGCGCACGCGTGGTGATTACGAAGTCCAACTCATCTCCGGCACATTCTCCGCCAATCACTTTTTCTCCGTGCGGGACATCAAGCCCAATGCGTTCAAGATCCAACTGGAGGCTCCCGCGCGGGTGTCGGCGAACCAGCCCTGCCGGATTCCGATTCACGCCACGCATCTCAATGGTTCACCCGTGCGGAAGGCTCGGGTGACCTGGGCGTTGCAACTGTCTGCGGGCGAGTTCAGGAGCGAACGGTTCAAGAGCTTTCAGTTCGGCATCATCCACCTGCTCGGCATCAATGAATCCGACACGCCTCCTGCCACCGCGCACGGGCAAGTGACGCTGGACAACGAAGGCGCGGCGGTGATCGATCTGGATGTCGGGGAGCTGATCGCCGGGGAGCAACCGCAGATGCGCCAGGCCGTCTTTCAAGTCGAAGTCACCGACCTCTCCCAGCAAACGCTCAGTGCAAGCGCGGAGTTTGCCGTGGACACCTCGGCATTTTATCTAGGGTTGCATGCCGAGGACCTGTTCGTTCCCGAGTCTAGGCCCATCCACCTGCATAGCCTGGCCGTCGCACCGGATGGTGCTTCCGTTTCTTCGCCGTTCGCGGCAGCGCTCAAGGTCAAGCGAATCAACTGGCGCACTCAAGCATTGCGCACCGCCGGCCGGGTCCTCACTTACCGCAACCAGGCGGAGTTCGAGCCGGTTTTGGAGCAGGCGATTCAATTCCAGCCCGGCACCAATTCCAT
This sequence comes from Akkermansia muciniphila, assembly GCA_945861765.1. Taxonomy (GTDB): domain Bacteria; phylum Verrucomicrobiota; class Verrucomicrobiia; order Limisphaerales; family SIBE01; genus SIBE01. The sequence continues at coordinate 5,318 of CAMAWP010000296.1, read as the reverse complement.
TGCCCTTGCCCCGCTTCCTGCCGGAAATTATCTCATGGAGCTTTCCGCCCAGGACTCGGCTGGCAATGCCATCAAGACCACATGCCAGCTCGTAGTCGAGGGCCGCGAATCGGTGGCCTGGCCGCGTTCGGATCATGTGCGGATGCAGATTGCCTCCGAGCAGGAGAGCTACCAGCCAGGCGACACGGCGGCTATCTTGATCAAAGCGCCGTTCACCGGCACGGCGTTGGTGACGGTGGAGCGCGAAAATATCCGACGCTCCTTTGTAACCAACCTCACCAGCCAGGCGCAGGTCATCCGGCTACCTGTGGTGCTGGCCGATGTGCCGAATGTCTTCGTCTCGGTCTTCCTGTGGCGGGGCACTGGAGAAAGCGGGAGAAAATCACCACAGCCCGAGTTTCGAGTGGGCTATTGTCAACTGATCGTTGATCCGCTGCCTTACCAATTGAAAGCTGCGATCACCTTGTCCCAAGACACCATTCGACCGGGGCAGTCAACAGAGTTGGTGGTTCAGGTCGCCGACTGGCAAGGGCATCCCTCGGCCAACACGGAAGTCACGCTCTACGCCGTGGACGAAGGCTTGTTGCTATTGAAGGACGATGGCCTGCCGGACCTCATGGACTTTTTCTATTCACCCCGGCCACTGGCGGTCACCACACACCACAGCTTTGGTTCGTTGTTGCCGGGGGAAAGCGGCGAAATGCTGTTCAACAACAAAGGCTTTATGATCGGCGGCGGCGGTTTCAACAATACCCGCACGCGCCGGAATTTTATTCCCTGTCCGCTTTGGGAACCGGGACTGATTACGGATGCGCGCGGGCAGGCTCGAGTCCGATTCACCGCGCCGGACAGTCTGAGCCGTTATCGCGTGATTGCGGTGGTGCATGACGGCGGCTCACGCTTCGGCGCGGTGGAGACGGCGTTGACGGTGCAGCAACCGGTGATGCTCGAACCGGGGCTGCCAAGCTTTGCTCGGGTCGGCGATCAAATCACCGCGCGGGCGCTCGTGCATAACGAAACCACCCAGGCGGCCACAATGGAAATTCGAGTGAGTCTCGATGCCGTGGCCACGTCGACCGCAGCCGCATCACCTCCAGGTTCTGCCGCTTCATCGAATCTGGTGCAAACGATCGCCGTGTCGGCCAAGGGTTCCGCGTTTGTGGATTTCCCCGTCAGTCTCGTCTCCACAGGCATGAGTGTGTGGACATGGTCCGCCGTTCCCCAAGGCAACGGAGCCGATGGATTCAAGGACGTAGTGCAAAGCAGACTGAAGGTGGTTGCTACCCTGCCATCCGTGCGGGTTACTCATTCTGTCGAACTTCCGGCCAGCGGGAAGACCCGTCTCTCGACGAATTTGCTGGCCGGCTTGCGCCGTCAACTCGAACCCGGCGAAGGGACATTGCAGGTGCAGGTGGCCGGATCAGAAATCATCGCGCTCACCGAAATGGGCGCGCAACTGCTCGATTATCCCTACGGCTGTGTGGAGCAAACTTCTTCCAGTCTGCTGCCGTGGATTACCCTGCGCTCACTTCCGGGCCACCGCCTGGTCCACCGTGCCGGAGAGTCAGAGGCGGCCATCGCCCATGGGATCGAACGGCTGTTTTCCATGCAAACCTACACGGGCGGATTGTCCTACTGGCCAGGCCAAAGAGAGCCAATGTTTTGGGGTAGCGCCTACGCGGCGTTTGCCCTCGCCCTTGCCCGACAGAATGGAATCGCCGTGCCGGAAGGAGGATTTGAAAAGCTTCTGGACTACTTGCACAGCGCCTTGCGTGAAGGCGGGCTTTCGCCGGAGCAGGGGCTTTCCGCTCAATGTCTCGCCGCGTGTGCGCTGGCCGCGGCGGGACGCAACAGCGAAGCTGACTTGGAAAAACTTTACACTTGGCGGGCGGCGTTGAATTCGGAAGACCGCGCCTTGCTCGCCCTTACTTTCGCCTCCAGTGGCAAGGGAAGCAGTCCGATGGTCAACCAGCTTTTGTTTCAAAAGGAAGGGAAGCAAGCAGCCAAGTTTCCTGGCGTCTTTGCTTCAGGACTCCGAGCGCAAGCAGTCAGGTTGTTTGGGCTGGCGCGCGCGCTCCCGGAGCATCCCTCCCTGCATGAGGCCGCTTACCGCCTTTTCCACGAGCAACAATTGTCCGGTTACCATTCCACTCAGGAAAACGCATGGTGCCTGCTGGCGCTGACCGAATACTTGCGCGTCACCAAGAATCTTTCCACGCCCGTGCAAGGGGAACTCACTTTGGGTGACACTCGAAACCCATTTCAACTCGACGCGAAAACGCCTCTTGCCAATCAGACCTTCCCCTATTCACCGCAAACTTCGTCGCAGGAATTGATTCTGCATGCGAACACGGCGCGCACCCTCTTTGCCCAGGTCACGGCAGAGTATGTCCCGGCCACCCCGCCAAAGGAGTCGGTGAACCAAGGCTTCCAGCTTGTCCGTCGATATTTGCGCGTGAACGACGACAGCACGACGACTCCAGCGGAACGACTCACGGTGGGGGAGCGGGTGATGGTGGAACTGATCTTCGGCGCAAAAACGAATCAAACCTACGTGGCTCTGGATGATCCGCTGCCCGCATCGCTGGAGGTCATCCACTCCGATCTCAAATCCCACGCTGCCATCGGTCATAATCTGGCAACGGAGTCTTGGCCAAGCAGTTTCCGCGAGATCCGCAGCGATCGCGTGCTGCACTTCTTCGACCACCTTCCTGCCGGGGAACACACAGTTCGTTACCTGGCGCGGGTTCGCAGCGCCGGAACCGTGCTTGCACCACCAGCGCGAGTCGAGGCGATGTATCAACCGGCGCGTTACGGGGCCACGACAGCGCAGACGTTGAACACGACAGCTCAATAGCCATGAAGCGGGTCCTGATTTCATTCCGACAAAAGGCGCGGTGGGCGACGATTGCGCTCGGTCTGCTGCTCTTGCTCACAATTGTGGGATGGTTCGCCGTTGGTTTTATGCCGCTGCCGTCGGAATTGTTTGAGCCGGTTCCCGCCAGTTTCGAGTTCGTCGATCGCCACGGCCTGCCTTTGCGCCGCGCTCGGCAGGAAGCGCAGGATTATCACTCCTACGTTCCGTTGCGGGAAATTCCGCAATCGTTGATTCACGCCACGATTGCGGCGGAAGACCAGCGATTCTGGGAGCACCACGGCATGGATAGCCGTGCCATTCTCCGCGCTGCATGGCAAAACCTGCGCCACCGCCGCGTGGTTTCCGGCGCTTCCACCATCACCCAACAGTTGATCAAAAACGTGCATCCCCGTCCCAGGACATTTCCAGCAAAATGTCTGGAAACGCTGCAATCTCTGCGACTGGAACGTGAATGGTCGAAGGCGCGGATTCTGGAAGCCTACTTGAACCGGATTCATTACGGGCCAATGCATCTGGGCTGCAGGGCTGCAGCAGAGTTCTATTTCGGGAAGCCGCCGACCCAGCTCAGCATCGCCGAGTGCGCGTTGTTGGCCGGCCTGCCGCAGGCTCCCACACGGCTGGAACCGCGTCGCCACTTTGATCGCGCCCGGCAGCGGCAGCTTTGGATCCTGGCGCGCATGAGCGGCCGGGGTTGGCTCACTCCGACTGAACTGGATGGTGCCCGCTCGGAATCAATTAACATCCAATCATCCGCACCAAACTTTTTCGCGCCGCATCTGGTGGATTTGCTCCTGCAGTTGCGGCCTGCCGAAATTCCGCACATGAACCCTGTTCGCACAACTGTTGACCTGGAACTGCAGCAGTCCGTCGAACGATTCGTCCGCCATCAACTGGCCTCGTTTCCCGGATCGGGCAAGCCGCAGGCAGCAGCCGTCGTCATCGAAAACCGAACCGGTGGCGTTCTCGCCCTCGTCGGTTCGTCCGATTTTTTCGAAGCGAAAGCGGGCCAGGTCAACCATGCCTGGTCGCGCCGCCAGCCAGGCTCGGCGCTAAAACCATTCGCCTACGCGCTCGCACTCGAGAGAGGCGCAACTCCCGCGTCCGTGCTTGCCGACATCCCCTGCGAATTCCCCACGCCCACGGGACCGTTCCTGCCGCAGAATTACGACCATCGTTACACAGGCCCAGCGCGCCTGCGCAATGCGCTAGCCTGTTCGCTCAACGTCGCCGCCGTGCAGGCGGTCAATCAGTTCGCGTCACCGGAGTTGCTTTGGTCCAAGTTGCGTGAATGCGGATTGAGCACTGTGGACAGAGCCTCCGCCCACTACGGTCTCGGTCTGGTGCTGGGAAATGCCGAGGTGCGGCTGCTGGAACTGGCAAATGCCTATGCGTGCCTCGCCAGATTGGGCGTCTGGCAACCGGTCCAGTTTATTTCCCGTGAGAATCGTTCAACATCTCCAGCGAACTCCGCGCGCCGGGTGTTCGAGGTCGCTCCGGCGTTTCTCATCGCCGACATACTTAGCGACAACGCCGCGCGCGCTCCGACGTTCGGTTTGAATTCCGCCTTGCGTTTTGATTTTCCCGTCGCCTGCAAGACCGGCACTTCCTCCGACTACCGCGACAACTGGGCATTTGGTTTCACACCGGAATTCACGGTCGGCGTCTGGGTCGGGAACACGGATGGCTCGCCCATGCACGATGTCTCTGGAGTGACGGGGGCGGGTCCAATTTTGCACGACACCATCGAGTTTCTCCACGCACGTTGGGGCACGTCGTGGTATGATCCGCCACCACACCTGACAAGAGCCGCGGTTCATCCTATTCTTGGAAAACGCGTCCCGTCCGACGATCCGCTGGCCGTCACCGAATTGTTCATCGACGGAACGGAACCGCCATTTGCAGAGCCAGCGGATTTTGATGCGTATCATCGCGTGCGATTGGATCCGACCTTCTCCAAGTGGCTCGAAACCGCGCCGGGTGGGTGGCGGCAAAGAGCCTGGGTGCTCGCCGCCAACGGTCAGTCGCCGTTGCACCTGATCTTTCCCACACCGGGAATGGAGTTCGTCCTGGAGGACACATTGCCGAGCCGTGGCGCGGAGATTGAGCTTCGGGCCGATCCAGCCGAGAGCGTCCGATGGTCTTCCGTCACCCTCCCCATCATCGCCCGACAAGGTCGCACTTTCGCCCACTTGTCAGAAGGGCGGCATCAACTCACAGCGCATGAAGCAACAACGGGAGAGAGTGTGAACACTTGGGTTCAAGTCAGCGACCAGTGAAGTGTTTTGACAGCAGTTCTCTCCATGAACCCTCGAATGTGCCGCCAGGTTTTGGACTGCGGTGACGGAGTCTGCGAAGTCACCGCTTTGGCAACGCTCACAGCTCCGAAACTCGCCGACGCCGAAGCCATCCCAACCCAAAGCGGCAACTCCGCAGACTCCGT
>CAMAWP010000295.1 GCA_945861765.1 Akkermansia muciniphila | reverse complement strand
GGCCCGGGCGTGATCGTTCCGGATTTTCTCCTTCCGAAGAGTTCTTGTTCAAGTTCGGCGACGCGTCGCAGGAGCGCCGGGAGTTGTTGGGCGGCGAGCAGTTGGCGTTTCATCTGGCGATCAGGGGTTGCCGGCGAGCCGAACCATTTTTCGCCCTCGGGGATGTGATTCATCACGCCGGACTGCGCCGAGATGATGACACGATTTCCCAGCTTCAAGTGCCCTGCGATGCCTGCTTGCCCTGCGATGGTGACGTAACTGCCCATTTTGGTGCTTCCAGCCACGCCCGATTGAGACACGAGAATGCAGTGCTCCCCAATCACCACGTTGTGCCCTAGTTGCACCAGGTTGTCGATCTTTGTTCCGCGTCCGATGACAGTCGGTCCGAGCGCTCCGCGGTCGATGGTCGTGTTGGCTCCGATTTCCACGTCGTCGTGAATGAGGACGTGCCCCACCTGGGGAACTTTTAGGTGCGCGCCCGCATCCAGGACGTAGCCGAACCCGTCGGACCCAATCACAGCGCCGGCGTGGATTCTGACCCGGTTTCCAATATGAGTTCCGGGATATAAAGTGACTCGGGGAAATAGATGCGTATTCGCGCCCAATGTGCAATGATCCCCGATGGAACAACCGGCTTCCACGACCACCTTCGGCCCCACTTTGACGTTTTCTCCGATGGAACAGAACGGGCCAATGTAAGCGCTTTCGTCAACCGTGGCGCTGGATGCCACGACTGCTGTGGAATGCGCGGAACCCCGAAACTCCGGCTCTGGAAAGAAGAGCGGAAGGATTTTGGCAAACGCTATTCTGGCATTGGAGACCTTAATCAGAGTTTTTGACCCTGCGGCGAATAGGGTGTCGACGAGGATGGCGGAGGCGGCACTTTGTTCCGCGAGGCGAAAGTAGGCTTCGTTTTCCGCGAAGGTGAGGTCTCCTTCTTTGGCGGCATAAGCCGGAGAAAACCCTCTCAGGTCAAGCTCCCCATGTCCGACGACTAGGCCTCCTACATGCTGGGCGATCTGGCTGGCCTTCATGGTCCCTTACGTTCGTTCTCGATGCGGTTGTGCTCTCCCAGAACGATCACGCTTGGATTCCAGTCCGCCGCCGCCGCCGGCTCCGCCCAGGTGTAGCTCATGATCGTCAGCCGATCCCCGGTCTTTCCCAAGTGCGCGACAGCGCCATTAAGAATGATTTCGCCTGATCCACGGCGCCCTCGGATGGCATAGGTTTCAAACCTGTTTCCGTTTGCGAGGTTGCCACAGAGGATCCGCTCGTAAGGGACCATGCCCACCCTGTCCATCAAGGCTTCATCGATGGTCAAACTGCCCTCATAATCGAGGCATGATTCGGTCACCTGAGCTCGATGGATCTTGGTCCTCAACACCTGTATCTGCATAGCAATTCGTTGACTTGACAATTGGAGGTCATTATAAAGGCCAACTTAGCTAATTCAACACCTGTTTATCCTATGTCCAGGACATTGCGCGTCGGCATGATCGGTTATCGGTTCATGGGCAAAGCCCACTCGAATGCTTGGCGTCAGGCCCCTCACTTTTTCCCGCTAAAAGCCGGTGTCGAAATGCACACCCTTTGTGGACGTGACGCTGCGGGTGTCGAAGCGGCGCGTGTCCAGCTTGGTTGGAAAAACGCCTCCACCGATTGGAAGGCGGTTGTTAATTCGCCTGAGATCGACATCGTGGATATCAACACCCCCAACGATTCCCATGCCGAGATCGCGGTCGCAGCCGCCAACGCGGGCAAGCATGTACTCTGCGAAAAGCCCCTCGCCCTAACGGTCGCGCAGTGCCAGGAAATGGTCGACGCGGTCAAAAAGGCGAAGGTGGTTTCCATGGTTTGCCATAATTACCGACGAATCCCCGCCATCGCTCAGGCCAAGAAAATGATTGAAGAAGGGGCGTTGGGAAATATTTTCCACTATCACGCGCGCTACGCCCAGGATTGGATCGTCGATCCGGAGTTTCCACTCGTCTGGCGCTTGCAAAAGGGGGTCAGTGGCAGCGGCGCCAACGGCGATATCAACGCGCACATCGTCGATCTAGGCCGCTATTTGGTAGGTGAATTCAAGGAAGTTTGCGGCTTGATGAACACCTTCATCAAGGAGCGGCCGCTGGTTGATCAGGGTGGAAAAGGCGACGGCCTCGGTGCCAAAGCTGGGAAAAAGTTGGGTAAAGTGACCGTGGACGACGCCGCCCTCTTCATTGGGCGGTTCAAGAATGGGGCGCTGGCCAACCTGGAGGCTACGCGGTTCGCGTTGGGTAGGAAAAACCATATCGCTCTCGAGATCAACGGATCCAAGGGGTCGTTGCAGTTCGATTTTGAAGACATGAACCGCTTGAAGTTTTTCGACAACACACAGCCCGCCGACCGACAGGGTTTCAACGATATCTTGGTGACGCAACCAGGCGGAGTTCATCCCTTTGTCGGGCAGTGGTGGCCACCGGGGCATATTCTCGGCTACGAACATACTTTCGTGCATACCATCGCTGATTTTATCAACTCGGTGGTGGATGGGAAATCGATCCAGCCGACTTTCGAGGACGGGATGAAAAATCAGCGCGTTCTTGAGGCGGTCGAAGAGTCCGCGAAGACCGGGCAGTGGGTGAAGGTTTAGCCAAAAAGTTTTGAGAGATCATTCATCGGGATTTGAGAACCAAGAATCGAAGAGTTAATTTTAGGAGATTCACGTCAGCGACATCCAATGCAAAAACAAATCGGCATAGGCTTGATCGGTTGTGGTGGGATTGCGCTGGCGAATCACGTCCCGGGGATCGGCCTGTGCAAGGACGCGAGGATTACCGCGCTTTGCGACGCGGACCAGGCTGTGCTGGGTCGGGCGGTGCAACAAACCGGCGTGAGCGTGGCGACCACGCGGTACGAGGAATTGTTAGCCTTGGATTCCGTCGATGCAGTCATCGTCGCCACGCCGAACCTGTTTCACGCCCCCATCGCGTTGGCCGCGGTCAAATCCGGAAAGCACGTTCTTTGCGAGAAACCGATCGCGATGAGCCGCGATGAGGCGTCCGCGATGTGCGATGCGGCGAAGCATGCCGGAGTGCGGCATATGACGGCATTCACCTACCGCTTCGTGCCGGCCATGCGCTACATGGCGCACTTGATTTCGACTGGTGCCATCGGTGTCCCATTCCATTTTCGTGCCCAACGTTTTCAGGATTGGGGAACTCGCTCGGTCGGATGGCGTCAGGTCGCCAGCATGGCCGGGAGTGGCGAGCTGGGCGACATGCTGTCCCATCGCATCGATTTCGCGCATCTGCTCATGGGCGAGATGACGGAAGTCGTCGCTTCTCTACGGAGATTTATCGATGTGCGTGATGGGCAAGTCTCCGACTTGGACGATTGGGTGTCGATCCTAGGCTCTTTCAAGAACGGTGCGACAGGGGTGTTTGAAAGCTCCAAGCTCGTCACAGGCGGCGGCGAGGGCGGTCGCAGCCGGGATCTCTGCGAGGTGAACGGAAGCGAAGGAAGCTTGATTTACGAACTGGGCATGCCCTTTCATATTCGCATCGGCAAAAAGGGTGGCTCAGGCATGGATTCCGTGCCCGTTCCCCGGGAATTCCTGAGCGTGCCTGGATCCAATCGTGATCCCTACGCCACCGATCCTCTTGTGGGCTTTCGTTACGATCAGGACGTCGAATTCATCCAGGCAATCCTCGAACAACGCGACTGCAAACCCTCATTCGTGGACGGAGTCCGCGCCCAGGCCGTAATGGATGCGGCGATCGAGTCCGATCGGCTGAAACAATGGGTGAAGATCCCGTCCTGCTGAGTTTCGACCCAGTTTTTAACGTTGAAATCCGTGGAGTTGGCTGGGATGATTGAAATATGCATTTTCCACACTTTTCCAAGCCCCTCCGTCGCGGAGTCAAGCTCAGTCTCACACTCTTCAAAGTTCTCACGGTCGTGACCCTTTCTGGTATCGCTTGTCTTGTCTGCCATGGTGCGGACGCGTCTCCAGAGAAGGAGCCGGTGGTCGTGACGCCCGGGTCTGCCGGAGCGCCGCCTTCGGATGCGGTGGTGCTTTTCGATGGACGGGATCTTTCGAAGTGGCATGCCGATAAGGGAGGGGTTGCCAAGTGGGTGGTCGCCGATGGCGTGGCGACGGTCAATGGCACGGGCAGTCTGCTCACCCACGAAGAATTTGGGGATTGCCAGCTCCATGTGGAATGGGCGGCTCCTTCCGAAGTCAAAGGGGATGGACAGGGGCGTGGTAACAGCGGCGTCTACCTCCAGGGACGCTACGAGATCCAGGTTCTCGATTCTTACCAGAACAAAACTTATTTCAATGGTCAGGCCGGTTCGTTTTATGGTCATCACGCGCCGTTGGTCAATGCCAGCCGAAAGCCCGGCGAGTGGCAGACCTACGATATCGTTTTTCACGCTCCAAAGGCTGGGGCCGATGGAAAAGTCGTGCCCGGCTCTTTCACGGTTTTTCACAACGGCATCCTGGTTCAGGATCACGTCGCTGTGAAGGGGGATGCCACGACATCAGCCGCGCTGAGCGGCGTGGCGCAAAAGGGACCTCTCCAGTTGCAAGACCACGGCAACCCGGTTCGCTACCGAAACATTTGGATTCGACGATTGTGATTCTGGAGTCACCTCCGCCAGCCATGGCGTTTACTCCGCCAGCGCTTTGAAAAACGCGTCCATCGGTTCTCCGTAAAATTCGATGTTGATCTTGGTCCACAATTCGTCGGGCAGTTCGTTTAACTGTCGGCGCGCGGCCACCGGCATCAGCAGTACCGCCGCCTGCTTCTCGATGGCAATCTCCACCAGAGCCACCGCGTTCGGCAGCATATCCAGCGAGCCGCCCAAGTTCAGCGAGCCGACCACGATCAGTCCGCCGCGCGTGCTTCGCTCCAACAGGCCGCCAGCCAGGGCGATAAGGACCGGCAGTCCCATCCCGCCCCCGCTCTTGTCGTTATCCATCGCCCGCATCTGCACCGAGAACTCATGCGTGCGCGGGTCGCGGTCCCCCACCAATTTCTTTGCCAGCGAATACAGGTTTTGCTCGCCGACCTTTACGCTCTCCTTGAATCCGGGCGGCGCGGGCGTGTTCAGGATGCGCACCCCCGCGCCCGGCCCGGTCGCGACTTCGATGCGATACAACCCCGGCCCGGCCTCGTTCGTTCCCGGCGAAATTGCCCACACCTGCCCAGGCGGCAGCGGGTCGCTCTCAATCGCTTCGTCACTGTGCAACTCCGGCGTCGCGACGAATTGCTCCACTCCTTCCGTGCCAACCGTGTAGCTGAAGTGAGTGTTGCGGAACTCGCTTTTGAGGCACCGCTTTTGTTGCTCCTTCACACGGCGGCGGGCTTCCAGCGCCAAGCGAACGATGGCCTCTAGGTCTTGGTTGGAAATCTCCATTTCCGGGTCGGGAAACAGTAGCTTTAGCATGCCGCTCACGGTCTTGTTCACGGCCTCAATGTCGCGCCCGCTCAATGCGCCCCCAAGATGCACGCGACCTTGCATCACCGACACCCGGCTGCTCGTGCGCATCTTCGTCCAGCACTCGCTCAAGAAGTCGCTTACCAGCCCAAAGTGATTCGTCAGGTGAATGTTCGGGTTCAGTTTCGGAAAATCCCAGCCGGGCACGTAGGAGTGCAGGCGGTCATGGAATGCCGTGTCATCGCGCATTTCCGGCGGCAACGGACTGAGTAGATGCCCGATCTTTTGCTGCTGCAAAACGTCCACATCGAAGTTGCCCACCATCACGACGCCACCCTCGGCACGGATGCTTTCCTTGCCGCGTGAAAACTCACCGGACGCCATGTAGCCCTTCAGAATGTTCACGCCGTCCTTCTGGTCAAACGAAACGCCCGACACTTCATCGAAACACACCACGTCGTAATGGCAGACCAGACCACGTTGCCCGCTCGCGTTGTTTACGAACATCTTCGCCACGGTCGCTTTGGCGCCCGAGATGAGGTGCGAATACGGCGAGATTTGCTGAAACAGGTGGCTCTTGCCCGTGCCGCGTGGCCCGAGTTCCACCATGTTGTAGTTGCGCTCCACAAACGGCATCATGCGCAGAAGCACAACCAGTTTGGCGCGGTCGGTGAGTTCGGCCGGTTCAAGCCCGATGGAACGGATGAGGAAGTCGCGCCATTGTTCCGTCGTGAAATTACGGCGCCCTTTCGCCAGCACTTTCAGCGCCTCCGACTTTGAAAGCTGGATCGGGCGCAGGGCCTCGATGGAAAACGGGCGTCCGCCGTTTTCCTCTGCGATCGCCGCGTCGTAACCCAGCGTCACTTCCGCGTAAAATCCATCCGTCAGCATCCGCTCGTGTTCCTTCACCAGCTTGTCGCCGATGCGCACGTCTTTGAGCGCGAGGCTCGGCAGTTCCGCGACGTAGCAATCATTCTTCGAGTCCAGCCGCGTCTTCACAATGTCGATCAGCTTCACCGAGCCGCTTTCGCGCGCCTTCGACTTGAACAATTCTTCCTGCCCTGTTCGCACGGTGCGGTTGTTCAGTTGTTGCTCGACGATTTGCAGCCCTTCCCGGATTTCGCCTTCGTCAACAGTCGCGCAATACCGGCCCAAGAGGAACTCAACGACATACGTCGGCACGGGGTATTGCCGGCTGTATTTCCGCACCAGGTCTTTGCGCACTAGGTAGCCATCGAAGGCTGACGCCGCCAACTTGTCCAATTCGTCCAATTGCATGCTCATATTCTCAGCTTTCTCCAATAGTGGTGGCCTGCTTCGTCAATACGGTTCCGGACGCGTCCAACAACACGACCACCGCCGCCGCACCGGCCTGTTCATCGTCGGGAATAATCAAAGATGCTTGTCCCGTCGCGTCGGTCGCCTTCGGAGCGGAAGCCAGCGACGTGTCGGGCGCATTCGCCTTGGTGCGTATGTCCACCGTCACACCAGCCATCGGCGTCTCCAGCGTCACGCGGCAACGCAGCCGTTGCCATTCCACGGTCTTGATCCGAGCCGTCACCGGCGCGGCCTCTTTCGAGGGCTGGATTGTGAGCATCGGGATAAGGCACTCTTGCACACTTAATCCGCCGTGCGCGTAGCACACCCCGGCCACAAACGCCGTGATGTCCGGCGCAATCGCCGCCTCGGCCGAGACGTTCCAAAACCAGCCGACCTTCGGCACGGACACTTTCGATTGTCCTTTGATGGCCGCGCACCGCGCCCAACGGCTCTCGACGAGGTAGCCCGGCAAATCCGTTTTCGGCAGCCCGCCCGGCACGAGCAGCCACCCGTGATCCGTCACCACGCGCACCGAACGCCAGCCGGCGTCCAGCAATTCCGAAACGCGCTCGACAATGCCGTCGAGTTCTTCGGCCACTTGGCCCGCCAGCCCCAACTGCAAATCATGGCCGCGCCGGTCAATCGCCGCGCACTCCGTCCAGCCTTTGCCGGTCACGTCGCCCGTCTCCCCGGCGGTGAGATATTGATAGCCCGCGTCCTCCAGCAGCTTGCGGAAGCGCGCCGTATTTAACTCCTGTCCACCCATGGTGGCAGCGGCTTCCAGCCGCTGATCCTCTGTGACTTTTAAGCGGCTGGAAGCCGCTCCCTGGCCAAACCCCGGTAAGCGGCTGGAAGCCGCTTCTACTTTGATGGATGGCGTGAAGTTGTCCGGCAACGTCACTCCGCCTTGCAGCAGTCCGGCCACTGGCGACACCGCCGGCTTCGCCGTCGCCGTTACCGTGGGTGTGCCGGCCCAACGCCGGCCCAGCCCCACGCGCAACCCGCGCTCCTCGCACAGCGCGCGCAATGCCTGGCCGAGGTCATACCGCAACCCGTCCGCGAATAGCAGACACTCGCCCACTTTCGCTTCGATCAGCGGTTGCTGGCTCACGCCGCCGAACGGCGTCTTGGCCGCAAGTTGTTGAAAATGTTCCGCCGCCGACCGCAGCCACGGCAGGTAGAGCGCCCGCGCCGCCGCTTGGATCGCCGCCCGGTCTTGATTCGATTTTCCTTCGGCCAGCGCCCGCACCAGCGTCAGGTCCACTTCGTAGCCGCCACTCTCGTAATTCTTCGCCAAGTCCTCCAAGCTCGCCCCGTTCAATGCGCGGCCCGTCTTGGTCGCCAGCTCAGCTAGAAGCTCCAACGCCTGCGCCTGCGGACTCCGTCCCATCTTCGCCCACACCCAGCTCCGCCGCCTGCTGTGTTCGCCCTCCAACTTGAGCACAAGCTCGCGTGCCGCCGCCCCGCCAGCCGGTGCAATCTCCAACAATGACGCCCTCAGCCGCGTTTCTGCCTTGTCGTTTTCGTCCGGCCACGACTCGGGATTGAACACCAATTCTGAAGGCTTGGCCCGCGTCAACAAATCCGGCAGCGCTTTGTAGAGCACGGGCGCTTCGGAGAACCGATCCCACAACTGCTGCCAGGGAACCTCCTTGCGAAGCCCCAGCCGCTCCGCCGCTCCGACTGCACCGTCGGCGTCCGGATCAAAGCCGTATTCTTTTTTGCAGCGCGACCTAAAGGCGTGCCACTTGCCTTCGCCCCAGCCCTCGCGTGCCCCCTTCGGGTCATTCATCCATTCCAGCAAGTCGCGCGGTTGGTCGCCCACCATCAGCTTGTCAAAATCCTCCGCTTCAAGTCGTTTGCCTTCCAACTGCGGCAGGGGGGTTTCCGCCAGCACCGGCAGCGAACTGTGCAATGAGTTCCGCGTCGCCTCGTCGCGCAACACGTCCAGACCCAGCCCGTCGTCGGAAACGAGGAACGCCTCCACCGTCCAGTCCTTGCCGTTGCGTTGCGTCCAGACCACGCCGCGATATTGCAACTCGACGAGCGGTTGCAGCAGGGGCGGACAATCCGTCGCCGCCCTCAACGTCTGCCGGCTGATGTTCGGCAGATAGACAATCGGCACAACCTCCTTGCCCAGGCCGAGGTCAATCGTCCGCGCCACGATGCACTTGAGCCACACTGCCGGCCCGCTCCGCTTCGCCGCCTCGTAAGGCCCGAACGTCACCAGTTGCGGCAGCCGTTCCTGCAATTTCTTCACCACCGGCTGCCATTGCCCGTCGGCATCCGTCCA
>CAMAWP010000294.1 GCA_945861765.1 Akkermansia muciniphila | reverse complement strand
CAGTTTTTCGACGGTATTTGTAATAGCCGATTAAGTCAACGCCTTATGAAGATCCCGCTGTCTTAACGATATGGTTCCCCGCTGTTTTCGGTGGAATCATTTCCGTGTCCGGACAGGAGAACTCACTCCCGAGGAGTGCGTAGAGTTTGGAGAGTTTGGACATTTTCCGGCCGTGTGCTGTCGTATCCGATGAGCTATTTCCGACTGACATCTCCCGGAGGGGGAGATTCGAGACTAGCCCACCCTTTCAAGGGTGGGATTGTGTCGCCAATACCCAAAGTCCCGAAGGGACGGTTGAGCCATTCTCGGGCGATCCTTGGTCCTGAACAGACGGTGAGAATAGGAACTGACGTCGGACATTGGGGGATTCGGCCGTCCCTGCGGGACTTATGCGAGAGCTCATTCGAACCCAGCAGTGAACTGCCGGGCTATTCTCGAATCTCGCTCCGGGAGACGAAGGCGGCCAATAGGTCCAAACTCCCGTCATCCCGGCGGGATGGAAAAATCGTCTTCATCCGCTGGGGAACTATTCCACTGAAAACAGCAAGGAACCAATGTGTTGCCACTGAGGGGTGTTCCGGGAGCTTCGCGGCTTGGTTTGAGCTTTTAACCGGAAACGCCATCTGTGCAGGAACCAGGAATCGTGGGACGAACTCTGCTCTCTTGTTTTTTCACGCAGCTTGGGCAATCTGCTGCCAATGAAACAGTCGCTCATACCATCCACCAAATCGGTGCGCTGGACTTGGGTTGCTATCTCCTGGGGTCAAGCGGTCCTCGGAGTTCTCTTGATCGCGTGGCCTCTTCTCTCCGCCAAGGCCGCTGAACAGGATGCCGGAACCGCTCAAGGCACGGACCTGCTTCATCTGAGCTTGGAGGATCTTGGAAAAATCAAGGTGACGACGGTCTCGCGCAAGAGCGAGAGCATCTCGGGTGCGCCGGCCGCCGTTTATGTCATCACGCAGGAGGATCTTCGACATTCCGGAAGCGCTTCGCTGGCTGAGGCGCTGCGAAGGGTCCCGGGACTCGACGTTGCCCAAGCCAATGCGCGTCAATGGGCCATTAGTTCACGCGGTTTCAACGACACTTTCGCCAACAAGCTGCTCGTGCTCATGGATGGCCGGACGATCTACACTCCGCTTTTCTCGGGCGTTTTTTGGGAGGAGACCGATACGGTGATGGAGGATGTTGATCGCATCGAAGTGATTCGCGGCCCCGGGGCGACCCTGTGGGGGGCCAACGCCGTCAACGGAGTGATCAACATCATCACGAAAAACGCTCGTGAAACCCAAGGGACTCTGATCAGCGGAGGCGGCGGAATCGAGGAGCGTGCCTTCGGCAGTGTTCGCTACGGCGGCCAGTTGGGATCCAACGCTTATTACAGAGTGTATGGCAAATATGCGAATCACGATGAATACACGCAAATAGGTGGCGGTGGCGTCGGGGACAATTCATGGACTTCGCAAGAGGGATTCCGCATTGATTGGCAGCCCGCCGAGATCAATCGAGTCACGCTCCAGGGAGACTATCACTACGACGATTTTGGCGGACGGTTCTTTTTGTTGTCATCGAACCGGGTGTCGCTCGTCCCCGCGAACCGCCGCTTCCGCGCGCAAGGTGCGAATCTGTTGGGGCGTTGGGTGCATGAGCTCTCTGGCGAATCTGAACTGACGACCCAGATGTATTACGATCGGACCGACCGCGGCTTTGGCATCGGAACGGAGATCAGGGACACCTTGGATTTCGAGGTGCAGCATCGGTTCCATCTCGGCGATCGAAACGAGGTGTTGTGGGGCGGCGGGTACCGATACTCGGTGGACCATATCTCAGGGACGTCCGATCTTCAGGTTCGGGATCCGAGTGTCGGGCTGCAGCTATTCAGCGCCTTCGTTCAGGACGAGGTGGCCGTGGTCCCAGACCGTCTCAATCTGACCTTTGGGACCAAGCTGGAGCACAATGATTACACGGGTGTTGAGGTTCAACCCAGCGCGCGATTGGCCTGGATGCCACATGAACGGCATACCTTATGGGCTGCGGTGTCGCGGGCCGTGCGCACTCCGTCGCGGGCGGAGCGCGATTTTCGGCTCTACGTCGATCCGTCCACTCTGTTAGCGGGACTGCCCCTTCCGACATTGGTTTCCATCGACGGAAACCCAGATTTTGGATCGGAGAACCTGCTGGCGTACGAGATTGGGTATCGAGTGAGCTTGCATCGTCGGCTATCGCTTGACGGCGCGGTGTTCCACAACGATTACGATCGTCTGCGTTCGCAGGTGGCAAAGACCTTCGAGTTTCAACCCGCTCCTCTCCCCCATCTGATCGTGCCGACCACGATCAACAACAATCTCTTTGGCGAGTCCTACGGGTTCGAGGCCCTGGCGACATGGCAAGCCCTCGACGCCTGGCGATGGCGCGCCAGCTACAGCTTCTTGAGCTTGCAGCTTCACAATCGCGAACAAGGAGCTTTTTCGGTGACGGAGATGGGGGAGTTCGCCAGTCCCCAGCAACAGGCGTTTGTGTCCACGGATGTCGATCTGGGACGGCATCTGGAATTGGGGATGGGCGTTCGCTACGTGGATCGACTCTCGGTCCAAACGATCCCAGCCTACACGGAGCTGGAGGCGCGGTTGGCTTGGAAACCGAATCGGAATTGCGAACTCGCCATCATTGGGCGCAACTTGTTGGACCCCCACCATCGCGAGTTCTCCACGGAGCTGCTCACGTATCGGCGAGTGGAAGTGGATCGCGCGGTTTATTTCAAGCTGACCCTCCGATTCTAAGGAATCGTTTCCGTCATCCCCTGTTCATAACGACCTCCATTTTCCGACGAGCTGATGCGCTGAGCCAAAACTATTTTCCCGTAGCGCCAGCGGGGGATACCAGGATCTCACCATCGAAATCAACTTTGAAGTCCGACAGACTCCTAGTCCGCGCGGCGTGCGGATACTTTTTTTGAGAACGCCGACAACTGGCGGACGACGGGAGGATTGGCTTCAAAGAAATCCGCAAGCCGGGCCAACGCGCTCATCGTCGCGGGGCTGAGGCAGTGCTCGATGCCCTCGATGTCCCGTTCCTGCGTCTCCGCCGGGAGGTCAAGCAGGGTGAAAAACCGCTGGAGAGTCTGGTGGCGTTGGCGGATGACGCCCGCGACTGCGCGGCCTTTGTCGGTGAGCGTGAGGCCACGATACTTCTCGTAGTTGAGATAGCCCGCCTGCGCCAGCTTCTGCACCATCGCAGTGACCGACGGCTGGCTGATGTCGAGAACTTCAGCGATGTCCACCGCGCGCGCGTAGCCCTTTTGCTCGATCAGCTCGTCAATACGTTCAAGGTAATCTTCCGTGGAGGTGCTGGGCCGTGCTTGAGTTTTCATGCAACCTATTTATAGCCTTGGCTAAGTATATTAGCGATAAAAATGTTTCTGTTGACAGACAATCTTGCGTGAGATTAAAGTTACCTCCTTGAAAGTAGTTATGACTAAGTTCATTTGGCATGACTGTAATAGCCGTGTCGCCGCTCCGGATCGAGCCTGGCGCGCCATCGCTTTGACCCGGATTGGGTGTCTGGGGCGAATCACGCCCATCCTGTCGGCGGGCGGGAAGTTCGATGCCAGCGGGAGGCGTGCGATTCCGGCTCACTTCCTTGCGCGGCCATTCTCGCCGCCGCCGTCACCCGATTTTCCGCCGGCCGGCGGAAGGCATCGAACCGCCTCACGTCGGCCTCACGGCAGGTGCCGCATCACACTCATGATTGCGGAAGAGCCGACCACAAAAGTATGAACCATGCTCCGGTGAAAACCACCGCTCTTGGCCTCCTGTGCGCCACCGGGCTGATGGCGGCTGAACCACTGCCGGACAAAAGTCATCACCACCTGTTCAAACCCACGCTGCGCGCTTCGATGCGCGAGATGAGCACGGATCGACCCGACCAGACGGAGTCGCCCCACACGGTGGATGCCGGGCATTTCCAGGTGGAGATGGATTTCGTCAACGCCACGTTCGACAGCGACCGCTCTGGAGGCGGCGACGTGCGGACGAGAGATTACAGCGTCCTGCCGCTCAACCTGAAGGTGGGCCTGCTCAACAACGTGGACTTGCAGTTCGTGTTGGATACTCATGTGAATTCGCGGATCGAAGACCGCGTGGCCAGCACGGTGGGCGAGGCTTCGGGTTTCGGTGACGTGCAGACACGGCTGAAGATCAACTTGTGGGGCAACGACAGCGGCTCGACCGCGTTCGCTATGATGCCCTTCGTCAAATGGCCGCTGGCGAAATCCAGCCTGCGCAACGGCGAAACCGAAGGCGGCGTCATCTTCATCGTCGGTTGCAAACTGCCAGGCGACTGGAGTTCCGCTGTCATGACGGAAGCCGATTTTGTCAGTAGCGGCATCGGCGGCTACGACACGGAGTTCGTCAACTCGATCACATTCAGCCACGCCATCGTGGGCAAGCTCGCCGGTTACCTGGAGCTTTTCACGGTGGCGAGCACGGCCCGTGACTCCCGGTGGCAGGGGCAGGCGGACGTGGGCTTCACCTACGGGCTGAATGACAACACTCAACTTGACTTCGGCTGCAACTTCGGCGTCACGAAATCCGCGCCGGACTTCAACCCCTTCGTCGGCCTGTCCTTTCGTTTCTGACGTTCCCGAAACAACCCTTTTGAAGATTTCTAAAACATGAAAACCTCCCACAAGATAGTCTTGGTTCAAACTCCGATTTCTTCGCGCCGCGCCGCGCTTGGCTGGCCGGCGGCAACGCTGCTCACAGCGCTGGCCATGACTTTCGCCGCCAGCGCCGCGCCCAAGACAGTTCCGGCGAACTACACCATTGTCACCACCTGCGGCATGGTCACGGACATCGTGCGCGAAGTCGCGGGCGACAAGGCGCGCGTCACCGGCCTGATGGGCGAAGGCGTGGACCCGCATCTCTACAAACCCACGCGCGATGACGTCGTGAAACTGCTCCAGGCCGACGTGGTGTTCTATTCCGGCCTGATGCTGGAGGGCCGCATGAGCGACACGTTCCTCAAGGTCGCGCGCAAAGGCGCGCACGTCTTTGCCGTGACGGATCTCCTGGACGACAAGTTCCTGCTGGAACCTGCGGAATTCGCCGGCCACACCGACCCGCACGTCTGGATGGATGTCAAAGGCTGGATGGACGCCGTGAAAGTCGTGGCTCGTTCGCTGGGTGAAGTGGACGCGGCAAACACCGCCTACTACGACCAAAACGCCCGACGTTACAGCGCTCAACTCGTGAAGCTCGACGACTACGCAAAGAGGATTCTCGCCAGTATTCCCAAAGAGCGTCGGGTGCTCATCACCGCGCATGATGCCTTTAATTATTTCGGTCGCGCCTATGGCATCGACGTGCGCGGAATCCAGGGCATCAGCACGGAGTCGGAAGCGGGCGTGGCTGACATCAACAAGCTGGTGGACTTTCTCGTCGAGCGGAAGATTCCCGCCATCTTTGTCGAGTCCAGTGTGTCGGATAAAAACATCAAGGCGCTCATCGAGGGCTGCAAATCGCGGGGACATCCGGTGCGGATTGGCGGCGAGCTTTTCTCCGACGCGATGGGCAAGCCGGGCACTTACGAGGGAACTTATGTTGGCATGATCGATCACAATGCGACCATCATTGCCCGCGCGCTGGGCGGTGAAGCGCCAGAACGCGGGTTGAACGGCAGGTTGATACCCAAGCACTAGATTGCCTATGCACACTGCTGAAACAACTCCACCGCCGCTGGCTGTGCGCGACCTGAACGTCGCCTATCAAACCAAGGTGGTGGTGTGGGACGCCGACTTCGACGCGCCGCCCGGCAAACTGGTCGCCATCGTCGGGCCGAACGGCGCGGGCAAGAGTACTTTGATCAAAGCCGCACTCGGTTTGATACCCATCGCGTCGGGCAGCGTGCGCTTCTTCGGTCTGCCGTATGCCGAAGCGCGGCATCGCGTCGCCTACGTGCCACAGCGCGAGACGGTGGACTGGGATTTTCCGGTCAGCGCGGTGGACGTGGTGGCGATGGGGCTTTACCGCCGACTGGGCTGGTGCTTGCCAGTGCGCCGCAAGGAACTGGACCTGGCCCGCGCCGCACTGGTCAAAGTCGGTCTCGCTGATTACGCGTCGCGGCAAATCAGCCAGCTTTCCGGCGGCCAACAACAGCGCGTCTTTCTCGCTCGTGCGCTGGCGCAGGACGCCGATCTGTATTTGATGGACGAACCTTTCGCGAGCGTGGACGCCGCCACCGAACGCGCCATCGTGGAAGTGCTGCGGGAACTGCGGGCCAGTGGCCGAACCGTCGTGTGCGTGCATCACGACCTGCCGACGGTGCCGGAGTATTTCGATCACGTCGCGCTGCTCAACATGCGCGTGGTGGCGCAAGGGCCGGTGAGTTCCACTTTCACAGCCGAAAATCTCCGCAAGACCTACGGCGCACGGCTAACATTGCTGGAGGAAGCTGCGCAAGCCGTCGAACGCGCCCGCGTCTCGGCACAGCATCGGGAGGCGCGATGACGCAAAGCCGAGTGCTCTATCTGGTCGGCCTCCTGGCGTTGTTGCTGGGCGGATTGGGCTGGCTCTTGAGTCGCACCGGTTCGCACATCGGCCATGCGCACGGGCCGGGCGAAACGCATTCCACCGATGCGCCCGCCGCGCGGCGGGGCGGCAAATCCATCACCGACACCGGCATCGAATGGCCGTCTCGGGAGAAACTCTGGCGCACGATCAGTCTCGCGGATTACAACACGCGCGTCGTCTTTGCCGGCGTCACGGCGCTGGGAGCGGCGGGCGGGCTGGTCGGCACTTTTCTCTTGCTGCGCAAGCGTTCCCTCCTCAGCGACACCGTGAGCCACTGCACGCTGCCCGGCATCGCGCTGGCTTTTCTGATCGGAGAATCGCTGGGGCTGTCGGGCCGTTCCCTACCGCTGCTGCTGACCGGCGCGACGGTCACTGGCGCGCTGGGGATGCTGGCCGTGGCCGCGATTCGCGCCAAGAGCCGAATCAAGGATGACGCTGCGCTCGCCATCGTTCTGAGTGTGTTCTTCGGTCTCGGCATCGCGCTCCTCGTGGTGATCCAGCACCTGCCGACCGGCAACGCCGCAGGTCTCAACCACTTCATCTACGGCAAGGCGGCGTCCATGACGGCGGGCGACGCGCGGCTTATCCTGTTCGCCAGTCTCACGTTGGCGCTGATCTGCGCGGCGTTGTTCAAGGAGTTCAAGCTGCTGTGCTTCGACACTGATTTTGCGCGCACCCAGGGCTGGCCCACGGTCGCGCTCGACCTTGCGCTGATGGGCCTGGTGGTCGCCGTCACCGTCATCGGTCTGCAAGCGGTCGGTCTGCTCCTCGTGGTGGCGCTGCTCATTATTCCGGCGGCGGCAGCTCGGTTTTGGAGTCATCGGCTGGGCGTCACCATGTTGCTGGCCATGACCATCGGTGCGACAAGCGGACTCGTTGGCGTCGCGGCGAGCGCGTTGTTTCCCAAACTGCCGGCGGGCGCGGTCATTGTCCTCGCATCTGTGTTTTGCTTCGCCGTGAGTTTTGTGTTCGGAGCGCGGCGCGGCCTGCTCGTGCGCTGGCTGGAACAACGGCATGTCGCGACCCGCGTGGCCCGCCAGCATCTCTTGCGCGCGATTTACGAATGGTGCGAAAGCCACGCCGGCCATCGCCTTGGCGACCCGCTTCATCTGTTGGAACAGTCCGTGCCGCTCGCGGAGTTGCGCGCGGCCAATGACTGGAGCCACGGACGCTTCACCCGCCTGTTACGCCTTGGCTCGACCGAGGGACTGCTCGCGTGGACTCCCGGCAGCGCAACCTGCCACCTCACGGCGCGGGGAAAACTCGATGCCCGCCGCGTCACCCGCAACCACCGCCTCTGGGAAACCTACCTGCTGCACTACGCCGACGTGGCCCCGCAGCACATCCATCACAACGCGGATCAAATCGAACACGTCATCGAGCCGGACATCGTGAACGAGTTGGAAGAATTGCTGGCTGGAGGCCAAGGCAGCGCGCTAGTGCCCGCTGATCCGGAGAAACCCGCTGCGGCCACCGAAGGCATACGCTCATGAACTGGACCGAACTGGACACATGGATTGTCATCACGGGCGTCCTCATCTGCATGGCCTGCGCGCTGCCCGGCGCGTTCCTGATGCTGAATCGGCAAAGCATGTTGGGTGACGGCATCAGCCACGCCGTCCTGCCGGGCCTCGCCGTCGCATTCCTGCTCACGAACTCACGCGACATCCTGCCGATGGCGGCTGGCGCGATCATCGCGGGCGTGCTGACTGCCGTGCTCACGCAGGCGGTGCAACGCTTCGGCCAGGTCGAGAGCGGCGCGGCGCTCGGCGTCGTCTTCTGCGGCCTCTTTGCCGTGGGATTAATTCTCATCCGCGTGGCGTCCGACAAGGTGGATCTGGATGCGGACTGTGTGCTCTACGGCTCGATTGAAACCGCCGTCGTGGACGTGAACCGTGTGCCGCGTGTCGCCTGGATCAGCGGCGGATTGCTCCTCTTCAACGCCCTGCTCATCGCGCTCTTCTACAAGGAACTTCGCCTCGCCGCATTCGATCCCGCACTGGCCACCACGCTGGGCTTCAATGCCGACGCCATCCGTCTCGGGCTCACCGTCGTGGCGTCGGTGACCACCGTCCTGGCCTTTGAAAGCGTTGGCAGCATCCTCGTCATCGCCATGCTCGTTGTGCCTGCCGCCGCCGCGTCGTTGCTCACGCGCAAGCTGCACTGGCTGCTCGCGCTGGCACTGGTGTTCGCGGCGGCAAGCGCGGTGCTCGGCCACATCGGTGCCATCACGCTGCCAGGATTCCTGGGCGGCCTGTTCGGTCAACCAAATTTGGGCGCGACCAGTTCCGCCGCGATGATGGCCGTGACGGCGGGAGTGTTGTTCCTGCTGTGCTGGCTGATCACCGTGCTGAAACAGTTCGCAAACCGCCGTCGCGTTGCCCGGGACGTGGGAACATTGCCGTCACCCACACCGACTGCCCCATAGCCACCCGCCCGCACATTCGCCGCGCCCTGCTGTGGGTGGCAGAAACTCCATCGGGCC
>CAMAWP010000293.1 GCA_945861765.1 Akkermansia muciniphila | reverse complement strand
GATGCCAAGATTTCATATTACTGCGGTTGCGCCTTTGGCCGCTGGGACATCCGGTATGCGACGGGCGAGCAGGCCGTGCCGGAGTTGCCCGACCCGTTTGCGCCGTTGCCGGTCTGTCCGCCCGGCCAGTTGCAGAACGCGCAGGGATTGCCGATGGGAAAGGATGAATTAGGAATTAGGAATTATGAAGCAGACCGAGCGGCTTCGATTCATAATTCCAACCCCTTGGGAAAGGATGAATTAAGAATGATGAATGATGAAGCGGAGCGGGCGGCATCGGCTCATAATTCATCCCTCATAATTCATAATTCCCGTCGTTACCCCATCGAGATTCCGTGGGACGGCATCCTCGTGGATGACCCGAATCATCCGCTGGACCTCGAGCGCCGCGTCCGCGAGGTCATCGAGATTATTTGGGGCGCGAAGGGAAAATCGACACCTCACCCCGGCCCTCTCCCCGGTCGACGCGGAGATGGAGGGGCAACTGCCGAAGCCATCGAACACGAAGCCTGGGAAATCCTCGGCGTGAAGTCGTTGCGCGATTATTTCCGCAAGCCCGGCGGCTTCTTCGCCGACCACCTGAAACGCTATTCCAAGAGCCGGCGGCAAGCGCCCATCTACTGGCCGCTCTCCACGGCCTTCGGCAGTTACACGCTCTGGATTTACTACCACCGCCTCACCGACCAGACGCTGTTCCAGTGCGTGAACGACTTCGTGAAGCCCAAGCTGGAGGAAGTGAACCGGGACTTGGAAAGGTTGAATGCAGAATGCAGAATGCAGAATGGCGGAACAGCCAAGCAACGGGAGCAAGTTGAGGCGCTGGGCGACTTCACCATCGAGTTGAAGGAATTCCACGACGAACTGCTGCGCGTGGCCGGCCTGCCCTACAAGCCGAACCTGAACGACGGCGTGCTCATCACCGCCAGCCCGCTCTGGAAACTGTTCCGCCTGCCCAAGTGGCAGAAGGAGTTAAAAGCGTGCTGGGAGGCACTGGAGACAGATGAATACGAGTGGGCGCACTTGGCCTACACCCTCTGGCCCGACCGGGTGAAGAAAGTCTGCAAAACAGATCGTTCGATCGCCATCGCCCACGGTCTGGAAGATTTGTGCGAGGTCAAAGCCCCAGAGAAGAAGATGAAGCGGGAAAAGAAGAAGACGGAGTCGGAACTGGACATGGAGCGAACTCCGAAGTGAAAAACGCGCGAAACCAAAGCCGAGCCGTAGGAGCGCGGCGTTCACGCCGCTTCACCGTCCGCATGGTTTTGGACGTTCCTAAATCGCAGGCGTGGTCGGTGTTGAAGCGGCCTGAAGGCCGCGCTCCGTTCGCGCCCAGCGGTTCAACTTCGGTTTTGGGGTTGAAAAGAGCGGGATTTGAGCGGCGAACTGGCTCTTTTCCGACGCGGAACTGGTTGGAATGGAGTTGGATGACTGGTGTTCTTGAAATCCTAAGCGGGGTGTTTTAGATTTCAAGGAAGTCAATTGAGCATGATTACACGAAAACATTATCTGGAAATGATCCGGGAGCGGCTGAAAAGCTTTCCGGTGGTTTCCGTGCTTGGGCCAAGGCAGGTCGGCAAGACGACGCTGGCGCAGGAAATTGCCGGCGAGCAGTCTAGCCATTTTTTCGACTTGGAAGACGTGGACGCGCTGGCGCGGCTGGCCGAACCGAAGGCGGCGTTGGAACGATTGGAAGGATTGGTGGTGCTGGATGAAGTCCAGCGGAAGCCGGAGTTGTTCGCCTTGCTGCGGGTGCTGGCGGATCGCAAGCCGGTGAAGGCGCGGTTTCTCCTGACGGGCAGCGCGTCGCCGTCGCTGGTGCGCGGGGTGTCGGAATCACTGGCGGGCCGGGTGGCGCTGGTGGATGTGGCGGGTTTCAATCTGGCGGAAGTGGGCGAGGACGAGTGGCGGAAATTGTGGTGGCGCGGCGGATTTCCGCTGGCGTATCTGGCCGAGACGGATGCCGCGAGCCGGCAGTGGCAGGAGGAATTTGTGCGGACGTTGCTGGAGCGGGACATGCCGCAACTGGGCATCACCATTTCATCGGCGGCGTTGCGGCGATTCTGGACGATGCTGACGCACTACCACGCGCAGATTTGGAAAGGCTCGGAGCTGGCGCGTTCGCTGGGCGCGTCCGAACCAACGATGCGCAAGTATCTGGACATCCTGAGTTCGACCTTCATGGTGCGGCAGCTTCCGCCGTGGCACGAGAACGTGGGCAAGCGGCAGGTGAAAGCGCCGAAAATTTATCTGCGGGATTCGGGACTGTTGCACTGCCTGATGCGGCAGACAGCGTTTGCCGATCTCGAAGCGCATCCCAAACTCGGCGCGTCGTGGGAGGGATTTGCCCTCGAACAAGTCCTGAGCATCACCGGCGACCGCGATGCTTATTTCTGGGCCACGCACGGCGGCGCGGAACTGGATTTGATGGTGAACTGGCGCGGGCGGAAATACGGCTTCGAGTTCAAGTATGGCGACGCGCCGTCCATGACGAAATCCATGCACACGGCGTTGCACGATTTGAAACTGGAACGGCTGTTCGTGGTGCATCCGGGCAGGGATGCCTACGTGATGAATGAGCAGACCGAGGCGGTGGCCATCACCAATCTCCGGGCGCGGCTGGCGCAATCGGACCTGGGAGGCGAAGCATGAAGCTGTGGGATTTTATTCGGGATCAGTTCAAGCGTCGGCTGGATGCCGGCGGCTGCCTCGTCATCTACGACCGCGAGGGCCGATACCGCGATTGTGCGCTGGCGTTGGCCGGCGAGGCGTGCTCGGTCATCGATGCCGGGGCATCCATTATCGCAGGCCGCGAGCAGGCGCTGACCGAATGGCTCACGATGGCAAGACCCGGCAAATCCAAGCAACAGCGGCAACTGGTCGTTTACGTTCCCGCGCCCAAGCCGGAGTCGGACGAAGATAAGTGCCGCGACCCGTTCCAAATCTTTGCGCTGGGTGGCGCGGCGTTCCCCGAAGGTGAGGGCGACAACTATCAGGCGTTGTGCCGGCGGGCGAAACCGGACTTCGCCGCGCAGATCGAGGCGCTGTTCCAAGCCGGCGTGCCGGACTTTGACATGGTGGACAACGTGGGCGCAGGCAAGGATTGGCCACGGCTGCGCACCCTGCTGGGCGTGGAGTCGGCGGCGGAAATCCTCGTATCGTTCCTGTCCCCGGCTGAGAAGCAGGCGGCGGCGCTGGACGCGGATGCGTCATGGCAAACTGAGTTCCGGGGATTCTGCGCGGACGTGCTCGGCTACACCATCAAGAGCAAGGGCCAGAAATGGGGGACGTTAAGCAGCGAGCTGTGGCGCTTCATGCTGTTCAGCGAATTCGTGTTCGATCTCCCCAGGGAACTGCCGCCCAGCCTGCGTGATGTGCCGCATGCGGCCAAAACCTTTTCAACGCTCGTGCTGTCCGTCTGCAAGAACCTGCGCGATTCGGAGCGGCATCATGCGCGTTACATGGAGCAGGCCGACCATGTGGCCGGCGAGCTGAAGCTGGAGACGGCCATGAAGGGTATCGAGGAATTGGGTCTGCTGGATACGTTCGCCTTCGAGGAACGTTGGTTCCTGCGGGTCTTCGTGAAGTCGGCGCTGGCGGGTGAGTTGGGCAAGGCGCAGAAGTTGTCTGCCGAACGACGGGCTTCGATCTGGGTGAAGCACACCGACCGACAGCTTGCATGGACAATTGCGGTACGGGCTTTGGAGCTGATGACCAAGACGGATGACCTGACGACCGAGCTGGATTCGGTAGGCAAGGGTGTGGCGGCGAGTTTCGACTTCTACGCCAAGCGCGGCTTCATGCTCGACACGTTGCAGCGGTCGTTTGAGCAGTCGGTGGCAGATTGCTACGGCAGCGTGGATGGCCTCGACGATTTGATCGAAGCGGCCCGGCAGAAATATCGTGCGTTCAAGGAGACTATGCAGGCCAAGTTTATCGGCGCGGTGGTGAGCGAAGGCTGGCCGGCCAGCGGGCGCGTGCGAAATACCGAAGTGTTCGACCGCTGGGTAGCGCCGGCCCTGAAGGAGCGCGGCAAGCGGATCGCTTTTTTTCTCGTGGAAGCGCTGCGCTACGAGTTGGGGATCGAACTGGAAAGCCTGCTCGCCAAGGAAGGCGCGTGTGAATTGACGCCGGTGTGCGCCCAGCTTCCGACGATTACCCTGGTCGGCATGGCGGCGCTGATGCCGGAGGCGGATGGCAACCTGCGACTGACCCGCGCAGGGGACAAGCTCGTGCCGACGTTGAAACACAAGGCCGTGGTCGTCCCCAAGGATCGGCTCGAATACGTGCGCAGCATTTACGGTGACCAGTGCGACATGGTTGACCTGGACGAGTTGATCGCCATGAACGTGTCGCCCAAGAAGAAGCCCAAGCTGCCGGACACCGTGCGCCTGTTGCTGGTGAAGACGACGGACATTGATGAAATGGGCGAAGTGAACCCAGCCAAGGCACGGGAGCTGATGCCGCGTGCGCTCAAAGATATTTTTGCCGGCATCGGCAAACTGAAGAAACTGGGCTTTGACGATGTGGTCATCGCCACGGATCACGGGTTCGTCTTGCTGCCGGGCCAAGAGGCGGGTGACACCGTGCCGAAGCCGTCGGGCGATTGGTTGCAGGTGAAGGATCGTTGCCTGCTCGGTTCGGGGTCGGTCAATCCATCAGTGGCGGTATTCACCCGGCAGGAGGTCGGCATCCGGGGCGACTTCGAGTCGTATGCCGTGCCGCGCAGCTTTGGAACGTTCAGCCGGCGTGTGCCGTATTTTCATGAGGGCTTGTCGTTGCAGGAGTGCGTCCTGCCTGTGCTCGCCGTGCGATTAAAGAGGGAGACCGGCACGATACCGGCGAGCATCGAGGTTCAGATCAGCTACAAGGCGGGCAAATCGACTCAGGTAACGACGCATCTGCCGTTGATTGATGTGTCGGTGTTTGCCGGCGACATCTTCGAGTCCGGCGAGATCGAGTTGCGCCTGGAGGCGTGGGGAAAAGACGCGGAGACTGGAAAGGAAAGGATCATCGGCGAACCGGCTTCGAGCGACCATGTGCATCCGGCGACAGGACTTGTGCGCGTAAAACCGGGACGGGCGATCAAAGTGCCGATACGATTGGAGGAAGGATTCAACGGGGCGTTTGAAGTGCGTGTTTACGATCCAGAGACGCGGGTCGCTTACCGTGAAGCACTGCGCCTGAAAACCAACATCTTGGAGTGAACTATGGAGAGTCTTGACCAAAAGCTGAATCAGATATTTGCCGGGTGTGTCGTCCGCAAAGACCTGCTGCATCAGATCAAGAAGGGGACGAACGTGCCGTCGTTCGTTCTGGAATTCCTGCTCGCCAAGTATTGCGCCACGGATGACCCGGATGAAATTCAAGCCGGCATCGCGGCGGTCATCGAGACGATCCAGAAGAGTTACGTTCGCCCCGACGAGTCCAACCGAGCCCAGTCGCTGGTGCAACAAAAGGGCAAGCACAAGTTCATTGATAAAGTCCACGTCCGCTATGTGGAGAGCGAGAAACGACACTGGGCCGAATTGGAGAATTTCAATTCCCGCCGGATCGCGATCAACGAAACGTTTTACAAAAACAACGACCGTTTGCTGGAGGGTGGCATCTGGGCGGAGGTCGTCGTGGCTCACAACGATGTGGAGGACGATGACTACGCGTTTTACATCGAGGAACTCAGGCCCATTCAACTGTCAAAGTTCGACTTCGATGGCTATGTGACTGGCCGGAAGCAGTTCACGCGAGACGAATGGATGGACGTGCTGTTGCGCTCCATCGGACTTGAGCCATCCAAACTGACCCCACGGGTAAAACTCCATTTCTTGGGCCGGTTGTTTGGCTTGGTCGAGGCCAATTACAACTTCATCGAGCTTGGGCCACGCGGCACGGGCAAGTCCTATGTCTTCAGTGAATTCTCCCCCTACTCGACGCTCATCAGCGGCGGACAAGCGAGCACGTCCGTCCTGCTCTACAACAATCAACGCCGGCGGGTCGGGTTGATTGGGTTTTGGGACATGATTTCCTTTGACGAGGTTGTCGGCGTCAAGGTCAAGGACACGAACACAATGGAGATTCTGAAGGACTACATGGCCAACGGCCGCTTCTCGCGAGGCGCAACCGTGATCGCCAATGCGAGTCTCGGTTTCATCGGCAACATCGATCATTCCATCGAACAACTCGTGAACTCGCCGCAGTTCGACTTGTTCGAGCCACTGCCGGAGGTTTTCGATCTGGCGATCATGGATCGTTTCCACACCTACCTGCCGGGCTGAGAGATTCCCAAGAACAGCAGTGAATTGCTGACTCGGAACTACGGCTTCATCACCGACTACTTGGCGGAGGTCTTCCATTACCTGAGCAAGAAGGTGAATCGCTACGAGTACGTGAACCGCACCTGCCGGTTCGGACGGGCGCTACAGGGGCGCGATGAAGTGCTCAGTTCGTCCTCGGACAAGGAGAGAGCGTATCCGCTACCGCTCAGAGCATAGCGAGGACGCTCTTGGGAATTAGTCAACCATCACCGACAGAACCACAACGGCAGGAGCGCGTTCAGATCATCTCGGGTATCAAGAGCCTGAAGGCGCGCCGAATCAGCCAGCCCAAGAACGCTTTCGTTTGGATGGATTTGGCTCGACTGTACGTGACCGCTGGGACAGATTGCGCCAGCACAAGAGGCACTACAGGTGGCACGCGCCCTCGCTCCCAACTGAGCGTTTTGTTCTACGTGCAACTACACGCTTCCTGCTCCACGTCCAGAAGCCTGATGAGGCTCTCAGGTTGTTGCGCTCGAACCCAAGAACCGCATTCGACCCGTGGCTGATGGCGGCAGAAATCGCCGTGTCATCAGTAATCGGGCGGTCAGCAAAATGTGCATCGACTGGACAGCAGCTCCTTGCACACGGCGATACTCAGCCGCTGCACAAGAGCGAGCTTGCGTGCGCCTTGGCTGCGATGGAGATGGAGCACGGCAGGGATAAACGGGCGATTCGCTTGTTCACGCAGTGTTTTGGAAGACCCAACAGACAACGCGCTGGCTCAGGTCGTTTGGGCCAGCAGCCGGTTGCGCATCGGTCAGGTCAACGCCGACCTGCTCACAATTCCGTACGCCAGTGAGGCGCTGACTTTTGACGCCTTCAATAAAGGAAAGTGGAATGCCGTGGTGGTGGCGGCCGATGGGTGGAGTAGGGACGAATCCTTCTCAGCCAGGCCACGCTTGCTGGCGTCTTCCGTTGCTACGTCTTTGCTCGATCAGGCAAGCCTCGGTGAGAAAATCGCTCGTGAGGGACTGACGACCAACCCGGGGCACGCGGGCTTGGTGAACAACGTGGCGTTTGCCCTCATCGAGCAGGGTGAACCAAAACAAGCATTGTCGTTTCTTGAACGCGCGGTGACTGCGGGGATAACTCCGGTACAAGGCATTTGTCTATTAGCCACGACCGGGCTGGCACATTACCGGCTGGGCATGAAGATTGAGGGCCGGGAGTATTACGAAAAGGCGATTAAGGCTGCTAAGAATCACCGGCAAGATCAGTTGGAGATCGTTGCAGCCCTCTATTTTGCAAGGGAGAGAGTGATCAGTGGCGACATTGAAGGAGGGAAGCAATTCGGTCGCTCATACGAACGTGCCAAGAACCATCCAAGCCCGAATGTGCCGGCGATAGCCGAGAGACTGAAGAAGGATGTGGAGGATGCACTCAACAAGGCAAAGGTTTTGAAGCAGGCATCATCCTAAAGAACAAGGACTTGCCGGCGGGCGTAGACCTCGGTCTGCACGAGCCGTCGGAAGGTACTGAACGACGGTGGACGATTGAAACAGAGCAATTGCGCGACGCACTGTAGTCGAATGATTCAAATCTCGGCAGCGGCATCCTTCTCGTCCGATCGTGCGCTCGATCACACGTCGGC
The DNA here is from genome assembly GCA_945861765.1 of Akkermansia muciniphila. Classification (GTDB taxonomy): domain Bacteria; phylum Verrucomicrobiota; class Verrucomicrobiia; order Limisphaerales; family SIBE01; genus SIBE01. Next base: position 1,231 of record CAMAWP010000293.1, on the reverse strand, counting down.
CACAAAAAGCCCCGACCATCGTGATGGTCGGGGTGTGGGTTCAACTAACGTATCCCATGGCTCTCAAGGAACAGTGGCCGGGGTTGCCGACGATGACGTGGTCGATCACTTCCAGCTTCAGCACTTGGCCCGCGCGGATGAGATCCCGGGTGACCCGGATGTCCGCCTCAGACGGTTGGGCCTCTCCCGAAGGATGATTATGCATCAAAACGAGCGCGCTGGCATTGGCAGCAATCGCGGTCCGGAACACTTCGCGAGGGTGTACGAGCACGGAGTCCATGATTCCAATGGACACCAGGTGATGACCGCGAATGCGTCGGCGGGTGTTGAGGTGTAGAACCACGAAGCATTCGACTTCGGGGTTGAAGTAGGGGTGCTGAATCACATGGGCTCGCCAGTATTCCAGAGCGCCCTCGGGGGTCTCACAGAGTTGCATCTGCTCCGGGGTGGGGCATTCCCTCAGTTAAATCAGCTTCCATTCCTGCGGTTGCTTGCGTCTCGGACGAGGGATCGGGCTGATCCCTTGCAATGTCTCTTCCATGATTACCTTTCTCGGTCATCCCCGGGTGAACCGGGTTACCGTGGGGCTGATTTCGCGCGTTCGTGGGTAGGATGACCGATCGACGAGGCGCGAGGGGTATGACGGGCCTCGGTTTTACAGTCCGACAGGAACCGAGGGGCAGACGAGATGTTTCGCAACTCATTGATGTCGAGTGGTTAATAATCCTCAGGCAGGAGCAACGTCGTCACGGATCTATCCGCCTCAGTGATGATGTAGAATTTCACGCCCGCCTGGGTGTGATACACCGAGAGGAGTCGCAGCCACTTCTTCAACGCGAGCTCGTTCTCTAGGCGGTCGTGCTCGTCCAGATCGCCCCAGTCGCCACAGCGATGGCGTTGCATGGCCGCGATGAACTCGGGCATGGGGACAACCAGAAGCGCGGAAGGGGTGGCGACCACCCGACCCAAGGGAAACTTGAAGTCGCTCATAAAACCTCCAGGGCGGCCGAGATCTGCTCGGCGGTCAGGTTCTCGGGTTGAGCGCTCTCCTGATCGAAGGCATGGATCCGGACGAATACGAACTTCGCAAGTCGGACGGCGATGTCTTCGCGACCCAAACGGCCCGCTTCATCCTCGTCGAGCATGAGCACGACGCGGCTGCTTTGGGCTGTGTGCTTCCGAATGAGACCCTCCTGCGCGGCGGACAGGCTGCTGCCCATGAGGGCTACGA